>JAEYZK010000290.1 GCA_023428085.1 Pseudomonadota bacterium
GCGCGACGAGCCGCTCGAGCTCGCGGAGCTGGCCGAGCCGGTACCGCTCCGAGACCGCCTGCGGCTCGAGCGAGTACATCCGGGCGATGAAGCCGCCGAGCGGCGTGATGCCGACGCGCTCGCCGATGCCGAGCACCGACACGTCCACGTGGGAGGCGCCGGCGCTCACCGCCTCGTACGCGTTGGCGATGGCGCAGCCGGTGTCGTTGTGGCCGTGGAAGCCGACGTCGCAGCGGACCGCGTGCCGGACCTCGCGCACGAGCGCGAAGACCTGGCGCGGCGTGGCGATGCCGACCGTGTCGGGGACGTGCACCCGGTGCACGCCGAGCCGCTCGGCCGCCTGGTGGACGGCGAGGAGGTCGCCCACGTCGCTGCGGAACGCGTCCTCCGCGGAGAAGCGGACCTCGAGCCCGCTCCGGAGCGCGAGCTCGATCGGCGGGCCCATGAGGTCGATGATCTGCTGGATCGATCGGCCGTGCGAGGAGTCGCGCAGGATCCGGCTCGTCGCGAAGAGGAGGCCGATGCCGCGGACCCCCGTGTCCACCGCGGCCTTCACGTCGTCCACCACGCACCGCGAGTGGGTGACGACGCGGGCGGTGAGCCCTGCCTTCACGAGCTGGATCGCGTCGCGCTGCGACTGCGGCGAGGCGGCCGGGCTCGTCACCTCGATGTACTCGACGCCGAAGGTGTCGAGCGCCCGCGCGATCTCCAGCTTGTCCTCGGTGCGGAAGGCGGCCTTCGAGAACTGCTCGCCCTCGCGGAGCGTCGTGTCGATGAGCTTCCAGGCGGACGTGATCATGGCGCAGCGGCGACGGTCTTCGAGCGGAGGTCCAGCTCTGCTGGACCGGAGCGAGGAGGAGGGCCTGGGGGGGCGGCTTCAGGCCCCCCCAGCAAGACACCGAGCTTCCAGGCGGAGGTGATCATGGTCAGGAGGCGAACGGGAACGGGTCGTTCTGCAGGTCGCGCACGAGGCCGCCCGAGGTCGGATCGGTGCGGAACCCGAAGCGGCGGAGGTAGTCGGGCTGGAAGAAGCCGGTCTCGAGCCGCTTCATCCCGCGGGCGCGCAGCCGGCGGATGAAGACGCGCATGAGCCCGTCGGAGACCCCCTTGCCCCGGTGCTTCCGGGCGACGGTCACCTTCTCCATGTTCACGCGATCCGGGCTCACCTGGCGGTAGTAGAGCCCGCCGATGACGGTGTCGCGCGGATCGAGGCAGAGCAGGTACTCGTGCTCCGCGGAGAACGTCACCTGCAGGTTCGACTCGTGGAAGAGGTGGAGCAGCCGCGCCACCTCGCGCGGCGAGACCGGTCCGCGCACGGTGTACCGCTCGCCCGCCTCGTCGGTCAGCGCGACCACGACCTCGGTCACGAAGTGTCCGCCCGAGGGCATCGAGATGAGGGCCACCTCGTCGGTCGGCGCGAGGTACCGGTATGTCATGCGCGCGAGGAAGTAGTCCTCCTCCGCGGTCGGCTTCGCGGCGCTCCGCACGGCGGCCACCTGCGCCTCGAGGTCGAGATCGCCCGGGCGCGCCCGCGCCTGCTGCACGAGCTGATCGAGCGCGGCGGCGAGCTCGAGCCGGGCCTTCGCGAAGACGGTGTGGCGGAAGAACCGGACCCGCGTGTCGGGCCAGGCCGCCTCCACCTCGGAGAGGCGGTACGTCCCCCACAGCTCGCCCAGCATCTTGCCCCGCGCCTCGACCGTGGCCTGCGGGTTCACCTCGAGCCAGCGCTGGAACCGGCGCACCGCGAACCAGACGCGGTGCGGCGTGAAGCCCATCTCGCGCAGCTCCTCGAGGAGCGCGTGCAGGGCGGCGGCGCGCCGCGACGCCGGCGCGGCCTGCTCGAGGAGCGCCACGCCACGGTCGAAGCCGACGGCCTCGACGGCGGCGGCGAGCAGGATGCGCTCGTCGGCCTCGGAGGCGAGCTCCGGCCGGTGCGCCAGGATCCGGTCCACGAAGGCGCGCTGGAAGCGGTCCAGGACCTCGTCGAGCGAGGCGCAGGGCGACCGGTCGGACACGGACACGAGGCGCGCGCCCGTCTGGTAGTCGTGCGACGGGATGATGAACGCCGACGGCGAGGGCTCCAGGAGCGCGAGCCGCCGGTGGCTCCGGTCCCAGAACCGGACGTGCAGCTCTGCGGCGCTCCAGACGAGGAACGGCCAGAGCGAGCGGAGCCGCGCCGTCTCGCCCTGCCGGAGGAGCCGCGCCACCTGGCGCTCGACGTCGTCACCCGGGATGAACTCCTCGGTGAAGATGCCCCACTCGGCGAAGTAGCCGCCGAACTGCTCCACGAGCGGGGGCGGGGCGCCCGCGGCGAGGAGCCAGGCCACCTCCTGCCGCAGGGAGGCGTAGTTCATCTGCTCGGCGACGTTCACCGCGACGTCGAACACCTCCTTCGCCCGGGTGTGCACCGAGAGGCGGTAGACGGCCTTGCCGTGCTCGCGCCCGAGCAGCGAGACGTTCGCGCCGCCCGGCGGGATGTCGCCGAGGGAGAGGAGCACGCCCTTGCCGAGGAGGAAGACGGAGGCGCGGACGATGGTGTTGTCCTCGAGCGCCTGGAGGAGGTGGCTCCGCGCCTCGGCGGGGATGCGCTCGTCGAAGACCAGGACGTCCTTCCAGCCGTACTCGGCCCCGGTCTGCGGATCGATGGCGAGCCGCAGGTTGGGCCCGACCCAGTTCGAGAAGCCGCGCCGGAGGCGGTCCATCTCCTCGCCCGCGCGGGCGGCGAGCTCGGCGTCGTCGTGCAGCGCGAGGCGCGCGAGCGGCACGCGGACCCGCGCGAAGTAGACGGGGTGGGCGATGGCGCAGGCGGTGAGGAGGCGCATCACGCCGACGAGGAGCCGCCGGTCGGAGGGGTCCTCGGGGGCGCCCTTCGACGCCGCGGCGCCGCGGGCCGCGCCGCCCGCGGCCGACGGGGCCTGGGACGCGTTCAGCGCGGCGAGGAGCACCTGGACCTGCGCGTCGGAGAGGCCGCGCTCGCCGAGGTCGGCGAGGTCCTCGTCGCGGAGCGCGATCGATCCGAGCCGGTCGAGGAAGAGGCGGAGCGTCGCCATCGTCTCCGACGGCTCCTCGTTCGCGAGGAGCACGCGGAAGGCGCGGCGTCGGACGTCGTCGTCGGGCGCGTCGCCGGCGCGGCGGAGCAGGGCGCGGCAGAGCGCCGCCTGATCGCTCTGCGCGGCGGCGAGGCCCACGTGCAGGTGGCTGATGGCGCGCCGGGCCTCGGGCCGCTCCGCGCGGAGGAGCTCGCCCGCGGCGTGGATCGAGGCGAACGTCACGTCGCCGCGCTCGATCACCTCGAGGAGCTCGGGGACGCGGGCCGGGTCGGGTGGCGCCCAGAGGCGCGGGTCGAGGTGGAGATCGCCGCCGGAGCCCTTCCGCTTGCGGGCGACGAGGGACAGGAACGCCTCCTCGCCCAGGAAGCGGCGCAGGGGCTCGTTGCCCACCCAGAGCGCGGGGCGCGAGAGGAGCGCGCCCAGGTCGACGACGCTCCCCTCACTCCCGTAGGCGAGGTCGCCGATGCGGAGCGCCCCGGGCGCCTCGGGGGTCGCCTCGACCCGCAGCGCGCGGCTCCCCGCGCGGAGCTCGGTCCCCTCGAGCGACACCTCGTGCTGGAGCACCGAGAGCTCGCGCAGGACCCAGTTCGGGATCCGGAGGAACCGGCCGTCCACCGGCAGCGCCAGGTGGCGCTGCTCGTACATCCGGTCGATGAGCTCCTTCCAGTTCTGCTCGACCACCTCGCGCTTGAAGCTGGACTTGTGCGTGAGCTCCCCGTGCTCCTGGTCGAGGGCCCGCGGCAGCAGCTGGAAGGTCACCACGCGCTCGAACGGCGCGAGGAACCGGTTCGCGCTGGCGACGAGGGAGGAGAGGAGCTCGGTGACCTCCTGCGGCGTACGGCCCTCGACCGCCCTGGGGCTGGGCCAGACGAGGAGCGTGTTGTACTCGCGGTGATCGCCCACCAGGAACGCCTGCGAGACCGCCTCGAAGTCGCGGAAGAGGTTCTCCACGCGCTGCGGGGCGATCGTCTGCCCCTGGCGATTCTTGTAGATCTCCTTCTTGCGGCCGGTGATCGAGAAGTGCCCCTCGGGCGTCTCGGCGAAGAGGTCCTCGGTGTGGAACCAGCCGTCGGCGTCGAGCCCCTGCTCCTCGTCGCCGGGCCGGAGGTACCCGGGGGACACGTACGGGCCGCGGATGAGGAGCTCGCCGTCGGGGGCGCGCCGGCACTCGACGCCCGGGAGCGGCTTCCCCACCGAGCCGTCCACGTACGCGCCCGGCGGCGTCATGGTGATGCCGCCGGTGGCCTCGGTCATGCCGTACCCGGAGCAGAGCTCGGTGCCCGCGCCGTGGAACGCGCGGAAGACGACCGGGTCGAGGTAGCCGGCGGCCGAGATCCCGTAGCGGAGGCGGCCGCCGGTGATCGACCGGAGGTGCATCGCCAGATCGTCGGGGTCGTCGGAGGCCGCCTCCCAGACGGCGGCCTCGTGCAGCTCCATCCACTTCTTCGGCACGGAGATGAACACCGTGGGGCGGACCTGCCGGAAGTCCTCGAGGAGCGAGGCCTGCACGGTGGAGCGGGCGAAGACGTACGTCGCGCCCCACCACAGCGTCCCCATCAGCTCGAGCCACCGCCCGAACGTGTGGTAGAGCGGCAGGTAGCACAGGAACACGTCGCCCTCGCCGATCTCCGGCAGCGCGAACCCGCGGCAGAGCCGCTTCGTGACGATGTTCCTGTGGGTGAATATGATGCCCTTGGGACGGCCGGTGGTGCCCGAGGTGTACATCACGGTGGCGAGGTCCCCGGCCTTCACCCCGGCGGCCCGCGCCGCGCGCGCCGCCTCGTCCACGCTCGCGCCCTGGTCCACCATCTGGTCGAGCGACAGCAGCCCGTGCCGCTCCGCGCTGGCGCGCGAGAAGACCACGACCTCCTGGAGATCCGGCAGCAGCGGCAGCGAGGGGAGCACCTTGGCGAGCTGCTCCTCGTCGGAGACGAGCAGCAGCCGCGCCTGCGAGTGCTTCAGCATGTAGACGATCTGCTCGGCGACCGCGTTCGCGGGGAGCGGGAAGTCCACGATGCCGGAGGAGAGGCAGGCGAGGTCGCAGAGGGCGGCCTCGAGGCAGTTCTCGGAGAGGATCGCCACCGAGACGTCGTCGCCGCCCATGGCGAGGATCCCGCGGGCGAGCGCGCGGGTCCGGCGGGCGACGTCGGCGACCGTGAGCTCGGAGGCCTCCGCGCCGAGCAGGCGCACGGCGACGGTCCTGGGCTCGGTCTCCTCCCGCGAGCGGAGGACGTCACCCACGGTGACGTCGGCCCGGTCCATCGCGGGGAGGAGGACGGCGAGCCAGGGGTCGATCTCCTCGGCGCGGAGCTGGCGGGCGAAGAACCGCCGCCGCACCGTGTCGAGGAGCGCGAGCACGGCCCGGCGGGCGGCGTCGCGCCCCGGGCCGCCCAGGTGCGGGAGCACCTGCGCGACGAGCGCGCGCACCTCGGGCAGATCCTCGGGCCGGATGCCGCCCATCGTCTCGCGGGTCTCGGCGAGGAGCTCGAGGGCGGGTGATCCGGACGCCCAGCGGGCTGCCAGCGCGGCGAGGGGAGACTCTGGTTTCACCTGGAACATGGGGGCTCTTGGGCTCGGACGATCGGATCACCTAACCACGAAGCGCGGGCCCTGTGAACTCGCGCCGGGTGTGCCGCAGCACCTCGGCGGGGCCCTCGCGCCCGGCCCGCGCGGCCGCGGCGCTCGCCCCCTCCGGTCCTTAACAGAAGGCTCGACCCGGGAGGCTCCCATTGCGCATCGCCATGGCCGCTGATCACGCGGGGTGGAGGCTGAAGGACGCGCTCGCCGAGCGGCTGCGCGCGGCGGGGCACGCGGTCGTCGATCTCGGCGCCCATGACGACACCCCCAGCGACTACCCGGACTTCGCGGAGGCGGTGGGCGCGGCGCTCGCCGCCGGCCGCGCGGAGCGGGCCATCCTCGTCTGCGGCTCAGGGGTCGGCGCCGTCGCGGCGGCGAACAAGATGCCGGGGGTGCTGGCGGGGCTCTGCCACGACACGTACTCTGCGCGCCAGGGGGTGGAGCACGATCGGATGAACGTCCTCGCGCTCGGGGCGCGCGTGGTAGGAGAGGCGCTCGCCGGCGAGATCGTCGAGGCGTTCGCCGCGGCGAAGTTCGACGGCCTCCCGCGCCATCAGCGGCGGGTGGACAAGGTGTGGGCGCTGGAGCGGAGGCTACGGGAGACCCAATGGACATCGGAATGATCGGCCTCGGCCGCATGGGCGGGAACATGGCGCGGCGGCTGCTGGGGGGCGGGCACCGCGTCGTGGGGTGGGCGACCGACGAGGCCGGGATCGCGCGGCTCACCGCGGATGGCGGCGTGGGCGTGCGGTCGCTGGACGAGCTCGTGGCGAAGCTCCCGGCGCCGCGCGCGATCTGGGTGATGGTGCCGGCCGGGGCGGCGACGGAGGAGACCGTCCGCGCCCTGGCCGAGAAGCTCTCGCCCGGGGACGTGGTGATCGACGGCGGCAACTCGTACTTCAAGGACGACGTCCGGCGGGCGAGGCTCCTCGCGGCGAGGGGGATCGCCTTCCTCGACGCGGGGACGAGCGGGGGCGTCTTCGGCCTCGAGCGCGGCTACTGCCTGATGGTGGGCGGCGACGCCGGCGCCTTCGCCCGCCTGGAGCCCGTCTTCCGGACGCTCGCGCCGGGCAAGGCCACCGCCCCGCCCACGCCCGGCCGCCGCCCGGGCGGCAGCGCCGAGGAGGGGTACCTGCACTGCGGGCCGAGCGGCGCGGGCCACTTCGTGAAGATGATCCACAACGGGATCGAGTACGGCCTCATGCAGGCGTTCGCGGAGGGGTTCGATCTCCTGCGCGGCGCGGGCGGGCCCGAGGTCCCGGAGGAGCACCGCTACGCGCTCGACCTCCGCGAGATCGCCGAGCTCTGGCGCCGGGGCAGCGTCGTCTCGTCGTGGCTCCTCGATCTCACGGCCAACGCCCTCGCGAAGGACCCCGGCCTCGAGACGTTCTCGGGCGCGGTGGCCGACTCGGGGGAGGGGCGGTGGACGATCCAGACCGCGGTGGAGCAGGCGGTGCCGGTGCCGGTGCTCGCCGCGTCGCTCTTCGCCCGGTTCCGCTCGCGGCAGGAGAGCACGTTCGGCGACAAGCTCCTCTCCGCCATGCGGCGGGAGTTCGGCGGGCACGCCGAGGCGCGCCGGGAGGAGAAGTGATGGCGGGCCGACCGCTCCAGCCCGGCGACTCGTGCGCCTTCGTCGTGTTCGGCGCGATGGGCGACCTCACGAAGCGCAAGCTGCTGCCCTCGCTCTACAACCTGCGCGCCAACGGGCTCCTCCCGAAGAACGTCGCCATCGTCGGCGTGGCCCGGCGGCCGCTCGACGACGCGGGGTACCGGGAGTACGCGACCCAGGTGCTCCGCGAGTTCGCCACCCGGCCCGTCGAGGACGCGGTCTGGGCCGACTACCTCGAGCGCATCCACTACGTGAAGGGCGCCTTCGAGGACCCCGCCACGTACGAGGGGGTCGCGAAGGCGCTGGCCCACGCGGGCGAGGTGCACGGCACCTCGGGCAACATCGTGTTCTACCTGGCGACGCCGCCGGACGAGTTCGGGAAGATCGTGCGCGGCCTGGGCGCGGCCGGGCTCACCAGCGAGGAGCGGGGCTTCCGCCGGGTGGTGATCGAGAAGCCGTTCGGGCGCGACCTCGAGTCGGCGGTCGCCCTGAACCGGGACCTCACGTGTACGCTGCGTGAAGACCAGATCTACCGGATCGACCACTACCTCGGGAAGGAGACCGTGCAGAACCTCCTCGTGTTCCGGTTCGCGAACGGCATCTTCGAGCCGATCTGGAACCGGCGCTACGTGGACGCCGTGCAGATCACGGTGTCCGAGGAGCTCGGGGTGGAGGGGCGCGGCGACTACTTCGACGACGCCGGCATCCTCCGCGACATGGTCCAGAGCCACATGTTCCAGCTGCTCGCGCTGGTGGCGATGGAGCCGCCCTCGACCCTCGGCGCGGAGGCGGAGCGGAACGAGAAGGTGAAGGTGCTCGACGCCGTCCGGCAGATGACGCCCGAGGAGGTCCTGCAGTGCACGGTGCGCGGGCAGTACGGGGAGGGGACCGTGGGCGGACAGCGGGTCCCCGCCTACCGGGCGGAGCCCAAGGTCCCGAAGACGTCGCAGACGGAGACCTACGCCGCGCTCAAGCTCCAGGTCGAGAACTGGCGCTGGGCGGGCGTGCCGTTCTACCTCCGCGCCGGGAAGCGGCTCGCGCGCCGGGACTCGCAGATCTCCATCGTCTTCAAGCGCCCGCCGCTCCGGCTCTTCCAGGAGGCGGGCGTGGCGGAGCTCGAGCCGAACCGGCTGGACATCCTGATCCAGCCCGAGGAGGCGATCTCCATCTCCATGCGGGCGAAGACGCCGGGCGCCGGGATCGAGCTCGCGCCGGTGAAGCTCGACTTCAGCTACAAGGACTTCGGGCCGGTCCCGGCCTCGACCGGCTACGAGCGGCTCCTCCACGACGCCATCGCCGGCGACACGACGCTGTTCCACCGCGCCGACATGGTCGAGGCGAGCTGGCGGATCGTCACGCCCATCCTCGACGTGTGGGCGACCCTGCCCGCGCGCGACTTCCCGAACTATCCGGCCGGCAGCTGGGGCCCGGCCGCCGCGACCGAGCTCCTGGCACGCGAGGGCCGCCAATGGATCTCTCCGGAGTGAACCCCGCGCCCCGCGTGCAGCGGGTCGCGGACCCCGCCGCGCTCGCCCGGGTGGCGGCGGGGGAGGTGGCGCGCCGCGCCACGGAGGCGGCCGGGCTCCGCGGGGGCGCTGCGCTGGCGCTCGCGGGCGGGTCCACCCCGAAGGCGCTCTACCGCCTCCTCGCGGACCCGGCCGCGCCGTTCCGGGCGCAGGTGCCCTGGTCCGCGGTGCACGTCTTCTTCGGCGACGAGCGCGCGGTCCCGCCCGAGTCACCCGACGCGAACGCGCGGATGGCGCGGGAGGCGCTCCTCGCGCACGTGCCGGTGGGGTCGGTGCACCGGATCGAGGGGGAACGCGGCGCCGCCGAGGCGGCGGCGCGCTACGAGGACGACCTGTTCCAGCACTTCGGCGACGTGCCGCTCCCCGTCTTCGACGTCGTCCTGCTCGGGCTCGGCGCGGACGGGCACACCGCGTCGCTCTTCCCGGGGAGCCCGGCGCTGGAGGAGCGCGGGCGGTGGGCCGTGCCCGCGCCCGCGGGCCTCCCGCCCTGGGTCGAGCGGGTGACGCTGACGCTCCCGGTGCTCGAGGCGGCGCGGCTCGTCCTCCTCCTCGTGGCCGGCGCGGACAAGGCGCGCGCGCTGCGCCGGCTCGTCCGGCCTCGCGCGGGCGAGGAGCCGATCCCTGCGGCGATGCTGCGGCCGCGGGGGGAGGTGCTGGTGCTGGCGGACGAGGCGGCGGCGGGGGAGCTGGACCGCGAGTGAACCGCCCGGAGTGAACTGCCGGGTGCGGGACCGGGAGCGGGCTCGTTGGCGGGGCGGGGACGGGGACGGGTAGGGAGCTGCCGGGTACGGTCTCGGGAGGTGCGCGCCCGTCACCGTCCGCCGTTCCCGCCTCGCCGTACCCGTCCCCACCCCCGTTCCCGCTTCCGCACCCGCTCCCGGTCCCGCACCCGGTCTCTCGCTCGTACCCATCCGGCCCGCCCTCCCCACGTGTCCACGTCACCGTGAGCGGAACGGCGCTAGGCTCCAGCCCATGCGCCCGATCCTCGCCCTGCTCGTGCCGCTGCTGCTCGTCCTCGCCGGGATCGCCTGGGGGGCGACGGCGCTCGTGCAGGGCACGAGCCGGCGCGGCTTCGAGCGCGACATGCGCGGCCGGGCGGAGCTGCTCGTCGGCGGCGCGCGGGAGACGCTCGCCGCGGCCCTGCGCCGGGACGACCGCGCCCGGGCGCGGCGCGTGCTCGGCGAATGGGTGCGCGACGAGCG
>JAEYZK010000336.1 GCA_023428085.1 Pseudomonadota bacterium
GGGCGGCGCCCGCCACCCCGACCCCGGCGCCGATCTCGAGCCCGCCCCCCGTGCGCGCTGCGGCGCCGCTCAACCCTCCGTCCGCGCCCGCGATCGTCCCGCCCGCCGTCGCGGCCCCGCCGTCGCCGCCCCCGGCGGCCGCCGAGCCGAAGTACATCGATCTCTTCGAGGGCGAGAGCCTCGACGACCTCGCGCCGTCGCCCGCGCCGCCCGCCGCCGCGCCGCGGCGCAAGGGCGCGCTCCCGCCCGCGAGCTCCGAGCCTGCCCCCCGCGCGCCTGCCTCCGGGTCGGCCTCACCGCTCGGGCAGCTCTTCAGCCCGCCGGCCGCGCCCGAGACCACGCCGGTGAACACCGCGCTCAAGCAGACGCGCCCTCCCGCGTACTTCGGCGACATCCAGCCCCCGACCGTGGAGCTGGCGCGCCAGGCGCCGGAGCCGACGCCCGAGGCGGCCAGGGCGCGTGAGACGCCGCGCGCGGCGCCCCCGCCGCGGCGGCGCGGGATGCCGATCGCGCTCGTGGCGATCGCCGCCGGGCTCGTCGTGGCCGTGCTCGTCGGGGTCGTGTGGCGCCCGTGGAGCAAGTCGGGCGACGCGAAGCCCGTGGCCCAGGGCCTGCCGTCGCCCACCACCCCCGTCGCGCCGCCGCCCGAGCCGACGCCGGCCGAGCCCGCGGAGCCCGCGCTGGTCTCGCCCACCGAGCCGACGCAGCCCCAGGTCGCCGAGCCCGTGCCGCAGCAGCAGAGCCCGGAGGAGCTCGCCCGGCTCGAGAAGGAGCGCGAGCGGCAGGAGAAGCTCGCGAAGGCCGAGCAGGAGCGCCAGGCCCGGCTCGAGCAGCTCGAGCGCGAGAAGGCCGAGAAGGCCGCCAAGGCGGAGGAGGCCCGCCTCGCCAAGCTCGAGAAGCTCGAGCGCGAGAAGGCCGAGAAGGCCGCCAAGGCGGAGGAGGCCCGCCTCGCCAAGCTCGAGAAGCTCGAGCGCGAGAAGGCCGAGAAGGCCGCCAAGGCCGCCAAGGCGGAGGAGGCCCGCCTCGCCAGGCTCGAGAAGCTCGAGCGCGAGAAGGCCGAGAAGGCCGCGAAGGCGGAAGAGGCCCGCCTCGCCAAGCTCGAGAAGGAGAAGGCGGCGAAGGCCGAGCAGGAGCGGCTCGCCAAGCTCGACAAGGAGAAGGCCGAGCGCGAGCGCGCCGAGCGGGAGAAGGCCTCGAAGGCCGAGCAGGATCGGCTCGCGAAGCTGCCCGTGGGCCTCGCCCCGGAGGTGATCCAGACCGCCCTCGCCTCCGCGAAGAGGAGCTTCGACGAGTGCGTGAAGAACCCGTCGCGCGGCCTCGACAAGCCGCTCGACGCCCGGCAGCTCCGGCTGCGGTTCATGGTCCAGCCGCAGGGGGCCGTGAGCAACCCGACCGTGGACGACCCGGCCGCGTCCAGCGCGCCCGTCGGTCAGTGCCTCAAGGCGGCCGCGGCCGCGCTGAAGTTCCCCGAGTTCCGCGGGGACGCGGTCCAGGTGGACACGCCCATCGCCCTGCCCGCGCCGCCGCCCACCGCAGTGCCGGCCGCGACGACCGGCCCGGTGAACGTGGTCGTCTTCACGGGCCCGAAGAGCACGCGCTCCGGGGCGGCGGTCGGCGACACGGTGTACTCCGAGCGGACCGAGGACGCGGCGATCACCGATCACCAGTTCGAGAACGGCGTCGTGACCTACTCCGGCCAGGTCGGGTTCGGGAAGGGATCGACCTGGGCGGGCATCGGGATCAACGTGGACATCCTCCCGGAGGGGAAGCCCATCGACGCGACCCGGTTCAAGAGCGTCACCTTCCGCCTCGCCTCCCCGACGACGCGCAGCCTGCGCCTGCGGCTCATCGGCAACGAGCCCGCGGTCAACCAGAAGGGCTGCTACCCGACGACGCTCATCCGCGTCTCGAAGGACATGAAGGACTACACCTTCAGCTTCAAGGACTTCGATCCGGAGACGTGGTGCGGCTCGACCGGGCGCACCGCGGCGAAGACGATCCCCGCGCTCATCGGGTTCGAGATCGCCGACATCAACATCCAGGCGAAGCCGACGAGCTTCTCGGTCGGGACGATCACCCTGAATCCATAGAACGGGGGCTGCGCCCCCGCCCCAGGAGCAGAGCTCCTGGGGCCCCACCCCTGGTCCCGCCGCGCTGCGCCGCCGTGTTCGAAGGATGACGGACGAGCAGCGCTATCGACGCGGTCGGGTGCGGCCTACACGCTCCCCCCGCTCCGCTTCGGCGCTGCGGGCTCCTCGTCGTCCTCCACCGCCTCGAACTCGGCGAGCGAGACGACGTCCTCCCCGCCGGCCGCGGCCTCCTCCTCGACCACCTCGAGCTCCGCCGCGCTGACCACGGTCTCGTCCTCGAGCCCGGCCGCCTCCTCGAGCGCGGCCGCCTCCTCGACCGCGGCCGCGGGCGGCGCAGCCGCCGCGGCAGACGCCAGCGCAGCGGTCGCCGCGGGCGCGGCCGCGGCCGCAGCCTGCGAGGCCGCGAGCCGCTCCCCGTCCGCCGCGAGCCGTTCCCGCTCGTCCGCGAGCCGGGCCCGATCCGCCACGAGCCGCTCCCGGTCGCCGGTGAGCCGATCCCCCTCGGCGGCGAGCTGCTTCCGCTCGTCCGTGAGCCGCTGCCCGTCGGCCTCGAGGCGCTTCCGCTCCTCCGCGAGCCGCTGCCCGTCCTCCGCGAGCTGCTTCCGCTCGGCCGCGAGGCGGGCCTGGTCCGCCGCGAACCGCTCCCGCTCCTCGGCCAGCCCGCGCTCCGTCGCGTCCAGCTCCTTCGCGCGCTCGTCGAGCTCGGCGCGCGCGGTCGCGAGCGCGGCGCGCTCGCCCGAGAGCGAGCGCTCCGTCGAGGCGACGGCGTGGGCCTTGCCCTGCACCTCGGCCCGGGTGGCCTCGAGCGCCTCCCGCTCCTCCTCGACGGCGCGCTCCGCCGTCTCGACGGCGCGGGCGCGCTCCTCCACGGCCGCGCGCTCCGCCGCGACCGCCTTGCCCTCCTCTTCCAGCCGGGCCTCGGCCGCGGTCAGGGCCTGCTCGCGGGTCTCCACCTCGCGGCGGGCCGCCGCCAGGGCCTCGCCCTTGTCCAGCAGCGCCTTCTCGGCCATCGCGCCGCCCTGCCGCAGCGCGTCGAGCTCCTCGCGCTCCGCCGCGAGCTCCCGCCGCTCCGCCGCGATCGCCTCCCGCTCCGCGGCGAGCGACCGCTGCCCCTCCGCGAGCTCCGCGCCCTGCGCCGCGACGCGGGCCCGATCGCCGTCCAGCGCCTCCCGCGCCGCCACGAGCGCCTCGGCCTCCTGCTCCAGCGCCGCCGCCCGCTCGTCGAGCGCGGCCCGCGCCGCCTCGACCCG
>JAEYZK010000373.1 GCA_023428085.1 Pseudomonadota bacterium
TGGCGGCGATCGCCCCCGCGCCCGCCACCCTCGCGCCGCTCGCGGAACGGCTCCGGCCGATCGGCGGCGCCGGGCGTCACGCCGATGGCGACCGAGAAGATCGTCCCGGCCTTGAGCTGCGCGACGAGGTCCGCCTCGGACGCGACCGGCTCGCGGAAGAGCGTCGCCGCCTTCCCGATCGCCGCGAGGTCGTGCGCGCCGGACGCGCCGACGCACGGCAGGTTCATGTGGTCGGCCGCCTCCATCGCGAGGTCGTTCGTCGCGCTCTTGCGCGTGGCGTTCAGCCCCTCGACGGCGGCGAGGCCGTCGAGCGTGAAGATCACGTCCCCGCTCGGCCGCTCGATGTTCTTGTCGTACGGGTGCGCGGCGACCGCCGCGCCGCCCAGCGCGCGGACCTTCGCGAGCACCTCGCGCACCGGCCACGGCGTCGCCGACCCGAACATCTGCGCGGGCGCGGGGACGCGCGACGGATCGGGGAAGAAGCACAGGTAGTGCCCGCGATCCGTCGCGACCTCGAGCCCGCAGAGGGCGAGGAACCCCTCCGCCTGCGCGGCCTCCCGGATCTCCGTCAGCCCCTCGAGGGTGTTGAGGTCGGTGATGACCACCCCGTCGAGGCCGACCTCGCGGGCGCGCCGCACGACGTCGCGGATCGCCGACGTGCAGCCGCGTGTGTGATTCGAGTGGACGTGCAGGTCGATGAGCATGGGCGGTTCCCGGGGCGTGAACTGGCCCCGCTTTAACACGCGCCCTGCCCGTTTTGAAGCGGACGGGATCGACTACGCCTGGAGCGGAACCGGCGAGAGCTTCGGCCGTCGGTCCTCGGCGGCGCGGATGAGGTATCCCATCAGCATGAGGCTGGAGGTGTTCTCGATCACCCGCTCCGGATCGCGGGAGATGAGGTTCGCGCTGTAGTGGAGGAAGAACTGGGCGAGCTCCTCTCCGGCCTCGCGCGTGATGAGCGCGTTGAGCTCGCCCGAGTCCATCGTCCGTATCTGATTGATGAAGTCGACCGCGAACGACTTCTTCCCACTCTTCCCCGCCATGTCGGTGGTCCTCGCACCTTCCAGTCAAGTGGAATGTAGGAAGGGCGCGAGGCGTCGGCCAGGACCCCCCGCCCCACCCTCCCAGAAAAGTGCGAGCCGATACCGATGCTTAGGGCGCCGCTTGTTTGACAGGGCGCTCGCGGCCGGGCCATACTCGCTCGGGTCTACGCGCGTGCGCGGTGTGTGTGAGGAGGCGACGGTGAGCGCGATGAGCTTCACGGGGGTGAAGGTCTTCTCGGCCACCAAGGCGAGGGAGCGCGAGGAGCTCGGCGAGACCATCACTCGCTGGCTGCGCTCCAACGCGGACCTGGAGGTCGTCGATCGGGTGGTGACGCAGTCGAGCGACGACGAGTTTCACTGCCTGACGATCGTGCTGTTCTATCGGGAGCGCGTCCCCCCGCCGGCTCCCACCACGTGAACGATCCCGCGCCTGCGCCCGAGGTCTGAGCGGGTGCCGGCGCGACGCGTCCGCGCCTCCCCAACCCGGGAGCGGGCGCGCGCCCTCTCACGGGAAATGCGGCGCGCTCCGGTCCGACGTGCTACGTGAGGCGCGCATGAAGCTCAAGCAGCGGCCCGAGGACTTCCAGGTCACGGAGTCCTGGCGCTTCGACGAAGACCCGCGCGGCGCCCACTTCGTCTACCTGATGGACAAGCAGAAGCTCTCCACGTTCGAGGCCGTGGAGCGCATCTGCGCGCGCTTCAAGGTCCCGCGGGCCGCCGTCTCGTACTGCGGGCTCAAGGACAAGCAGGGCCGGACGACCCAGCTCGTCGCGGTCGAGAAGCGCCAGATCGAGCTGCAGGACCCGGATCTCCGGCTCAAGCCCCTCGGCCGCACGGCGCGCCCCCTCTCGGCCGAGAACACCACCTCCAACCGGTTCGCGGTCACCGTCCGGGATCTCTCGCCCGACGATCTCGCGCGCCTGCCCGCCGCCGTGGCCGAGGTCCGCAGGCTCGGCGTCGTGAACTACTTCGACTCCCAGCGGTTCGGGTCGCTGAAGCACGGGCAGGGGTTCATCGTGAAGGACCTCATGCGCGGCGACTTCGAGGCCGCGCTCCGGAACGTGCTCGCCCGCCCGAGCACCCTCGACCAGTCCGGGGACGCGAAGGTGAAGGAGTTCTGGCGCGCCCACTGGGGACAGTGGGACCGCCGGAATCCGCACCCGGGCGCGGAGCGGTACGAGGCCGTGGTGCGGCACCTCCGGAACCACCCGACCGACCACCGGGGCGCGATGCTCCGGACCGAGCCCCGCTGGCGCGCGCTCCAGGTGTTCGCGTACCAGAGCTGGCTCTGGAACGAGGGCGTGAAGGCCTACCTCCGCGAGGTGGTCGGGATCGCGCGCCTCACCTCCATCCGCTACCAGGCCGGGACGCTCCTCTTCCCGCGCGAGCTCGACGCCGCCGGCGCGCGCCTCCTGGCCGCACGCTCGTTCCCGCTCCTCTCTCCCGCGACGCGCTTCGACGACCCTGCGGTGGAGCGGGCCGCCCTGTCGGTGCTCGGACGCGAGGACATGGGCCTCGCCGATCTGGCCGTCCCCGGCACGCCCGAGATCCACTTCGATCCCGAGGAACGCCCCCTCCTGGTCCAGCCCGGCAAGCTCGCCGTCGGCGAGCCGCAGGACGACGAGCTCAACCGCGGGCGCCACCGCGTCAACGTCGCGTTCACGCTGCCGCCGGGGGCGTACGCGACGCTGGTGGTGAAGCGGCTGTTCCACTGGACCCTGGCCCCGAGCGGCGCGGGGAAGGCCGCGCGCGATCACGAGAAGGCCTCAGGCGTCAGGCCTCGGGCTTCAGGCCAGAGACGGCGCGAGGCTCCACGGCCCGAGGCTCCACGCCCCGAGGGCTTCCTCGCGAGGCGGCGCGCGGAGAAGGAGGCGCGCGCAGCGCGCCGTGCAGCTGCGCGCAAGCCCTAGCGGAGTCAGGCCCGAGGCCTGAAGCCCGAGGCCTGCTTCCCCTCAGCTCGGCCGGGGATCCGCCCACTCCCACGCGAGCGTCCCCTTGCGCGACGCGTCCTGCAGGAGATCGGCGAGCACCGCGAGGTCCACCTCGGGCGGGACGTCGATGGCGACGTACCGTGGGCGGAGCAGCTCGTACGTGCACCCGGCGTCGCCGACCCGCTCGAGCAGCCGCTGCACGGCCGTGGACTGGAGCTCGACCGATGGGTCGAGCGCGAAGCGGAGCGTCCGGTGGCCGCCCTTCTCGAGGACGTCGTCCAGGAGCGGGCCGCCCTGGTCCGGCCCCGCGGCCCGCACGACGTCGTCGCGCGAGACGCCGTAGGCGAAGAAGGGACAGCTCTCGACCCGGTACCGGTCGCTGCCGAGCGGCTCGCCCCAGACCGTGTCCTCCTCGGGCCCCTGCTCCCCCGCGCCATGGTCGAGGCGGATGCGGATGCGGACGAGCCCCTCGGCGGTTTCGACGTCAGTCGGCATTGGGTCGGTTCTAGCCTGGTGCCACACCCCGCGCGATGGCATCAGCCAGATCGGGGCCCGTGTGCCGATCGGGCACGAGGACGGGGGCGAGGCCGCCCGCCTGGAGGGTCTCCGCGGTGGTCGGGCCGATCGCGGCGACGAGCGCGCGGGCGAGCAGGCGGGGGCCCTCGAGGCCGAGCGCCGCCAGCACCGCGCGGGCCGCGGACGGGGACGCGAACGCCACCGCGTGCACCTCGCCCGCCTCCAGCCAGGCGCGGAGCGGCGCGAGCCGCGCCGGTGGGGCCGCCTCCGTCCGGTACGCCTCGACCGCCGTCACCTCCGCGCCCGCCGCCGCGAGCTGCAGCATCTTGCCGCCCGGCGCGGCGCAGAGATCGAGCACGCGCTTGCCGGCCACATCGCCCAAAAGCTTCGCCGGCAGCGCCGCCGCCGCGTCCTGCACCCACCACGCGCCGTCCTCAAAGCCTTCGAGTGTTTCCACGCGCTCGTGCTCAAGCAGGCGCACGCCGCCTGTCGGCGTCACAACGCCGCCGAGCTTCTCGGCCCATCCC
>JAEYZK010000417.1 GCA_023428085.1 Pseudomonadota bacterium
CTTCCAGCTCGTCAACCAAGCGGAGGACGTGCACCGCGCGCGTGAGCTTCGGCGGCGCGAGCGCGCGCGCGAGCCGGTGGCGGAGTCCCTGGTCGCGGTCGCCCACACGCTGCGCGATCAGGGGGCGAGCTTCGCGCAGGTCCGGCAGGCGCTCGACGACGTGAAGCTCTCGTTCGTCTTCACTGCGCATCCGACGGAGGCGCGGCGACGCACCACGGAGCGGCTCCTCGCGGACGTGCGCATCTCTCTGGAGGCGCTCGATCGCAACCACCCGACGCCCGCGGAAGAGCGGCGCCTGCATCGTCACCTGCGCGCGACGGTGGAGGCGCTCTGGGAGCAGGCGCGCGCCGTGCTCGCGCGGGCGGGGTACCTGAACCCGCAGAACCCGGAGCACATCCTCGCGGACCTGCGCGGGCTGCTCGCGCGCGCGGATCCCACGCAGCGCGAGGTCGAGCTGGTGCTCGCCGCGCTGCGGGCGCTGGACCGGCAGCTCAGGCTTCGCGGGACCGACTAGGCCGCCGCTGCGGCGGCGCCCTGGTTCTTCTTCCGCGCCTTCTTCCACGCGGTGAAGTGCTCCTCGCAGAGCCCGTGCTCCTTCACCTTCTTCTTGCAGTCGGGCTTGGAGCAGATGTCGTAGCGCGCAGGCTTCGCCTCGAGCTCGCCGCGGCGCCACTTCTTGTAGTGGAAGAAGCAGAGGCCCTTGGCGCGGTAGGCGCGCTTGCAGCCCTGGATGCCGCAGGCCTTCTTGCCGTTGCCCTTGGCGCGCGGAGCCTTCTTCTTCGTGGGGGTCTTCTCGGCCATAGAGGGGCCGCAGATAGCAGGTATCGGGGCGCGAATCAAGGACTTGGGCTTCCGGGCCGCGGGCTCCGGGGCCGCAGCCGAACGTCGCCCTCACTCCCCGATGGCCGGATGGATCTCGACGCGCGCCTGCTCGCGCGACGGCGCCTCGCGCAGCACCACGCGCACGGTCCGGTCCGGCTCCCCCTTGCGCCTCAGCGCGACCGAGACCTCGCGCCCCACGCCCGCGGTCGCGACGTACCACCGCAGGCGCGCAGGGGTCCGGATCTCGCGCCCCTCGACCGTGGTGATGACGTCGCCCACGCGGACGCCCGCCTTCTGCGCGGGCCCGTTCGCCACGAGCTCGGTGACCTCGACGCCCGTGGCCCGCTCGTCCACCTCGGCGGGCAGCTCCTTCACCGTGATGCCGAGCCAGCTCCGCACCACCTTGCCTTGCGTCCGGAGCTGCTCGGTGATCGCCTTCGCCATGTTGATGGGGATCGCGAAGCCGATCCCCTGACCGGTGGCGTTGACGGCGGTGGCGATGGCGACGACCCGCCCCTGGAGATCGAGCATGGGGCCACCGGAGTTGCCCGGGTTGATCGGCGCGTCGGTCTGGATGAAGTCGTAGGTGCCCGGCCGCCCGACCGGCGAGATGTCGTCGCGGCCGACGTGGCTCACGATCCCGAGGCTCACCGAGTGGTCGAGGCCGAAGGGGCTGCCGATGACCAGCACCCACTGCGCGGGCTTGAGCTCGTCCGAGTCGCCGAGGGGCAGGGCCGGGAGCGGTCGTCCGGCGTCCACCTTGAGGAGGGCGAGGTCAGACTCGGAGTCGAGGCCGACGAGGCGCGCCGTGAGCTGGACGCTCCTCGCGCCGAGCTCGACCTCGATCTTGTCGGCGTCCTCGACCACGTGGGCGTTGGTGAGGATCCAGCCGTCCCGGTGGATGACGAACCCGGAGCCGACGCCCTTGCGCGGACCGTCGCGGAGCTTGTCGTAGAGCTCCCGGAGGGAGCCGTCGTCACGCTTGTCCGTGATGGGCGAGGTGGTGATCACCGCGACCACGGCGGGGAGCGCCTGGGCCGCGAGTCCGGAGAGATCGGGGAGCCCTGCGGTGAGGTTCGCGCTCGGGGTGCAGGTGCGGTCCTCGGTGATGAGCCCCTCGCCCGCCGCCGCCTGCGAAGGACCTCCTGCCAGTTGCAACGCGAGTACGGCCGCCGCCCACACCCCCATGGCTCCCTTCCCCCTGGGGCCGGACCGCCGCCGTGGCCCCTGGGAACAAAGGTGCGCAACGCCCGCCGGCCCGGCCATGCTGGCGTGGGGCCGGATCGACGGGCGGCGGGGCGGGGGCTCGCCGGGCCCCCCGCCGTCACTGGAGGTGTTCCGAGAGGATCCGGTCGAGCTCCCGGCGATCGGAGTCGCGGTGCGACTCGGTCGGCCGCGGCGCCGGGACCTTGCGCGCCTGCGTGCGCTGCGCGGAGCGCGGGGGCGGCTTCGGCGCGGGGTCCGCGCGGAGCTCGGCCCAGATGCGGTCGACGAACTGCGAGGGGGTCTTCGCCTTCTGCCAGCGGTCCGCCATCGTGCGTCCACCGATGGGCACGAACGCCCAGACGGCGGCGACCGCTGCGGCCGCGAGGAGGAGCTTGAGCAGCACGCGCAGCATGGATCGGGGGTATCACGCGGGGCGCCGGCGAGCGAGTTTTCGGCGGGGTTGGTCCCCCGCGCGAGCGGGGCCGGGCGTGTGCACGGGGTCAGCGCAGCCAGGGCGCGAGGTCCGCGGGGCGATCCACGAGGTGGATCGCGCCGGCGCGCACCAGGTCCTCGCGGGGGACGAGCCCCCACGTGACCGCCACGAACCCCATCCCGGCGTTTCGGGCCGTCTCCGCGTCCACGCGGCTGTCGCCCACGAGGACGGCGTCCCCGGGGAGGACGCCGGCCCGCGCGAGGAGGGCGCGGGCGCCCGCGGGGTCGGGCTTCGGGGGCGCGTCGCCGCCGCCCACGAGGGCCGCGAAGCGGGGCGCGAGGCCGAGCCCGTCCAGGATGCGCCGCGCCAGCGGCGCGGGCTTGTTGGTCAGGACGGCGAGGGCCCGGCCCGCGCCGGCGAGGACCTCCGGCACGCCCGGGTACGGCCGCGTGTGGTCGAGGAGGTGCTCCTCGTAGTGCGCGCGCCACGCGGCGAGGGCGGGCTCGAGCAGATCGAGGCGCGCGCCGACTGCCCGGGAGAGGAGCATGCGCGCGCCGTCGCCGATGAACCCGCGGACCTCGTCGCGCGTGCGCGCGGGGAGGCCCACGTGGGCGAGCGCGTGGTTCACGGACGCGGCCAGGTCGTCGACCGAGTCCACCAGCGTCCCGTCGAGATCGAAGATGATCAACCGGGGGCGTGGCGGCCCCCCGCCGTCCGCAGGCTTCACGGGCTCACTTCTTCTCTTCGAGGATGGTGAACTCCACGCGGCGATTCTTCGCACGACCGAGCGCGGTGGCGTTGGTCGCGACGGGGCGGTCGAACCCGTACCCCTCGGAGAGGAGGCGCCCGGGTTCGATGCCACGCTGGACGAGCGCTCGCACGACCGAGCGCGCGCGGCGCTGCGACAGGTCGACGTTGTA
Source organism: Pseudomonadota bacterium (assembly GCA_023428085.1). GTDB lineage: Bacteria > Myxococcota > Myxococcia > Myxococcales > Anaeromyxobacteraceae > Anaeromyxobacter. The sequence goes on from JAEYZK010000417.1 coordinate 3,382, forward strand.
CGTGCGCCCGCCGCGGTTGTCGGTGTGGCCCTCGACCCGGACCCGGCGCAGCTCGGGGTGGTCGCGCAGCAGCGTGGCGATCGCGTCCAGCACCTTGCTCGACTGCGGCTTGATCGTGTCGCGCGCGGTGTCGAAGAGGATCGCGTCGCGCAGCGAGAGGCGCTCGGTCTCGATCTCCACCATCGGGCCCTTCACCGGGCAGCCGTCGTTCTGCGCCGGCCCGGGCTCGTCCGGGCACTTGTCCTCGGGGTCGGGGATGAAGTCGCCGTCGCGGTCCGGGCAGCCGTCCAGGTCCTCGGGGCCGGGGGTGTCGGGGCAGGCGTCGGGCTCGTTCGGCACGCCGTCGCCGTCGCGATCGTTCGACTGGCTCGTCGCAGGCGGAGGAGGCGGCGGCGGGCGCGGGGGCTCGAACCCGACCTCGCGCCGCTCGCCGGCCCAGCGCACGCCGGCGAAGACGCGCCACGCCTCGCGGCCCCAGCCCGGCGCGCCGAGCCCGGCTCCGCCGCCGGCCTCGACGGCCCAGCCGCGCGGCAGGAAGAACC
>JAEYZK010000101.1 GCA_023428085.1 Pseudomonadota bacterium
TCACAGTTCACAGTTCACAGTTTGCAGTTCACAGTTTGCAGTTCACAGTTTGCAGTTCGAGCGACTGCGCGCGCTCGACTGCACCCGAAAACTGAAAACTGACAACTGATCACTGACAACTGATCACTGACAACCGATACAGCCGGACGATCTCGGCGGCGCGCGCTTCGTGCAGCGGGTCGTCTCGATCGCGCGCCCGCGGGTGCGCGGGGCGGGTCTCGAGCACGTCCGCGACGCGCAGGCCGGCCTGCGCCGCGAGCGCCTCGAGGTGCCCCGCGGGCCGGAGCCCGAGCCGCTCGGCGAGATCCGAGATCACGATCCACGCCTCGCCGCCCGGGCGAAGCGCCGCCGGCAGGCCCGCGACGAGGCGCGCCAGGAAGGCGCCGCCGGGATCGTAGACCGCCCGGTCCAGCGGACCGTACGCATCGGCGGGCAGCCAGGGCGGGTTGCAGACGACGAGGTCGGCAGCCTCGCCCGGGAAGAGGTCCGCGGCGCGGACCTCGACGGCGGCCTCGAGGCCGAGGCGGGCGGCGTTCTCGCGGGCGCAGGCGACGGCGCGCGGCTCGAGGTCGGTCGCGAGCACGCGCGCGCCACGGCGCGCGAGGACGAACGCGAGCACGCCCGTCCCGGTCCCGAGGTCGAGCGTGCGCTTCCCGCCGACCGGCCAGCGCTCGGCGGCGCGCGCGACGAGGTCCACGTACTCGCCGCGGATGGGCGCGTAGACCGCGTAGTGCGGGTGGACGCGCGCGCCGAGCGCCGGCACCTGGACGCCGCGGCGCCGCCACTCGTGCGCGCCGATCATGCCGAGGAGGTCGCGGAGCGGCAGCGCCCCGGGCCCCGTGGGCGGCCCGAGGGCCTCCTCGCACGCGGCGCGGACATCCGGGGCGCGGGCGAGCTCGAGCCGGTAGGCGTCACCGAAGGGCACCGCGATCCGGGCGAGCACCTCGTGCTCGAGGCGCGCCGCCTCCCGCGAGGCGAGGAAGCGCCGCGTCAGCGCAGCGGAGCTCGTGCCCTGGGCCCCGTCAGGCCGCGTGGAACGCCCGCCGCGCGACCCCTTTGGGTCGGAACGGAGCCTGCGGCCCATCCCCGCGAGGAGCTGTCGCGCTCCGTGATAGCTGCCCCTGTACAGGAGCCCGTGGGCCTCGCGGCCCAGCTGCACCGCGACGTCGGCCCTGGTCTGATCACCCACCTCGTGCCAACACGCGGGCGCAGGCCTGTCCGGGGCCATCCAGCGTGGACCTGGCACGGAATCCCTGACCTGGCCGGCTGGCCCATTAAATATCGTTCCGCATGTCATCCCGGACGGATCTCCCAGTCATCCCGAGCGTCGGCAACCTCACGTTCGTCGAGAATCTCTACTACGCCTGGCTGGAAGACCCCTCCTCGGTGGACGAGGCGTGGGCCCGGACCTTCGAGGGCCTGCCCGGGACCCCGGGCGCCGCGCCTCCCCCGACCGGCTTCGCCCCGCGCAGGCCGGACGGCGCGCCCGCGACCCCGGCGCGGGCCACCGCGGACGCGGCGTTCCAGTCCAAGGTGGACGCGATGGTGCAGGCGTACCGCGAGTTCGGACACCTGCGCGCGCGCCTCGATCCGCTGGAGCTCATCCGCCCCTCGGAGCCGTTCTCCCTCGCCGCCTTCGGGCTCTCGGAGGCCGACCTCGACCGGCCCACGGCCGACGCCGACGGGAGCGGCGACGGGACGCTGCGCGCGCTCGTCGCGCGGCTGGAGGAGACGTACTGCCGGACGCTCGGCGTCGAGCTCCAGCACATCAACGACCGCGACCTGCGGACGTGGCTCCAGCAGCGGATGGAGCGCACGCGCAACCGCCTGACGCTCGCGCCCGAGGTGAAGAAGAAGCTCTTCGGGAAGATCGTCGAGGCGGAGCTCCTCGAGCAGTTCCTCGGCACGCGGTTCCTCGGGGCGAAGCGGTTCAGCGCCGAGGGCGCCGAGGGGTTCATCGCGCTCCTCGAGTTCCTGCTCGACCTGGCCATGGGCTACGGCGTGCGGAACGTCGTCATCGGCATGGCGCACCGCGGGCGGCTGAACGTGCTCGCGAACATCGTCGGGAAGCCGCTCCAGGACATCTTCGCCGAGTTCCGCGACACCGGGATCGCCGGCGCGGGCGGCGGCGACGTGAAGTACCACCTCGGCCACTCGGCCGATCGCATCACGCCCGACGGGATCAAGTTCCACGTCTCGCTCTCGTTCAACCCGAGCCACCTCGAGTGGATCAACACCGTCGTCCAGGGGCGCATCCGCGCGACGCAGGATCGCTACCGCGACTACGAGCGCTTGCGCTCGATGCCGGTGCTCGTCCACGGGGACGCGGCGTTCGCCGGCCAGGGGATCGTGGCCGAGGCCCTCAACATGTCGCAGCTCGAGGCCAACCAGGTCGGCGGGACGATCCACGTCATCGTCAACAACCAGGTCGGCTTCACCACCGCGCCCCGCGACGCCCGGTCGACGACGTACTGCACCGGCCCGGCCCGGATGCTCCAGGTCCCCATCTTCCACGTGAACGGCGAGGACCTGGAGGCGGTGGCGCAGGCCGTGCTGCTCGCCACCGACTTCCGCCAGCGGTTCCACCGCGACGCCGTGATCGATCTCTGGGTCTACCGCCGGCACGGGCACAACGAGGGCGACGAGCCCTCCTTCACGCAGCCGGTCATGTACCGGGCCATCCAGCGCAAGCCGACCCTCCGGCAGACCTACGCGGAGGCGCTCGTGCGCGAGGGCGTCGCCACGCCGGCCGAGGTCGAGGCCATCGCCGGCGCGTACCGCGCGAAGCTCGAGGAGGCGTTCCACGCCTCCGCCCGGATCGCCGCCCGCCCGGTGCCGTCCAGCCTCGAGGGCGTCTGGAAGGGCTACCTCGGCGGTCCGATCACGGATGGTGAAGCCGTCACCGCCGTCCCCGAGGACCGGCTGAAGAGCGCAGCCCTGGCGCTCTCGCAGGTGCCCCAGGGGTTCCACGTCCACCCCAAGCTCATGAAGGTGCTCGAGGCGCGGGCGGAGATGGGGCGCGGGGAGCGGCCGCTCGACTGGGGCGCGGCGGAGGCCCTCGCCTTCGCGACCCTCGCGCTCGAGGGCACGCGCGTCCGCCTCGTCGGCCAGGACAGCCGCCGCGGGACGTTCAGCCACCGGCACGCCGTCCTCTACGATCACGAGACCGGCGTCCCGTACACGCCGCTCGCGCACCTGCGCGAGGGGCAAGGCCCGGTGGAGATCCGCGACGGCCTGCTCTCCGAGGCGGCCGCGCTCGGGTTCGAGTACGGCTACAGCCTGGACATGCCCGAGGGGCTGACGGTCTGGGAGGCGCAGTTCGGGGACTTCGTGAACGGCGCGCAGGTGCTCATCGACCAGTTCCTCTCGTCCGCCGAGGCCAAGTGGCGGCGGCTCTCGGGGCTCGTGCTGCTGCTGCCGCACGGGATGGAGGGGCAGGGCCCGGAGCACTCCTCGGCCCGCCTCGAGCGCTTCCTCGAGCTCTCGGTGGACGACAACTGGCGGGTCGTGAACCTCACGACGCCCGCGCAGTTCTTCCACGCGCTGCGCCGGCAGGTCCTCTCGCGCCACCGGAAGCCGCTCGTGGTGATGGCGCCGAAGAGCCTCCTGCGGCACCCGGCGGCCGTCTCGCCGCTCCGCGACCTCGCCGAGGGCGGCTTCCGCCCCGTCTTCGCGGACGCGCAGGCCGACGCCGCGAAGGTCACCCGCGCCGTCCTCTGCTCGGGCAAGCTGTACTACGACCTCGCCGCCGCCCGGCAGGCCGCCGGCGCGGACCACGTCGCGATCGTGCGCGTGGAGGAGCTGTACCCGCTGCACGCGGAGGAGGTCCGCGCCGCGCTCGCCCCCTACCGGCCCGGCCTCGAGCTCGTGTGGGCGCAGGAGGAGCCGGCGAACATGGGCGCGTGGGACTACGTCGCGGGCCACCTCTCGCCGCGCCTCCCGCGCCCGCTCGAGCTCGTCGCGCGGCCCGCGTCCGCCAGCCCCGCCGTCGGCTCCGCCAGCCGCCACAAGCTCGAGCAGGAGCAGCTCGTGCGCGAGGCGCTCGGCGAGCCCGTCCCGCGCCTCGAGCGCGCCCAGCCCCGCGCCGCGGCGCGGGCGGAGCAGCCGTGACCGACGTCCCTCGCGCCGCGGCGCGCGCGGGGGCGCGGCCTTCGCTCGATCCTTCCCGCTGACCCCAGGAGCCCTCTTCCATGCCCGTCCAGCTCAAGGTCCCGTCTCTCGGAGAGTCCGTCACGCAGGCCACCGTCGGCGCGTGGCTCAAGAAGGAGGGCGAGCCCGTCCAGGTGGACGAGCCGCTCGTCGAGGTCGAGAGCGAGAAGGCCACGGTCGCGGTCCCCGCGCCCGCCGCGGGGATCCTCCGCAAGGTGCTCCGCGCGACCGGCGACACCGTCAACGTCGGGGACGTCCTCGCCGAGGTCGAGGAGGGCGCGGCCGCCCAGTCCACCGCGACGTCGCCGTTCGGCTCCGGCCCGATGCCTGGGGGCGTGGTGCCGGCCGGACGCACCGTGAACGGCTCGTCGCAGCCCGCCGCGGCGCCCGCGCCGCGCGCCGAGCCGCGCCCGGCGCCCGGCGT
>JAEYZK010000102.1 GCA_023428085.1 Pseudomonadota bacterium
ACTGACAACTGACAACTGACAACTGACAACTGACAACTGTGAACTGCGAACTCCCTTCACTTCCCCGCCGCCGCCGAGGCGGGCGCGGGGGTGATCGCGGGCGCGCTCGCGGGGCGCAGCGGGAGGACGAGGCTGAAGGTCGAGCCGTGGTTCGCGGTGGAGCGGACCTGCACCTCGCCGCCGTGCGCCTCGATGAAGCTCTTCACGATGGCGAGGCCGAGGCCGGCGCCGCCGTACTCGCGCGTGGAGGAGCCGTCCACCTGGTAGAAGACGTCCCACACCTTCGCGAGGTGCTCCTCGGAGATGCCGATGCCGGTGTCGGCGACGTGCATCGCGAGCCGCTCGCCGGGGAGCATCTCGCCCCGCACGGTGACCGTGCCGCCCGCGGGCGTGAACTTCACCGCGTTGGAGCAGAGGTTCACGAGGCACTGGCGGAGCTTGTCGCGGTCGGCGACGAGCCGCGGTACGACCCCGGGCTCGCACGCCACCTTGAGCCCCTTCTTGCGCGCCAGCGGGAGCAGGGTCGCGACGGCGTCGCGCATGATCTGGGCGGGCTCGACCTCGGAGAGCACGAGCCGCACGCGGCCCGCCTCGATCTTGGAGATGTCGAGGATCGAGGTGATGAGGTGGAGCAGGTTCTCGCCCTTCTCCATGATGATGCCGAGGTACTCGCGCTGCTCGGTGGTCAGCGGGCCGCCGAGCCCCTCGAGCATCATCTCGGAGTAGCCGATGACGCTCGTGAGCGGCGTGCGGAGCTCGTGGCTCATCGTGGCGAGGAAGTTCGACTTGAGCCGGTCGAGCTCCTTCAGCTTCGCGTAGCTGTCCTCGAGCTTCGCGTTCTTGTCCTGGAGCTCCCGGTAGCTCTCCTGCACCGCCTCGATGTGCAGCTTCGCGGCGATGAGGTTCTTGTGGCCGGTGAAGACCATCACGTCGAGGAGATCCATGAAGTGCTTCAGGATCTTCTCGGCGGTGCCCATCGGCACCTGGCGGATCTTCGACTGGAAGCCGCGCGCGGACTTCTCGTCGAAGTCCTGGGCGATGGTGCGGAGCGTGGTGGGCAGCTCCGGCGCGTCCTCGGGCACGAAGGGGCCGAAGACGACCCGGCCCATGACGTCGCCCTCGTACAGGATCGGCTGGACGACGTAGCGGCAGCCGGAGAAGCACTGGATGGTGGTCGGCGCCGGCTCCTCGCCGATGGGATCGGACTTCACCCGGCCGACCGTGGCGATGCAGCCTTCGCGGCCGATCGGCTTCGACCAGATGTAGCCGCAGAAGTCGGCGTTCCCGACCTTCACGTCCACGAGCTTGTTCCCGGCCTCGTCGAAGACCTTGAGCCCGACCCGGTACAGCTCGGCGAACGAGTGGCACACCTCCGCGAACGACCGGAGGTCGAGCAGGTCCGCCAGCGGGAGGCGCTGGTTCAGGAACGAGCCGGTCGGCGTCATCGCGCCTGCGCCTCCGGCGGGAGCCGCGTTCCGCGCAGGTCCACGTGGGAGAAGATCTGGCCCAGGAACTCGCGCTCGGTGATCTGCCAGTTGCCCTCGAGGCCGAACGTCGCGTCGAGGCTGCGGTAGCAGCGCTGGAGGAGCGTGTGGAGGGTCTCGATGACGCCCTCGCCGCGGATCGCGACCGCCGGCTCGATGGGCGTCACCGGCTCGCCGAGGGCGTGGGCGAACTCGGCCTCGCTGCACGCGTCGGGGAGATCGCGCTTGTTCATCTGCACGACCATCGGCAGCGTCCGCCAGTCGAGCCCGTTCGCCTCGAGGTTGGCGAGCATGTTCTTCCAGTACGCCTGGGTCGAGGCGAGCTCGCTCCGCCGGGAGTCGGCGACGAACGCGACCGCGTCCGAGCCCTGGAGCACGATGCGCCGGGTGGACTCGTGCATCACCTGCCCCGGCACCGTGTAGAGCTTGAGCTTCACCTTCACGCCCGCCCGCGTCTTGAAGAACACGGGCATCATGTCGAAGAAGAGCGTCCGGTCGTCCTTCGTGTCGAGCGTCATGAGGCGCCCGCGGACCTTGCCGTCGATCTTCTGGAACAGGGCCTGGAGGTTCGTCGTCTTCCCGGAGAGGGCGGGGCCGTAATAGACGACCTTGACGGCGATCTCCCGCGTCTCCTCGTTGAACTGGACCATTGTCGCGCGTTCTTCCGTCGTGAGTGTAGCCGCGGCCCCGGCCGATACTCTAGCCGATCCCCGTCCCCCCGGCCCGCGTGCCCCTGCCCGCGCGCCGCCCCTCCGACCCCTCCTTCGGGCGCCCGCCCGGCGGGGAGCGGAGGCCGGGGGCCGCTAGGCGCCTTTCTCCCACCAGCGCCGCGCGTCGGGGACGGAGCGGAGCAGCGGGCAGCGCGGCAGCGTCGCGAGGAAGGAGCGGCCGTAGCTCTTCGTGACGAGCCGCCGATCGAGCACCGCCACGAGGCCGCGATCGGTCCGGCGCCGGACGAGGCGGCCGAACCCCTGGCGGAGCGCGAGCGCCGCCGCCGGCACGGAGATCTCGGAGAACCCGTCCTGGCCCTGCTCCTCGAGCGCCCGGAGCCGCGCGGCGACCACCGGATCGCCCGGCGGGGCGAACGGGAGCCGATCGATGATCACGAGCGAGAGGGCGTCGCCCGGGACGTCCACACCCTCCCAGAAGCTCTGCGTGGCGAAGAGGACGGACGGCGCGGCGCGGAACTCCTCGAGGAGGCGCGACTTGGGGCGCTCGCCCTGGAGCAGGATCCGGTAGGGCAGGTGGCGCGACGCCCGGTGGAACGCGAGCATGTTCCGGTTCGAGGTGCAGAGCACGAAGGCCCGGCCGCCGGTGACGGCCGTGAGCTCCTCGATCACCTTCGCCGCCGCGTCGGCGAAGCCCGGGTCGTTCGGCTCGGGCAGGCCGTCGGGCGCGACGAGCGCGGCCTGCCGCGCGTAGTCGAACGGGCCCGGGAAGCGCCCCTCCTCGACCGCGAGCTCCGGGGCGAGCCCGACCTGGCGGCGGAAGTAGTCGAACGTGCCCTGCGCCGCGAGCGTCGCGCTCGTGAAGATGACGGTGTCGGTCCGCCGGTAGAGCCGCGTCTGCAGCTCCTCGGCGACGTCGATGGGCGCGGCGCGGAGGAACACGCCGCGGCCGCGCACCTCGCCGAAGTAGATCCGCGACGGCTCCTTCATCGCGGTCACCGCGGCGAGCTCGACCCGGAGCTCCCCCGCGCGCCGCGCGACCATCGCGAGCGCCGGCGCGTCGGCGTCGGCGAGCTGGTCGCGCAGGCCCGCGAGCGCGCCGTCGAGCCGCTCGAGCGCGCGCCCCGCCGGCTCCAGCAGCTCCGGGCTCATGCCCGCGCGGACGCCCTCGTCCGCCG
>JAEYZK010000186.1 GCA_023428085.1 Pseudomonadota bacterium
CGCCCGGTGTCCCTTACCTCGCGCGGGGAATCACATCCGGTCACGACGGCCGCGGTAAGGACCATCATCATCGCCACGAGGTGAATGCGCATGTGCGGGACGCCCTTCCGACCTGCGGGTCGCCTACGAATCTCCGCGAGAAATCCGTCGCTCGCGCCCTTATGCCATCCCACTCCCAGGCGGGCTCTGTCAACACGATCGGGTGCGGTCGATGGGACTCGGTCGGCGTTGCGCCGTTGTGGTGGGTGAGGGCGCGCCTTCGAACCGCATATCTTGCGCGCAGCGACCGCAGCTTCTTCTGATAAGGAACGGCGCTCCAGGAGATCCAATGGCCACTCTCGTTCCGTTTCGCGCACTTCGGCCGCCCGCGGCGCTCGCTCCGCGCGTCGCGGCGCCGCCCTACGACGTCGTCTCCACGCGCGAAGCCCGTGCGCTCGCGGCCGGGAACCCGGAGAGCTTCCTCCACGTCTCGCGGCCGGAGATCGATCTGCCCGAGGGCACCGACGAGCACGCGCCCGCGGTCTACGCCCAGGGCGCCGCCAACCTCGCCGCCTTCCGCGACCGCGGCGTGCTCGAGGAGGAGCCCGCGCCGCGCTTCTACGTCTACGCGCAGCGGATGGGCGACCACGAGCAGGCCGGCGTCGTCGCCTGCGCGAGCGTGGACGAGTACGACCACGGGCTCATCAAGAAGCACGAGAACACGCGGGCGGACAAGGAGGACGACCGCGTCCGCCACATCGACGCGCTCTCCGCGCACGACGAGCCCGTGTTCCTCACCTACCGCGCGCGCCCGGAGATCGACGCGCTCGTCGCCGACGTCCGCCGCGGCGGCCCCGCGTACGACCTCGTGACCCAGGACGGCGTCGCGCACAAGCTCTGGGTCGTGCCCGCCGCCGCCGGCGAGCGCCTCGCCGCGCTCTTCCGCGACGTCCCCGCGCTCTACGTCGCCGACGGCCACCACCGCTCCGCCGCGGCCTCCCGCGTCCACGCCGCGCGCCGCGGCACGCCCGGCGAGCACGGCGTCTTCCTCGCGGTCGTCTTCCCGCACGACCAGATGCAGATCCTCGCCTACAACCGGCTCGTCCGCGATCCCCAGCGCCGCTCGCCCGAGGCGCTGCTCGAGGCGCTCCGCGCGGTCATGGACGTCGAGCCCGCGGCCACGCCCCGCCCGGACGCGCCGCTCTCGTTCGGCGTCTTCCTCGGCGGCCGCTGGTGGCGCGCCCGCGTCCGGCCCGGCAGCTTCGACGCCGCGGACCCCGTCGCCGCGCTCGACTGCTCGATCTGCCAGGACCAGCTCCTCGCGCCGCTCTTCGGCATCCGCGACCCGCGCACCTCGAGCGACGTGGACTTCGTGGGCGGCATCCGCGGCGCCGGCGAGCTCGAGCGGCGCGTGAAGGAGGAGGGCTGGTCGCTGGCGCTCCACCTCTTCCCGACGCGGCTCGAGCAGCTCATGTCCGTCTCCGACGCGGGCAAGCTCATGCCGCCGAAGAGCACGTGGTTCGAGCCCAAGCTGCGGAGCGGGTTGTTCGTGCATCCGTTCTAGGGGGCGGGGCAGGACGACCTGCAGCGGACGGCGCGCCACGCGGGGGCGAAGACGGGACCCGCGCCGCGCTGGTCGGGTCTAGTTCGGCTCTCCGATCACCACCCTGGCTTCGCCCGCTCCACCCGAGGGTGGGCCGTACCTGAGCCGCACCGTCGCTCCGCGCATGAACGAGGTCGCTTCGAGCACGGGGCGGACGGCGGCGAACAGCCGGTCCGCGTCCGGGCCGTACATGTAGAGGGAGCCGTCGCTGCCGTCGACCGCGATCTCGTCGCCGTCGAACTCGCCTGCGCCCGCGGCCTTGATCGCCTCCTCCAGCCTGGCCTCCACCTCGCGGAGGGCGGCGAGGTCGCGTCGTCCGTACCTGAAGCTGACGATGAGCGCGTGATCGGACATGGAGGGGGAGTATTGCTCGGGTCGAGGGCTGAAAAAAACTACCGCCCCGACCCGCCACTCCGGGCAGCCACGGCACAGGGTCCACGAGTCCCCGCCGTTCACCGCGAGGGGTTCCGGGCGGTTGCGCGGCCGGCGCCCTGGCACGCAACTCGCAGCCCTCTGCTCGGGAGGACTGCGATGACCGAGATCACCTGTCCCATCTGCCTGGGAGGCGTCCTGAGCCGCGGGGAAGGCAAGCTCGAGCAGAGCGGCGACTCCTACCTCCCCACGGTCGTCTGGAGCTGCGCGATCTGCGAGTACCGGCACTACGAGCCGGCGACGGGCGCGCACTGGCGGAGCGCGGCCGAGGAGCCGGCGGCGCCCACCGTCGCCGCGCCTGCCCGCCGGGCGGCGTGACGCGACCGCGCCCGAGCTCGGGGCGCGGCGTACGCCTCACCGCGCGCCGGCGCGTCCGACGGCGTCGAGGAAGGTGGAGAGGTCGAACGGCTTGGTGAGGACGACGTCGAACTCCGGCCAGGCGCCGGGGTTGCCCTCGCGGCCGGTCATGAGCACGAGCCGGAGGTCGCGCAGGCCGGGATCCCTGCGGACGGCGGCCGCGACCTCCTGGCCGGAGAGCCCGGGCATCACGAGGTCGAGGACCACGACGTCGGGCCGCTCGCGCCGGGCGAGCAGCCCCAGCGCGTCGCGCCCGTCGCGCGCCTGCCAGGCGACGTGCCCTTCCTCCTCGAGGCACTCGGCCAGGTTCTCGCGCAAGGCCTCGTTGTCGTCGGCGACGAGGACCCGCAGCCCGCTCGTCATCGACGGTGTCATAGGCGACGGCCCCCTCCGGGGCAAGCGGGAGTGCGCCCGGGTGCGGCGGAGGACGTTACGATCGCCCCATGCGATCGGCCACCAAGTACCTGACCTTCGAGCTGCCCCGGCGCCGCGGCCTCGTCCGGATCACCGACGAGGTCCACGCGTTCTGCGAGGAGAGCGGGATCGCCGAGGGCATGATCCTCGTCTCGGCGATGCACATCACGGCGGCGGTGTTCGTGAACGACGACGAGCCCGGCCTGCACCGCGACATCGAGGAGTGGCTGCAGCGGCTCGCGCCCGGGCCGGCCGCGGACGACAGCGCGGAGGGCCCGGACTACCGGCACCACGCGAGCGGCGAGGACAACGGCGACGCGCACCTCAAGAACCTGCTCGTCGGCCACCAGGTGATCGTCCCCGTGACGAAGGGGCAGCTCGACCTCGGGCCGTGGCAGCAGATCTTCTACTACGAGTTCGACGGGCGCCGGCGGAAGCGGCTCGTCCTGAAGGCGCTCGGGGAGTGAACGCTGGCCGCGGGGCCGTCGCCCGGCGTGCCGGCCGCGGGGCGGGTCGCCGGGCAGCGCGCCCGCCGTCCGTCGATCCCGGGACGGGGGTGTGGGCCGGCGTCGGATAGGTGCGCGCCCGCGTGCGGGATAGAATGGCCGCAGGGATGCCGGAGTTCATCCAGAACCCGCGTCGCTCTCCCCGTGCGCCCGCCCGGTGCCGCACCGCGGTCGTCTCCGCCCAGGGGTCGTTCGAGGCCACGACCGAGGACGTCGGCGGCCACGGTTGCCAGCTCGTCTCGCCGCGGCTCGTACGCAAGGGCGAGCCGATCCAGCTCGTCGTCTCGCACGAGGCGATGAAGGAGCCCCTGCGCGTGGCCGGACGGGTCGCGTGGACGAGCGACCGTGCACCCTGGCGGCTCGGGATCGCGTACGACGGGTCGGCCCTGCCCGCGACCCAGGCGTGGTTCGACGATCTCCTCGGCCGCGTACCGGAGCTCTCGACCTTCCGGCGCGTCCCCGACCGCGTCGCGCTCGATGCGGTGGTCTATCTCGCGACCCCGCCGCGGTTCCTCGCGGACTTCACCCCGGACGAGGTCGCACTCCTCCGGTCCGTCGGCAGCGGCACGACGGTGGCGGAGCTCCGGTCGCTCCTGCGCGACCGCTGGCAGGAGGCGCTGCGCGCGCTCTTCTCGCTCCTGGCACACCAGCACGTGACGCTCGCGCGCGGCGCCTCGGTCCACCCGGACGCGTGGCGAAGGATCCTCTCCGAGGCGGAGGCGTCGCTCGCCGTGGAGGCGCTGCGGCGCTCACCAGTCCCCGATCTCACGCCGCCGCCGCTCCGCGCCGCGCCCGCGCCGGCCGCCACGCGAGCGCCCGCGCCGGCCGCCACACGAGCGC
>JAEYZK010000211.1 GCA_023428085.1 Pseudomonadota bacterium
GTCACGCTGACGGCCGCGCCGGCCACCGGCTCGACCTTCGCCGGCTGGAGCGGCGCCTGCACCGGCACCGGGAGCTGCATCGTCTCGATGACGGCGGCCCGCTCGGTGTCCGCGAGCTTCACCGGCACCACGTGCGCGCTCCCGTCCACGTTCCGGTGGACCTCCACGGGCCCCCTCGCGAACCCGCGTTCGGGCTGGACCGCGCTCAAGGACTTCACCACGGCCAGGCACAACGGCCAGCACCTCGTCTACATGTCCCGGACCGACACCAGCGGGAACTACGGCTCGGCGTTCTTCCAGTTCGCCGACTGGTCGCAGGCGTCCTCCGCCACGCAGACCTCGATGAACGTGTCCACGGTGGCGCCGACGCTCTTCTACTTCGCCCCGAAGAACGTCTGGGTGCTCGCCTACCAGTGGGGCTCGACGGCGTTCAGCTACCGGACGTCGTCCGATCCCACGAACCCGAACGGCTGGTCGAGCGAACAGCCGCTCTCCACCGCGAGCGTCTCCGACGCGCCCTATGGCCCGATCGACCAGACGGTCATCTGCGACAGCTCGAACTGCTACCTGTTCTTCAACGGTGACAACGGGCGCGTGTACCGGCAGAGCATGCCGATCGGGAACTTCCCGGGCAACTTCGGGAGCTCCTACACGACCATCATGACCGCCTCCACGAACGACCTCTTCGAGGGCGTCCAGGTCTACAAGGTCAAGGGCGCGAACCAGTACCTCATGCTCATGGAGGCCATCGGCGCCAACGGGACGGCCGGCCGCTACTTCCGCTCGTTCACCGCGACGAGCCTCGGCGGCTCCTGGACGCCGCTGGCCGCCAGCGAGAGCGCTCCGTTCGCCGGCGAGCGGAACGTCACGCAGAACGGCGGCACCAACTGGAGCTCGTCGATCAGCCACGGAGACCTGGTCCGCACCAACCCCGACCAGACCTTCGAGGTCGACCCGTGCAACCTGCAGCTGCTCTACCAGGGCTTCGCGCGGGGCAGCAGCACGAGCAACTACAACACCATCCCGTGGCGTCCGGCGCTGCTGACGCTGCAGCGCTAGCGCCGTGAAGTGAGGACCTCGTCCGCGCACGGTCTCGCACCGTGCGCGGACGAGCTGCAGTCGCGGCCCGTTCCAAGCAAGCCTGCTTCGACCCAACACCGGCGCCGCCGAGGCGGTGCCAGGAGGAGCACGTCCATGCAGCGCGTGTACGCACCAGCCCTGGCGGTCCTGCTGATCGCGGTGGGATGCAACAAGTCGAACGATGACGATCCGACGTCGGGCTGGCCCTCCGGTCCCGCGGTGACGTACGACAACCCCGTCCTGCCCGGCGATCACCCCGACCTGAACGTCTTCGTCGACGGGGACGACTTCTACCTGGCGGGCTCGAACTTCGCGATGTTCCCCGCGCTCGAGATCCTGCACTCCACCGATCTCCTCCACTGGGAGCGGATGTCACGCGTGGTGGACGCGGACGCCGAAGCGCTCGACGGGCTGACCGATCCGGGCGAGGGGACGTGGGGCGCGTTCATCACGCGCGCGCCGAACGGGTACCGCGTCTACTTCGCCATCAACGCCACCCAGTGGTTCGCCGAGGCGGCGAGCCTGTCCGGCCCGTGGTCGGAGCCGGTGCAGGTGACGCCGTTCCCGATCTCGCCGGACGGCGGCACGACCTTCTTCGACCGCGGCACCGGGTCCGACAACTCGGTGTTCGTCGATCCCGACTCCGGGAAGACGTACATGGTCACGAAGAACGGGATCGGGCCGTGGCTGGGGCCGGACGACAACTTCTTCGGCATGAACCGGCTCGTGGAGATCGACCCGGCGACCGGCCAGCTCATCGAGGCGTCGATGATCAACCTCGACTTCGTCAACTGGGACCCGGAGACGGGCGGCGACGGCCCGGTCCGGGACTACAGCTCCTGGGCCGAGGGGCCGACCATGATGAAGCGCGGCGACTGGTACTACTACTTCGTCCAGACCCACACCGCGTGCGACGGGAACACGAACGTGTGGGCGTCGCAGACGCTCGACAGCGACCCGGAGAACTGGCACTGGCTGGGCTTCCCGGCGGGGCAGATCGACCCGTACCGCGGCGCCCAGCACCCCACCGCGCCGTTCCAGATCGCGGACGGCACCTGGTGGGTGTTCGAGCACTCCTACGATTGCACGGGCAAGAGCGACGCCAGGAACACTGGCGAGTGGCTGGGGCTCGCCCGCGAAGGGCTGCTCCACCAGGTCACCTGGGTGGACGAGGAGATCGACGGCCTGACCATCCCCGTCCCGTACATCGAGAAGGCCACGCGGGACCTCCCGGCGCCGCGGCTCGCGCAGAGCGGCACGCCCTTCCTCATCCCGGTGAACGACGACTTCCCGGGTGACGCGCTCGGCACGGCGTGGACCACCTACGATCGCATGGGTGACCGGCTGTCGGTGGACGGCGGGTTCCTCACGATCGCGCCCGGCGCGGACGCCACCGCGTGGGCGCTCCAGAAGGACGCGCTGCGCTCGACCGCGTCGGTCGTCAAGGTGGAGTTCGTGCCCCAGGCAGAGGGCAACGCGGCGGGCCTCTGCGTGCGCAACGGCTACTGGCGCGACGATCAGCTCCTCTCCGGCCCGACGTGGATCGAGGGGGAGGGCCTCATCGTGGGCACCCACGACGTCCAGGTGGCGCGCACGATGATCGGCGGCGAGGACGTGATCCGGTTCGCCTACCGGATGCGCCGCCCGAACCCCAACGCCGGCGGGAGCGAGGGCAACTACGAGAACCTGGGCCTCGCGGAGCCGGTGGTGGTGAGCTACACCATCCCGACGCCGGTCCCGGCCGACGCCGCGGTCTGGCTGAAGCTCGTCCGCAACCGCCACCAGGCGACCGGCTGGGTCAGCAGCGACCGCCTCACCTGGACGCAGGTGGGCCAGGCGATCGACATCTCGGCGCTCGACAACCACTACGGCATGGCGCACTCGTGGGTCGGGAGCCAGGCCGGCATGTTCGCGACCAACCAGAGCGCGCGGTTCGACCTGTTCACGTACCGTGACGGCCTGACCGCCATCCCCGCCGTCGCGACGGACCAGCAGCATGGGACCGCCGTCGTGGCCAGCTCCACGCGCGGGAACGTCCTGGGCGAGCTCCAGAACGGCGACTGGGCGCTGTACGCCGGGGTGGACCTGGGCAGCGGCGGCGTCGCCAGCACCGCGGCGCTCCTCGAGGCCGCGAGCCTCGGCGGCGCCTCCGTCGAGATCTGGATCGACCCGCTGGCCGGCGGGCCGCGCCACGGCCCGTGCGCCGTGGAGGACACCGGGAGCTGGAGGACGTTCGCCACCTCGACCTGCGCGATCGAGGCGACCACCGGCACCCACGACGTCTACGTCAAGGTGGTCGGCGAGCGCGGCCGGGAGCTCCTGCGGATCGCCTCCCTCCGGTTCGCACCGTAGCGCAGCAGCACGCACCCCGGCGCCAGCCGCCCGCCACGCGGACGGCAGGCGCCGGGGGTGGCCGGCGCGCGTCGCGTTCCCGCGTGACCCGCCGCGGTGGCCGTGGTCTCCTCGGCTCGTACGGGAGACACGGCGATGATCCGAGGCGAGGGAAGGCTGCGTCGCGTCGCGGCGCTCTGGGCGGTGGTGCTGGCGGCGTCCTGCTGCGGCCACGCGGCGCCGCCGCGCGAGGCCGGTCCGGCCGGAGCTCCGGCGCCCGCACCCCGCGCGGCGCCGGGGGAGCTCCGGTCGGAGTGGCTCCAGGAGCCGGAGCGTGCGATCGCCTTCATGCGCCGGAGCGCGGACTTCTGGACCCGCGCCTACGACCCGGAGCACGGCGGCTACTTCACCTACGTCGCCCGCGACGGCACGCCGAACCGCGGCAGGGACCTCAAGACCTCGCTCACCCAGAGCCGGCACGCCTACGCGTTCGCCCGGGCCTACATGGTGACGGGCGAGCGGAGGTACCTCGAGAGCGCGCGGCGCGCGATCGCCTTCCTCCGCGACAGGGGGTGGGACGCGAAGCACGGCGGGTTCCACACCGCGCTCGACGCGCAGGGGCGCGACGTGAGCCGCGTCCGCGACCTGCCCCAGGCCAACGAGAAGTGGTCCTTCATGCAGCACTACGCGCTGCTCGGCGTCGCCGCGGTCTACGACGCGGCGCGGTCGCCCGAGGACCTCGCGCTCCTGCTCCGCGGCCGGAAGGTGATCGACGATCGCCTCTGGGACGCGCGGCCCGGGTTCGAGGGGTACTACGAGACCGCCGACCACGACTGGTCGCATCCGCGCGGGAAGGGCTTCACCCCGACGGTGGACGGGATCACCACGCACGGCGAGGCGCTCTGGCTCGTCACCCGGGACGAGCAGGCGCGGGCGCGGTTCCTCGCGCTCGCGGACGCGATCGTGAAGCACCTCCACCCCACCGCCGCGACCCGGAGGCTCGGCTTCGCCGAGAAGTTCGACGGGGACTGGCGCGACGAGCGGGAGGGCTTCTTCTTCGTGGGGCACGTGCTCAAGTCCGCCTGGTGCCTGGGGCGCGCGTACATGGCGGACCCGAAGCCGGAGTACCGCGCCGCCGCCGAGGACCTGCTGCAGCGGATCCGCCGGACCGCCTGGGACGAGGCCCACGGCGGCCCCTTCTACGCGGGCGACTCGCTCCAGGGACGGCTCACGAGCCGCTCCAAGAACTACTGGACCCTGGAGCAGGCGATCACGGGCGGGCTCCTCAACTACCGCATCACCGGCGACCCGCTCTACCTCCAGATGGCCGACGAGTCGGCCGACTTCTTCGCCCGCCACCTCGTGGACCACGAGCACGGGGACGTGTACGAGGCCACCGACGCGACGGGCGCCGTCGTGCCCTCCACGCAGAAGGGCGACTACTGGAAGGTCAGCTACCACGCGCTGGAGACCGGCTGGTACGTCTACCTCTACGGGAACCTGTTCCTGAAGCACCGCCCGGTGACGCTCCACTACGCCATCGACCCCGCGCCGCAGGCGCGCGTCCTGCCGCTCGATCCGATCGCGATGGAGCCCGGGCTGCTCGTCATCCGGGAGGTCCTGCTCGACGGGAAGCCGTACGCCGCCTTCGACGCGAAGGCGCGGACGCTCAGCGTCCCCGCCAGTGTCGGGGGCGCGTTCACGGTCACGTTCGAGGCGACCCGCTGACGGCGCCTCAGGGCGCGCCCGGATCGGGGCCGGCCTCCACCACGAGGGCGCCGCCCGACGAGTACGCGCGGGGCATCGTGGCGGTGTTGAGCGCGAACGAGGGGTCGCCGGAGGGACCGACGGCGATGAGTCCTCCGCGGCCGCCGACCCGCGCGTCGAGGAGCCGGATCGCCGCGCGGGCCGCCTCGCGCGACCCGAGGCGCGCAGCCAGCTCCGCGGCGTGCCGCGCGAGCGCGAGCTGGATCATCCGCTCCCCCTCGCCGGTGCACGAGACGGCGCCCAGCGTGTCGTCGGCGTACGTGCCCGCGCCGATCACGGCCGAGTCGCCGATCCGGCCCGGGAGCTTCATCGCGACGCCGCCGGTGGACGTCGCGGCGGCGAGGTGCCCCCGGACGTCGCGCGCGACCGCGCCCACCGTGCCCTTCGGCTCGGCCGCGACCAGCGCCCCCGCGCGCCGCGCCTCCCACCGCGCGCGCTGCGCGTCCGTGACGAGGCGCGCCCCAGGGTAGGGCGGGATGCCGACCTGGCGCGCGAACGCGGACGCGCCTTCGCCCGCGAGGAGGACGTGCCGCGAGCGCTCCATCACGAGGCGGGCGAGCGTCACCGGGTTCCTCACGTCCCGCACGACCGCCACGGCGCCGCACGCGAGGGTGGCGCCGTCCATGATCGAGGCGTCCAGCTCCGCGTCCCCCTCGGTGTTGAGGCAGGCGCCGGTCCCGGCGTTGTACTCCGGGTCGTCCTCCAGCAGGCGCACCGCCGCCTCGACCGCGTCGAGGGCGGCGCCGCCGGCGGCGAGGATCGTCCAGGCGGCCTCCGCGGCGCGCCGTACCCCGCCGAGGTCCGCGGCGGGCGACGCGGGTCGCTCGCCGGCGCCGCCGTGGACTGCGATCGCGGGGAGGTGAGGGTGCATGCCTCGTCCCCCATAGCTGTCGCCTCGCCCGGCCGCTGGTCCCAGGCGCGGCCCGGCGCGGCGATCACGCCGCGACGGCGACGTCGAGCTCCGCCAGCAGCGCCCGGGCGACGGCGGCGGGAGCGCGGAGGAGGTCCTCTCCGAGCCGCACCCGCGCGGCGCGTGCGGTGCCGACGATCGCCTCGAGGACGGCGAGCTGCTCGGGCACGGCCGGCATCCCGGGGGCGACGAGCAGGGCGCTGCACTCGAGCAGCGCGCCGAGCGCCTCGGCCGCCGACGCTCGCGCGATCATGCTCGGGCCGGCCGGCGCGATCTCCGGGAGGAGGATCACGTCCGGGCGGCACACCGGCGGCGCCCGCCGGCTCGAACCGAGGGCGTCGAAGGGGAGCGGACGCTTCCCCGTGGCCGAGGGCGGTCCGAGGCGGACCGCGAGCGCGGGGAAGGCCGCGACGGTCCGCGCGCCGAGGTGGAACGGGCGAGGGATGCCGAAGACGCGGCGTGCCTCGCGGCCGGACGCGAGCACCGCGTCGTCCGCGAGCGGGACGAGCCCGGCGGCCGCGAGGGCGAGCGCGAGCGTCGTCTTGCCGGCGCCGGACGCCCCGGCGACGAGGACCCCCGGTCCGCCGGGGCCCTGGAGCGCGGCGGCGTGCAGGTGGAAGAGCCCGTGATGGCGGAGCGCGAGGACGAGGCCGACGAGGACGGCGAGCTCCGAGCCGCCGTCCGCGGGCTGGATCGCGCCCGCGACCTCGACGAGGCGCCCGTCCCTCGAGACCTGCACCTCCGTCGGACCGTCGCGCAGCACGAACCCGCCGCCGCGCAGCGCCGCGCGGAGCGAGCCGTGGAAGAAGCTTGCCACCTCGCCGGCGTGCGCGGGCGGCGCCAGGCGCGGGGCCGGTGCGATCCGCACGTCCGCCGGACCGGCGGGCGCGGCGGGGCAGGTGCGGAGCAGCGCGCCGGGCACGCCGTCGCCGAGGGGCGCGGCGAGCTGCACGCGGGCGCTCCCGAGCTGGACCACGGACGCCGTCATCGCCCCACCGCGATGCGCAGGAGCGCCCGGAGCGGCCGCCACGCCCAGAGGAGCGGGAGGAGCGGGGAGCCGGGCGCGACGCCGTACCGGCTGGCGAGGTACGCGCGCGCCGGGAAGAGGCTCCTCCGCAGCTCCCCGCGCCGCGCATCCCGGAGCGTCCCGGCGAGCGTGGCGCGGGCGCGCGCGAGCGGGGGCCACGCCCCCGCCCGCGGGAAGACCTCCGGCGTCCGCGCGGCGCGGGCAGCGGCGACGAGCCGGAGCGACCGGCCGATCTCGTCGCCGGGGCAGAGGCGCTCCGCGCGCGCCCCGGCGGCGCCGGCACGGACGAGGACGGCGACGTCCGCGACGTGGCGCGGGAGGAACCGGACGTCCGCGCCGTGGTGCCCGAGCGCGTGCGCGCAGCACATGCCGAGGAGGTCGTCGTCGGACGGCACGCGCAGCAGGGCCCCGCCCCAGGGCGCGTCGCGTCCGCGCGCGAGGACGCCCGCGGTCTCGGCCGCGAAGCCCCGCGCCCCCGGCAACGCGTGGTGCAGCTCGCAGACGGCCCCTCCGGGCGTGCGCAGCGCGGGCAGGTGCGGATGGCCGGGGAGGACCCCGGCCGTGGACCGACCGGCGAGATCGGGGAGCGGCGCGTGCACGGGCGTGCACCCCAGCGCGCGCAGGACGGAGAGGGCCCGGAACGCGTCGTCGGGGTGGACGAGGAGGTCGAGATCGCCGACGTGCCGGGCGCCCACGGCGGGGTAGTGCGCCGCCACGAGCGCAGCGCCCTTCATGGCGACGCTCGTCACGCCGTCGGCCCGGAGCGCCTGCTGGAACCGCGCGGCCTCCGCGAGGAGGAGCGCGTTCCGGGCGGTGGCGTTCTCGAGGTCGCTCCGGAGGTCGCCGGCCGCGGCCGCGCCCAGCCGGTCGAGGCTCCCCGCCGCGAGCAGCGCGTGGGCCGCCGTCTCCGAGACCGCCCACCGGCGGGCGAGCGCGACGAGGCGCGCCGGACGGAGCGTGGCCGGCGGGACGCGGAGCGCCGCCCGCGGCTCCGCCGCCGCGAGCAGGCACTCGACGAGCAGGGCACGCTCGGCGTCCACCGCGTCCCCCTTCAGCCGGGCCCGGCCGCGAGCCCCTCGGCGCGGAGCTCGGAGAGGAGCGCGTCCACGTCCGCGCGGGCCTGCGCCTCGGTCACGCCATCGAACGCTGCGGCGAGCTCGCGCGCGAGCACGCCGGGGTCGGTCACGCCGGCGCAGACGCGCCGCCAGACCGCCACGCCGGTGCGGTTGAGCGTGTAGTAGAACTTGGTCCCGAGGTGGAGCAGCACGCCGGTGCCGTCCTCCAGCTCGGTGAGGATCACGTCGGACGGGTCGGGCATCGATCGCTCCTGGGGCGTCTCGGCGGCGGGCGCGGGATGAAAGAACGCGCGGTGGAAGGACGGGCGGGGGTCCACCGCCTGCGCGAGCGGGCGCCCGTCGCGCTCGAGCCAGGCATGCGCGAGCACGTCGCCGTGCGAGGTGCGCACGCCGAGGACGAACCGGACCGGCTCTCCGCGGGCGCGCAGCGCCGCGTACCCGGCGAGCGCCCGCCAGAGGCACGTCATGGGCACCCGCGCCAGCGCCGCGAGGATCCGATCGGACTCGGCGCGATCGCGCGCGCCCGGCGCGCGGTGGACGTCGAGGGCGTCGAGGGCGTCGGGGAGGCGGCGGCGGAGGAGCAGGAGGGCCAGCGCGCCGCGGAGGGCATGGACCCGGGAGCGGACGAGCACGGCCGCGCCGCCGCGCGCCCGCGCCAGCCGGACGGCGGCCGCCCGGAGCGCGCGGTCCAGCCTCACGCGGCGCCCCCGTCGCGGCGCGCGCGGGGCCCGGCGCTGCCGGCCTCGACCCAGTGCGGACGGCCGTGGCGGCGCAGGCACCAGTTGCACGGGAGGGCGTCCCAGGGCTCGAGCCCGCAGGCGGCGGCGTCGAGGCGCGCGCGCTGGAGCGCGTGGACGCGGTCCAGCAGCAGCCGGTGGGCGTCGGCGAGCGGGGTGGTCGAGAGATCCGCGACGACGCCCTCGTCGCCCCCGGGGGTCCCCGAGAGCATGCAGCAGACGGTGAGCCGCCCGCGCGGATCGACGTGGAGCACGTCGGTCCGCCAGGGCTCGCACACGTGGAAGGGGTGGCCCCGCGGGAAGCCCTCGGTGGCGGTGACGGGGATGCGGAGCACGGCCGCCAGCCGCTCGATCCGGTCGCGGACCTCGGCCCAGCGCGGCGCGGGCAGCCAGAGCTCGCGGTCCGCCGCCGTGCCGGTGGGCATGGCCGGGCCGACGGCCACGCGCGCGGCGCCGAGCTTCGCGGCCTCCATCGCGAGCGCCTCGAGCTGGTGCGCGTTCCCGGCGTGGACGGTCATCTGCACCTGGAACGGGATCTCCCGCGCGCGCAGGGCGAGCGCCGCGCCGAGCGCCGCCCGCCAGCTCCCCGCGCCGCGGATCCGGTCGTGCACCGCCTCGTCCGCGCCGTCGAGCGACAGATCGACGAGGGTCAGCGCCGCGCGCCGCCGCGGGTCCGCGCGGAGGAGCTCGAGGAGCCGCTCGATCCCGCGGCCGCTCGTCACCACGTGCCAGCCGAGCGCGCGCCGGACGGCCGCGTCGATCGCGGCGTCGAACGCCGGGTGGAGGAGCGGATCGCCTCCCGTGAACCCGACGTGCGCGACGGCGTGCAGCGCGACCGCCTCGTCCAGCACGCGCTCGACGAGCGCGATCGGGAGCTCCGCGGGCGGGCGCCCCGGGTCGCGGAGGCAGTGGATGCACGCGAGGGCGCAGCGCTCGGTCAGGTGGAAGGCGATCCAGGAGGTGGCCATGGTCAGGGCCAGCGCGCGAACGCGGGGGCGCCGTCGGACGCGACGTCCGAGGTCAGGAAGCTGGCCCCGGAGCCGTCGAGGGCCTGGACGACGAGGTCGGCCCGGCCGGCGCGGAACGAGCGGAGCGCGACGCGCGCGCCGTCCTCCGAGACGGCGGGCTCCGAGTCGTCCTGGCGCGAGAGGACCGTGGCCGCGCCCGTCGAGAGATCGTGCCGCACCAGCTCGGTGGTGGAGGCGCCGGTCACGGTGCGGGCGTAGAGCAGCGAGCCGCCGTCCGCGGCGACGGCCGGCTTGCCGACGATGCGCGAGCGGCTCGTGATCGGGACCGCCGCTCCGCCCTCGGCCGGCACCGCCCAGACGTCGTACGCGCCGCCGCGCTGCGAGACGAAGTACACGGTCCGGCCGTCCGGCGCCCAGGCCGGGCCGGCGCCGCCGGCCGGCACCTCCTCGAGCGCGACCGGGGATCCGCCCGCGGCCGGCAGGACGTAGACGTTCGCGGCCGTCGCCCCCGGCGCACGGCCCTCGAAGGCGAGCCGCGCGCCGTCCGGCGAGAACGCCGGCGACGTGGCGGCGAGCTCCCCGGTGGCGAGCGGCACCTCCTCGCCCGTCTCGAGGTCGTGCGCCCAGAGCCGCTGGACGCCGTCGCGGTGGCTCGTGAAGACGAGCGTCGTGCCGGACCAGGTCGGGAAGAGATCGGCCCCGGCCGCGCGCGTCACCTGCGCGGCGCAGCTCCCGTCGGCGCGCATCCGCCAGATCTCGTAGTCGCCCGTCCGGGTGGACGCGAAGGCGAGCCACGGGGCACCGGGCACTTCGCGCGCGCAGCGATCCGGCTCGTCCTCCGGGTGAGGCGCGCGATCGCAGGCGGTGAGCGCGAGCCCGAGCGCGAGCGCGATGGGGAGCGTGCGCATCGGATCAGCCGTTGGCGAGGAGGCCGGGGCCCTCCGCCCCGGGACCGTCGGGGCCCGTCCCGGTGAAGAGCGTCGCCCGCGAGAGCGAGCGCTTCTTGAGGACACGCGGGGGCTCGTAACGCGGGCGCGCGGGCGGAGGCGCCGGTGCTTCGTCGCGCGTGGGGGAAGCGGGTGCCCGGAGCTCCTGCTCTCTCGTTCTCGCCATGCCTAGAACCCCGTCCTCGTGTGCACCTGGTTGACGATCCGATCCGGCCCCTGCTGCGGCCAGGCGCCGACCCAGTCCGCGCCGTCGTGGATCACGGCGAGGTCGTTCACCACGGTGAACGTCACGCCGCCAGGATCGGCCGCGAGCGGCCGGGCCGCGAGCGGGACGCCGCCGATGACGTCGAGCTGCTGGATCGTGCTGCTCGAGCGCGTGCCGCCGCGGGCCAGGACCTTGTGGCGCTGCCCCGCGCCGGCCAACGCGAGATCCGTCGGCGTGAAGCCCGCCGCGATCGGCGTGCCCCAGGCGCCCACACGATACGCGACGAGGAGCAGCCCGCTGGAGCAGTTGAGCGCCGCCAGCCAGCCCTCGTCCGACGCGGCGATCCTGGCCATGTTGCACGAGCCGTACGACGGGAGGATCGCCGACGAGGTCCAGGCTCCTCCCGACAGGAACGCCGCCTTCGGCTCCGACGACTCGCCCCAGATCATCGCGAAGCCACCCGGGCCCGCAGCGAGCGAAGGGCCGGCGGTGGTGCTCGAGAACGTCGTGTACGATCTCGCCGTTTCCCAGGACCAGGAGCCTGCCGTGACGGTGGCGCGCCTCGCATTCACGAAGTGGGAGGAGTCGCGATCCTGCCGATACGCGACGACGTACTCTCCGCTGCGCGCCGCGATCGCTGGGCGGCTCGCGGGATAGTACGATCCGGAGAGGTCCGTCGCGGTGCTCCAGCCGGTCGGGCCCTTCCAGGCGGCGTAGATGGCGGAGGCGGAGACCCACGCCGCGGCGTACGTGGAGCCGTCGGACGCGACGACGGGCAGGATCGCCTGCGACCCGGCCTGGAGCGTGACGGGCGAACCCCAGCCGCTCGACGTCCACTCGACCGCCTTGGCGGGCCCGATGTACGGGTACGCCGGCAGGTTCGTCCGGTAGACGACCATGAACCCCGCTCCGTCCGACGCGACCTCGGGGTCCCGCGCGCCGGTCGACAGGAGCACCGGCGCTTGCCAGACCCCAGACCGCCGGAGCGCGCCGAACACCGCGAGCCCGCCACGGTGATCCTGGTGCCACACGGCGAGCACGTCGCCGGCGGTGGTGCGGGCAAGCCGGACGTGCTCGACGCTCCCGCCCACGCCCGGGAGCGAAACCTGCGCCTCGGAACCGAAAGCGCTCCCGTCGTACGAGCGGACCTCGACCCGCGAGGCCGTGCCGTCGTCGCGCACCCATGCGAGCTGGGCCGGGGCGCCGGCGCGGCCCGAGGCTGACAGGTCGGCAGCGTGTTCCGGCCACGACTCCGCGAGCGCCTGCCCCGACCAGTGGAACCCGAACACCTGGTCGTCCTTGTTGACCCAGACGTGCGCAGGCCATGTCTCACCGGGCGCCCCACCGATGCTCATCGCGGCGACGAACCCGTCCCCGGTGGGGACGACGGCCGTCGTGTTCGTGTACCCCGTCTGTTCCTCGAGGTTCGACGCCGGATCCCAGTACCAGCTCGGCGAGCTGTACTGATACGTGGCTCCGAACCCGGCCCATGCCGCGGCAAAGCGATCTCCGTTCGCGGCGGCGGTGAGGGGTCCACGCGCGGGTTCCCCGAACCCCTGGCTGATGTCCGAGGCCGCGCCGAAGGTGGAGCTGGCGAGGGACAGCGAGGCGTACACCGGGCCGGTGGTCCTCGCCCAGACCGCGCAGGCGCGGGTCCCGGTGGCAGCCACCGCCGGCGCGAGCATCGTGCTGGTCCCCGACGCTCCGGGTAACGCGCTCGACGTCCAGGCCTGCGTACTGGCGTTGTAGCGGCTCGTGTAGATCGCCGTCCCGTTGTAGCGGAACGCGGCGACGTACGAGTTCGCCCCGTACGGCGCGACCGACGGCAGGTCCGCGGTCCCGAAGAGGTTGTCTACGCTCCCCGTGACGAACGCCCACGAGGATCCGTCGTAGACCGCACCGTACACGTGACCGTTCGTGGCGTGTCGCCCCACGAGCGCGTACCCGGCGCCGTTGGCAGCGACGTCGAAGGTCGGACTCTCCGTGTCGGAGAGGGAGAGGTGCGAACGCACCGTGCCTGGCTGCCCGCTCGTGAACACGACCGACTGGAGGGTGCCGTCTTCCGGGTTGCGCCATGCCGCGAGGAACGTCGTCCCATTCGACCTGACCTTGGCCTCGATCTGGCGCCCGGGCGGCGCCGGGATCCAGTACGTGAGGAGCGGCTGCTCCGGCGTCCAGGTCCCGAGGGCTGCGTCGTAGTACGAGTACAGGAGCTTCGCGCCGGCCTGGGTCGCGGCGCTGAAGACGGCGAGCCTGTCTCCGTTCGTGTCCTGGGCGACGGAGGGCTTCCCGTAGGTCGCGGACCCCGCGCCGCTGACGGCCACGGCCGGCGTCGGAGTCAGGAACCACGAGCCGTGCGCGGCGGCCAGCGGGTTGCCGGCTGGATCCTGCGCGGACGTCGAGACCTGGATCGTGTAGCGGGTCGCCGCGGAGAGCGGCGAGGACGGCGTGAAGACCCAGGCGTCTCCGGTACCGGGCGCGAGGGTGCCCGCGACCGCGCCGGTCGGGCCCTGCAGCGTGATCGCTCCCGGCACGGTGGCCGGGTCCATCGGCTCGCTGAACGTCACCGTCACGGCGGTGGTGGTCGCGACGTCGCCCTGTCCGTCGTACGGATCGACCGCGACCACCTCCGGCGCGACGCCATCCACGACGTAGGTCTCCGATCGCGGCGCCTCCGCGTTCCCTGCCGCGTCCCTCGAGAAGAAGCGGAGCGTCGTCGTCCCCGCGAGGGCGATCGGGCCGGCGTACGGCGTGGACGAGGCGGTCGGCTCGCTGTCGTCGGTCGTGTACCAGGTGCCCTCGCAGCCGCTCCCCGCGTCGGCGCACGTCAGCGTCACGGTCGGCGCGGCCCGGAGCAGGCCGCCGGGAGGTGTGGCCGTCGTGGTCGGGGCCTGCTCGTCCGCGAGGTCGGCCATGAGGCGGCCGCGGAACACGAAGCGCGTCCGATCCGGCAGGGCGAACCGCCAGGTCGCCACCGCTTCGTCGCCCGGCAGCCCGGCCTCGGCGAGGTCACCGTAGGAGAACAGGCCGTGCTGCCGGGAGAGGCCCTCGGGCGCGATCGCCACGCTGTTGCACGCGTCGTGGCCCGACGGCGTGATCGAGACGATCTCCACGTGGACGTTCCGGAGCTGGTATCCCGCGTAGAAGGAGCGCACGAGGACGACGCCCTCGAACGCATCGAGCGCGCCGCAACCTCCGGGGACGGTCTCCGCCCGCTCGGTCACGAGCTCGAGCGTGTTCGCGGGGCCGACGCCGGGCCTGCCGTCCTGGACGACGGGGACCTCCTCGAGCGCCGCGAGCCGGGGGCCCGTCGCGTGACCGCCTTCCAGCGAACGGATGACCATCGTGCCGGACGCCGCGTCGATCTCGCCCTCGATCGTCGCGCCCACCGGGAAGGGGCCCGGCCCCGCATGCTCCCGGGGTGCTTCGCGCCTGCACGCGAAGACGGAGACTGCGAGCAGGATCGCGAACCGCGCCCTACGGCTGGCATTCCCTGGCATGGAGCCCCCTCGATGATGCGCGTCCCGTTGGTACGGCCGTCGAGGGCGGAGCATACCTTTCTGGGTTGCCGGGCGTCCATGCGCGTGTTCCCGGCGCGGTCGCACGTGCCGAGGGGTTCCCCCCGCTCCCTCGCGCGACGGCAGCCCAGGCATCGTTGGCCGAACGCGCGGCCGGTGCCGATGCTCCACGGGGGAGGACGGCATGCGGAGCTACCGGGAGCTGGTGCAGGCGGTCGTCGAGGAGAACCGCCGCGTCCTGGAGGCGGTCCCCGAGGACCAGGTCGCCCTCCTCATCGCCGAGATCGAGAAGGCGAAGACGATCCAGCTCTACGCGATGGGTCGCATGCAGGCGTCCATGCGAGGGTTCGCCATGCGCCTCAAGCACATGGGGTTCGACGCGTACGTCGTCTTCGACACGACGACGCCGGTGATCGGGCCGGGCGACCTCCTCGTCGTCAACTGCGCGGTCACGATGGTCGAGCGGAACGTCATGCAGCTCGCCCGGCAGGCGGGGGCCCGCGTCTGCGCGGTCACCGCTCACCCCGAGAACGAGCTCGGCCGGCTGGCCGACGTGACGGTGCTCGTCCCCGGCCAGATCTTCGGGACGCCGCCCGAGGTGCGCTCGATCCAGCCGATGGCCTCGCTGCTGGAGCAGGCGCTCTTCCTGTTCGAGGACATCGTGGCGATGCTTCTCATCGAGAAGCGCGGCGTCTCCATGACGGAGATGCAGCGGCGTCACACGAACCTCGAGGGCGTCCTGGGTACGTTCGCCTGACCGCGCACCCCCGAGCAGCGGAGTCGGCCGATGAAGGACGGGGACGTCGTCCAGGTCGCCCACGTGGTGCCGGACCTCGCTTCGCCGACTGCCCGCAGGCGGGCGGGGCAGCGCACGGCAGCACAACCGGAGGAGCCGAAGATGCGCAGAGAGCGGAGCACCCTCGCCGCGGCCGTGGCGATGGGCGTGGCGGTCCTGCTCGGACCGATCGAGGCGGCGGCGCAGAAGAGCTACACGATGGTGTCGATCCCGAAGATCCGGGGGACCTGGTTCGACCGCCTCGAGAGCGGCCTGAAGCGGGCCGGCCAGGAGTTCAAGCTCGACGTGAGCCAGCAGGCGCCGGCGTCCGCCGACGAGGCGCAGCAGGTGCGGCTCATCGAGGACGCGATCAACCAGGGCAACGACGCCATCCTGGTCGTGCCCAACGACGCGAAGTCGATCGAGCCGGTGTTCGCGCGGGCGCGCGCGCGGAAGATCGTGACCATCACCCACGAGTCGCCGGGGCAGAAGAACGCCGACTACGACGTCGAGATGATCGACAACAAGGCGTTCGGCGAGCGGATGCTCGAGGAGATGGTGAAGGCCATGGGCAAGCCCGAGGGCCAGTACGCCATCTTCGTCGGCTCCCTCACCGTGCCGGCGCACAACATCTGGGCGGACGCGGCGGTCGCGCTGGCGAAGAGGAAGTACCCGAACCTCAAGCTGATCGGCACCCGGTACCCGGCGTCGGAGGACCAGAACCTCGCGCGTCAGACGGCGCTCGACATCATCACCGCGAACCCGAGCGTGAAGGCGTTCCTCGCCTTCGGCAGCCAGGGCGCGCCGGGCGCGGCGCAGGCGGTCCGCGAGAAGGGGCTCTCCGGCAAGCTCGCGGTCATCGGGACCACCGCGCCGAGCCAGGCGGCCGCGTTCCTCAAGGACGGGTCGATGAGCGCGGCGGTGCTCTGGGACCCGGGGGAGGCCGGCTACGCGATGGCGTACCTCGCGAAGACGGTGCTCGACGGGAAGAAGGCGAGCATCGGCCCGGACCTCGAGATCCCGAACCTGGGGAAGCCGCTCACCGTCGAGGGGAACACGCTCATCTACAACCGCCCCCTCGTCGTCACCAGGGCCAACGTGGATCAATTCCAGGGGTTCTGAGGCCGCGGCCATGGAGGAGTTCCTCCGGCTGGAGAGGATCCACAAGAGCTTCGCCGGCGTGCACGCGCTGAAGGGCGTGGACTTCGATCTGCGCCGGGGCGAGATCCACTGCCTGGTCGGGGAGAACGGCTCCGGGAAGTCCACGCTCATCAAGGTCATCTCCGGGGTCCTCCAGCCGGACACCGGCCGCATCCTGGTGGAGGGGCGCCCGGTCGAGCACCTCGGCTCCGCCGGCACGATGGCCCGTGGGATCCAGGTCATCTACCAGGACCTCTCGCTGTTCCCGAACCTGACCGTGGCGGAGAACATCGCGCTCCCCGAGATCCGCGAGCGCGGCGGGAGGATCGTCGACTGGGCGCGGGTGCGGACGATCGCCCGGGCGGCGACGGAGCGGATCCGGGTGGAGCTCGACCTCGAGGCCGAGGTCGGCGAGCTCCCCATCGGCGTGCAGCAGCTCGTCGCCATCTGCCGCGCGCTCACGAGCGACCTGAAGCTCCTCATCCTCGACGAGCCGACGGCCTCGCTCAACGATCGCGACATCGCCAACCTGCTCGCCGTGGTGCGCGACCTGCAGGCGCACGGCATCGCCGTGCTGTTCGTGAGCCACAAGCTCAACGAGGTGTTCGCCGTCGCCGAGCGGATCACGGTCTTCCGCGACGGCGAGCGGGTCGCGACGCTGCCCCCCGCCGAGCTGGACGAGGACGCGCTCGTCTCGCTGATGACGGGCCGGACGCTCGAGAAGCGGCGGTTCACCTTCACGGACGGAGCCGCCCGCGCGGTGCTCGAGGTGCGGGGGCTCTCGCTCCGGAACAGCTTCGAGGACGTCTCGTTCGAGCTGCGCGCCGGGGAGATCGTCGGGCTCACGGGCGTGCGCGGGTCCGGCCGGACGGAGCTCGCGCTGGCGCTCTTCGGGGTCCGGCCGGCCGCGCGCGGCGAGATCCGCATCGACGGCCGGCCGGTGCGCATCGGCTCCGTGCAGGACGCGGTCGGCGCCGGGATCGCCTACGTGCCGGAGAACCGCCTCGTGCAAGGGCTGGTGATGAAGCACTCGGTGGCGGCGAACGCGACGGCGGCCATCCTCGACCGCCTGCTCGGTCCACTCGGGCTGGTGGACCCGGCGCGGCGGGCGGCCGCGGCGGCGCACTGGATCAAGACCCTGGGGGTGAAGGTCTCCGATCCCCAGGTCCCGGTGCAGACGCTCTCCGGCGGGAACCAGCAGAAGGTGGTGATCGGGAAGTGGCTCGCCACGGAGCCGAAGATCCTCATCCTCGACAGCCCGACGGTCGGGGTGGACGTTGGGGCGAAGAGCACGATCCACGACCACGTCCGCGGGCTCGCCGCGCGCGGGCTCGCGGTGCTGCTCATCACGGACGAGGTGTCCGAGGCGGTGGCCAACGCCAACCGGATCCTGATCATGCGCGCCGGGCGGATCCGGGGGGAGCTGGGCACGGCCGGCGTCGAGGCGGAGCAGGTCCAGCGGCTGGTCGAGGCGCGCGCCTGAGGCGGAGGGGAGATGGCGAGGGACCTCTTGCGGCACAACGAGACCTGGCTCGTGCTCCTGATCGCGGTGATCGGCGCCGGGATCGCCGCCGCCAACCCCGCGTTCCTCTCGTTCGAGAACCTCGCCGGCCTGCTGAAGAGCTACTCGATGGTGGGCATCATGGCCGTCGGCGTGCTGGTGGTGCTCATCCTGAGCGGCTCGCCCGACGTGTCCTTCACCGCGATCGCCCAGGTCGTGGAGTACGGGGTCGCGGTGGCGACGCTCGCCTGGGGCGGCAACATCTTCCTCGCGCTGCTCGCGGCGGGCGCAGCCGGGGCGCTCCTGGGGGCGGTGAACGGGGCCGTCGTCCACTTCTTCCGGGTGCCCACGATCATCGTCACGATCGCCACGTTCAACGTCTACTTCGGGATGCTCTACGTCATCACGGAGGGGAAGCTCGTCAACGTGGTCCACCCGATGTTCCGGGAGTTCGGGGCCACGCTGCTCTTCGCCCGGACGAGCGCCATCGGCGGGCGGTACGGGCTCTCGCTCATGCCGCTCGTCTGGCTCGCGGCGGCGCTCCTCGGCTGGTTCCTCCTGCGCCGGACCCTGCTCGGCCGGAGCATCTACGCGATCGGGGGGAACGAGGTCGCGGCGGAGCGGATGGGCATGAACCTCCTCCGCACCCGCCTCTTCGCGTTCGGCTTCATCGGCCTCCTCTCCGGCGTCGCCGCCGTGGTCCACCTCTCCATCGTCCAGTCCGTCGTCCCGAACATCATCGTGGGCAAGGAGCTCGAGGTGATCGCGGCGGTCGTCCTGGGCGGCGCCAGCGTGTTCGGCGGGAAGGGCTCGGTGCTGGGCGCGGTCCTCGGCGTGCTCCTCTTCGCGGTGCTCGGCAACGGGCTCACGCTCCTCGGCATCTCGGTCTACTGGTACAACGTCGCCATCGGCGTGGTGATCACCGTCGCGATCACCAACAGCGCGTACCAGCGGCTCCGGCGCGAGCGGGCCCGCGTCCACGTCAAGGTGGAGGCCTGATCATGACGCCCGTCGCGTTCCTCCGCCGCCCGTCGCACGAGCGCGCGCTCTCGGCCGCGCTGGTCCTCATCGTGGCGCTCATGGCGGCGCTCAACTGGCCGCGCTTCCTGACGGAGGGGAACGCGATCTCGATGGCGTACCAGCTCCCCATCGTCGCCTTCCTCTCGCTCGGGATGATGGTGACGATGGTCACCGGCGGGATCAACCTCGCCATCATCGCCACCGCCAACTTCACCGGGATCGTCACCGTGCTGCTCCTGCGCGCGCTCGCGGGCGACGGCGCCGACGCGGCCGGCGCGGGCGTGGCGCTGGCCGCGATGGCGGGAGGGCTCGCCGCCGCGATGGCCGTCGGCGCGCTCATGGGCTGGCTCATCGCCTACGTCGAGGTCCCCGCGATCCTGGCGACGCTCGCGTTCATGACCCTGCTGAACGGCGTGAACCTGGTGATCACCAAGGGGTACACGCTCTCGGGGTTCCCGGAGTTCCTCATCGCGATCGGGAACGGCATGGTCGGGCCGTTCCCGATCCCGTTCCTGCTCCTGGTCGCAGCGGTGATCCTGCTCCGGCTGCTCCTGCGCCGGACGCAGACGGGGCTCGGCTTCTACCTCGTCGGCTCCAACCCCGTCGCCGCGGCGTACTCGAACATCCGCGTCCGCCGCGTCCTCGTCCGCACCTACGTGCTCTCGTCGGCGCTCGCCGCGCTGACGGCGTTCATCATGATGGGCCAGCTCAACTCGGTGAAGGCGAACTACGCCGAGAGCTACCTGCTCGTGTCGGTCCTCGCCTGCTTCCTCGGCGGCGTGGACCCGTTCGGCGGCGCGGGCACCCTCGCCGGGATGGTGCTGTCCGTCGTGATTCTCCAGGTGGTCTCGACCGGCGTGAACCTGCTTCGGATGGACCCGTTCTTCATCCAGGCGATGTGGGGCTTCATCATCCTCGCGCTCGTCGCGCTGTCGTTCGCGGGCGATCGGCTGCGGGAGGGGCGCCGTCTGCGCGCGGCCCGGATCCTCCGCGCCGCGCCGCCGTCCCCCGCCGCGCCGCCGCCCGCGGCGAAGCCCGCCGCGGTCGCCCCGGGGGAGCGCCCATGAGGCCCGCGCGGTTCGTGGTGTTCGGCGAGGCGCTCACCGACTTCATCCGCGAGGGCCCGAGCCGGTGGACCTCGGCCGCCGGCGGGGCGCCCTGGAACGTCGCGCGCGCCGCGGCGCGGCTCGGCCTCGCGACGGCCTACGCCGGCGGGATCAGCGACGACCCGTTCGGCGACGACCTCTGGCGCCTGGCCGCCGAGGCCGGCGTGGATCTGCGGCTCGCGCAGCGGGTGCCACGGCCGACGCTCCTCGCGATGGTGCTCTCGAAGTCCCCGCCCGCGTACTTCTTCGTCGGCGACGACAGCGCCGACCAGGCGTTCGACCCGGCGCGGCTGCCGGCGCGGTGGCTCGACGAGGCCGAGGTGGTGTTCTTCGGCGGCATCAGCCTGCTGCGCCAGCCGTACGGCGCCCACCTCCTCGCGCTCGCCGACCGGGTCCACGCGGCGGGGAAGCGGATCTGCGTCGATCCCAACTACCGCAGCCTGCTCTCCCGCGGGTTCCAGGAGACCGCCCTGCGCGTGGTCCGCGTCGCCGACTACGTGAAGGTCTCGGACGAGGACCTGGCGGGGATGTTCCCCGGCACGCCGCCGGAGGAGGGGCTCCGGGCGCTGCGGGCCGCGGCGCCCCGCGCCCACGTGCTGTTCACGCGGGGCGCGGCCGGCATGCGCCTGGTGGCCCCGTCGGGCGAGGCGGCGGAGCAGCCGGCCTACCGGGTCGAGGTCGTGGACACCGTGGGCGCGGGCGACGCGTGCGTCGGCGCCTGGATGGCCAGCGTCCTCGCGCAGCCGGACGCGCCGCTCCGCGCGCACGCCTCGTTCGCGGCCGCCGCGGCCGCGGTGTCGTGCAGCCACGCGGGCGCGCACGCGCCGACGCCGGAGGAGGTCCGCGCGGTGCAGGCGCGCGAGGCCGGTCCCGCTCCCTGAAGGACCTCACTCCGGGGCGCCGCGCGGCGGGTCGCTCCGGGTCTCTCCGGGCCCTCGCCGGCCCCCGCCGCGCGGAGGACGCCATGCGCAAGGTCGGCATCTACTACGCCTTCTGGACCCACGAGTGGGACGTCGACTTCCTGCCGTTCGTCCCGAAGGTGAAGGGCCTCGGGTTCGATCAGCTCGAGGTGAACGGCGGCACCATCGTGAAGATGAGCGCGGCGGAGCGCGACCGGCTCGCGGGCGCGGCCCGCGACGCGGGGCTCAAGCTCTCGTTCGGCATCGGCCTCCCGGCCCAGTACGATCCGTCGTCCCTGGACGAGGGCGTCCGGAAGAACGGCGTCACCTTCATGCGGCAGATGATCGAGTACGCGGGGGCGATGGCGGGGGAGACGACGATCTGCGGGACGGTCCACTCGACCTGGCCGGCGAAGCTGCCGAAGGGGGTGGAGGACAAGCGCCCGTACCGGGACCAGAGCCTGCGGAGCATGCGCGAGCTGGTGAAGGCGGCCGAGGACCAGCGGGTGGCGCTGTGCCCCGAGGTGCTCAACCGCTTCGAGCAGTTCCTGCTCAACACCGCGGCCGAGGCGGTCGCGTACGTGGAGGAGCTGGGGAGCCCCGCCTGCCAGATCCTGCTCGACACGTTCCACATGAACATCGAGGAGGAGTCGATGGGCGGCGCCATCCGCACCGCGGGCAAGCACCTGCGCCACGTGCACCTCGGCGAGACGGACCGCAAGCCGCCCGGGCTCGGGCGCATGCCGTGGAAGGAGCTCCGCGCGGCGCTGGACGACGTCGGCTACGACGAGAGCCTCATCATGGAGCCGTTCATCCTGATGGGCGGCCAGGTGGGGTGGGACGTCGGGGTGTGGCGGCCCGTCATCGAGGACCCGGACCTCGACGCGCTCGCGCGCGACGCGCTCGGGTTCGTGCGGACGAACCTCGCGTGAGGGCCGATGCGGCTGCAGCTCGCCATCGACACCCTCCGGCTCGACGAGGCGGAGGCGCTCGTCGCCCGCGTCCGCGACCTCGTGGACGTCGTGGAGGTGGGGACGCCGCTCGTGATCCGCGAGGGGGTCGGGGCGGTGCGGCGCCTCCGCGCGGCGTTCCCTGGGCTGGTGCTGCTCGCCGACCTCAAGATCGCCGACGGCGGGTACCTCGAGGCGACGCTCGGGCTCGAGGCCGGCGCGCGGATCGTCACGGTGCTGGCCGCGGCCGCGGACGCGACCATCCGCGAGGTGGTGCGCGCCGCCCGGGAGCGCGGCGGCGAGGCGATGGTCGATCTCCTGGGCGTCGAGGACCTCGCGCGCCGCGCGCGGGAGGTGGACGCGCTCGGGGTCGATCTCGTCTGCCTGCACACCGCGGTGGACGTCCAGGCCGGCACCGCCGATCTCGCCGGGGCGGCGCTCCAGGGGCTCCTGCAGGTGAAGGCGGCGCTGCGGAACGCCCGCACGGCGGTGGCCGGCGGGATCACGCTCGAGCGCTGCGCGGACCTCGCGGCGCTCGGGCCCGACGTCGTCGTCGTCGGCTCCGCGATCACCCGGGCCGCCGACCCGCGCGCCGCCGCCGCCGCGGTGCGCGCCGCGCTGCGTGGCGCCGGCGGCGGAGGGCGGGCCCCATGAGCGTGCCGGAGTTCGCCCTGGTGCTCGACGAGGTGCGGGCGGCGCTGCAGGCCGTGGAGGGCGCCGCGCTCGCGGAGCTCGAGCGGCGGATCGGGGCGGCGCGGCGCGTCTACGTCGCCGGCGCCGGGCGCTCCGGCCTCGTCATGCGCGGGTTCGCGATGCGCCTCATGCACCTCGGGCTCCAGGTGCACGTGGTCGGCGACGTCACGACGCCGGCCGTCGGCGCGGACGATCTCCTGATCGTCGGCTCGGGCTCCGGCGAGACCGAGAGCCTCGCCGCGGTGGCGCGGAAGGCCCGGCGGATCGGCGCGGGGCTGGCGCTGATCACGATCGTGCCGGCGTCCACCCTCGGCCAGCTCGCCGACGTGGTGCTGCGCCTCGACGCGCCGTCGCCCAAGGCGTCGCCGCCGCCCGGCGCCGCGCCGCGCGCCTCGGCGCAGCCGATGGGCTCGCTGTTCGAGCAGGCGCTCCTGGTCCTGGTGGACACGATCGTGCTCCGCCTCGCCCGCGCGCGCGGCGCGACGTACGAGGAGATGTTCGCGCGGCACGCCAACCTGGAGTGAAGCGGGCGCTCAGGCGCCGCGGGCCCGCGCGGGCGGCGCCCGCCCGGCGCCCTCGGTCGCGCCCATCCACGCGCGCAGGGCGGGGACGGTGCGGCGCCGCCACGCCTTGCTCGCGCGCTCCTCGAGGAAGGAGGCCACGATCGCGTCCACGATCCCGCCCAGCTCCTCGCACAGGGCGAGCCGCTCCGCCGCGCGGTCGTCCTCCTCGTCGGCGAGGAGCTCCGGCAGCTTCGCCGCGCGCACGTCGAGGAACTCGGCGTCGAGCGTCGCCTCGAAGCTCCGCTCGCCGAGGGTGAAGCGCAGGCGGGCCTGGTGCACGAGGAGCCCGCCCTGCAGCGCGTGCTTCACCTGGGCCGAGTAGGCGGCGGCGTCGCCGCGGGCCGAGAGCTCGACCACGTCCCCCGCGAGCCCGCGCAGGAGCACCTTGCCGACGAAGAGGACCACGACGTCCGCGCCCTCGATCGCGACCACGGGATCGCCCGACTCGGAGCGCCACAGGAGCCACGTGAGCAGCTCGCGGCCGAGCCAGGTCCGGCCCCGGAGCAGCTGCTCGCGCGCCTGGTCCCGCTCCTTCTCCACCGCGTCCCGGTCGTCGGCCTCGGTCGCCGCCCCGTCCACGCCCACGTCGCCGCGGAGGAAGGCGGCCTCCTCCCGCGCCTGCTCACGCCTGCCCACGGCCGACCTCCTCCGCCGCGAGGCCCATGAGCGCGGCGGTCGGCGCGAGCGCGGCCTCGGGGAGCTCCCTGCGCGCCGCCTGCGCGCTCACCGACGCCGGCGCGAGCTTCAGCTCGAGGGCGGCCTCGAGGGCGGCGGCGCACTCCTCCACGGTCTTCCGCGAGGCGGCCCAGACCTGGACCTCGCCGCGCTCCAGGCTCCAGCTCACGTCCGAGGTCCGCGAGGTCGGCTCGGTGCGGCGGCGGAGCTGGTGGCGGATCTGGTCCTTGGCCGTGGCGCGCTCGCCGCGCGCCGGGGGCCGCCCGTGCTCACGCTCGAACGCGGCCGCCCACCGCCCGAGCTCGGCCCGGACGGCCGCCGCCTTGACGCGGAGCGTGTCGACGCGCCAGGCGAACAGCGCCCGCCCGCGCTCGAGCACGCCGCTCGAGAAGTCGGTCGCGTCGGCGTCGTCCAGCCGCACGAACCCGGTCGCGCGGTCGTCCTCGCCGCGCTCGAGATCGAGCGGCTCGAACGCGCCCCGCGCCAGGGCGCGGGCGAAGCGGCGCGCGTCCGCGGGCGGCTTGCCCGAGGCGATCCGGAACCGGGCGAACGTGACGGAACCACGGAGGACGGGCATGGGGCGCGCACGATGCGCCGGGTGGCGCGGGGAGGTCAAGCGGCGAGGGCGCGGCGGGGTGCCCCGGGGCGCCGGAGCCCGGGCCCAGCCCGCTCGAGTCGTGCGCGCGATCACGCGCCCTCGGTCCGCGGTCTGGAGCCTTGACACCCCTCCTCGCGAGCGGCTACCACGGCCGCCGTGCCGCCGCCCTCGATGCCCGCCCCGGTGCTCTCCCCCGACGGCCGCCTCCTCGTCGTCCCCCTCGGCGCGGTCCACGCGGTCCTCTCGTCCGCGATCGTGCAGGGCGGTCGCCGCACGGCGCGCGAGGTCGCGTGGCTCGAGGTGCGCGACGACGACCTGCGACCGCCGGTCGATCCCGTCCGGCTCACCCGCGACCGGCTCGCGGCCGCGGGGTGGCCGGGCGCCGTGGGCCTCCTCACGAGCCGGACGCTCGCGCGCCACGTGGTCTCCGAGCGCGGCGCCGGCGGCGTCGGCGCGCGCTGCGTCGCGACGGTCGGCCTCGGCAACGCGCTCCGGGCCGGAGATCCCCCGGGCGCCGGGCCCCGCGCCGGGACGATCAACCTGCTGTGCCAGGTCTCCGCGCCGCTCGGGGACGAGGGGCTCGTGGAGGCCCTCGCGGTCGCGGTCGAGGCGCGCACGCTCGCCGTGCTCGAGGCGGGGATCGCGAGCGTGCGGTCCGGCCTCGCGGCGACGGGGACGGGGACGGACTGCGCCGTGATCGCGGCGCCGGAGGTCGGCGAGGCGCCCGCCCTCTACGCGGGCAAGCACACCGCGCTCGGGCACGTCATCGCCGCCGCCGTGCACGACGCCGTCGCGCGCGGCGTGGCCGCGTGGTGCGCGGAGCAGGCGGGGGCGGCGCGGACGGCCGCGGCGATCGCGGGGCGATGATGCCGGGCCCGCTCCTGCACGCGGTGGTGGTCGTCGCGGGGGCCCTCACCCTCGATCTCTTCCTGGGCGAGTACCCGGCGCGCCTGCACCCCGTCGTCTGGATGGGCGGCGCCATCTCGGCGCTCGAGCGTCGCGCGCCGCGGGGAGGGCGCGCGGCCCGGTTCGCCTACGGCCTCGGCATGGCGCTCGGGGTCCCGGCCCTCTTCGCCGGCGGCGCCGCGCTCGTGCTCCGCGCCGCGGCGGCGCACCCTGCGCTCCTCCTCGCCGCGGAGATCCTCGTCCTCAAGTCAACGTTCGCGGTCCGCGCGCTGGGCGCGGCGGCGGCGGACGTGGCGTCGGCGCTGCGCGCGGGCGACCTCGGCGCCGCGCGGTGGGCGCTGCGCTCCCTGTGCAGCCGCGACGCGGCCGCGCTCGACGGCTCCGGGATCGCCGCGGCGGCCGTCGAGTCCGTCGCCGAGAACACCTCCGACAGCGTCGTCGCGCCGCTCCTGTTCTGGGCGGTGCTGGGGGTCCCCGGCGCGGTCGCGTACCGGGCGCTCAACACGCTCGACGCGCGCGTCGGTTATCACGGAGGGTACGAGTGGCTCGGGAAGGCGTCGGCGCGGCTCGACGACCTCGCGAACCTCGTCCCGGCGCGCCTCACCGCCGGGCTCCTCCTCGCGGCCGGCGCGCTGCGCGGCGGGGATCCCGGCCGCGGCGTCCGCACCCTCCTGCGCGACGGGGCCGCGACCGAGAGCCCGAACGCGGGCCGTCCGATGGCCGCGATGGCGGGGCTGCTCGGCGTCGAGCTGGAGAAGGCGGGCTCCTACCGGCTGGGCGGCGGGCTCGCGCCCGCGCGCGCGGAGACGATC
>JAEYZK010000234.1 GCA_023428085.1 Pseudomonadota bacterium
GCATGCCCGCGTCCGAGCCGCTCCCCGCCTCCGCCCCCGCGCAAGAGCACAGGCCCTTCGTCCCCGCGCACGTGTCGCCGCCGGAGCTGCGGCTCGTCCCGGTGCTCGTCGGCTCCGTGCTCGGGATCCTCTTCGGCGCGAGCTCGATGTACCTCGTGCTCAAGGTCGGCATCACCGTGTCGGCCTCCGTCCCGGTGGCGGTGCTGTCGATCACCCTGTTCCGCGCGCTCTCCCGGGCGTTCCGCGTCCGCCGCGCGACGATCCTCGAGAACAACATCGTCCAGACCGCGGGCAGCGCCGGCGAGGGGATCGCGTTCGGCGCGGGCGTGACCATGCCGGCGATGCTCATCCTCGGGTACGACCTCGACTACGTGCACGTCGCGCTCGTGGCGGTGCTCGGCGGCGTCCTCGGCACGTTCCTCATGATCCCGATCCGCCGCGCGCACATCGTCCGCGAGGCGAAGCGGCTCGCGTACCCCGAGGGCACGGCCTGCGCCGAGGTGCTCGTGTCGGGCGAGAAGGGCGGGACCACGGCGCGGACCGTGTTCGCCGGGCTCGGGCTCGGCTCGCTGTTCGCGCTGCTGTACCAGGGGTTCAAGGTCTTCAAGGACACGTCCGGCGCGACCTTCGGGAAGCTCTACCCCGGCGCGAGCGTCGCGATCGAGGTGAACCCCGCGCTCCTCGGCGTGGGGTACGTGATCGGCACCCGCATCTCGCTCGTCCTGGGCGCGGGCGGGCTGCTCGCGTACCTCGTGCTCATCCCCGCGATCCGGCTCTTCGGCGCGACCGCCGGGGCGCCGGTCTACCCGGGCACGAAGCTCATCCCGGAGATGAGCGCCGGCGAGATCCGCGAGGCGTACGTCCTCTACATCGGCGCCGGCGCCGTCGCGGCCGGCGGGATCATCTCGCTCCTCCGCGCCCTCCCGCTCATCGTCGGCGCGGCGGCCCGCGGCCTCGCGGGCCTGCGCGGCGGCGGCGCCGCCTCGGGCGACCGGACGGACCGCGACCTGCCGCCGTGGGTCTGGGGCGGCGGCGCGCTCGCCGTGGTGATCGCGCTCACGCTCGCGCCGTCCCTCCGGCTGAACGCGCTCGGCGCGGCGCTCGTCGTCGTGTTCGGGTTCCTCTTCGTCACCGTCAGCTCCCGGCTCACCGGCGAGATCGGCAGCTCGTCCAACCCGGTCTCCGGGATGACCGTCGCCACCCTGCTCCTCACGAGCCTCGTCTTCCTCGCGCTCGGCTGGGTGGACACGCCCTCCAAGATCGCCGCGCTCTCGATCGCCGGCGTCGTCTGCATCGCGTCCTCGAACGGCGGCACCACCTCGCAGGACCTCAAGACGGGCTGGCTCGTCGGCGCGACGCCCTGGCGCCAGCAGGTCGCGATCCTCGTCGGCACCGTCTCGTCGGCGCTCGTCATCGGCCTCGTCCTCCTCTGGATGAACGCGGCCGGCACCGTCTACGCGCGGCGCGACTACCCGGCGTTCCGGATCGATCCCGCGACGCTCCCCGAGGCGCAGCACCTCCGGGGCCCGGAGGCGGAGCGCGACCCCGCGGAGTACCGCGTGCTGCGCCTGCGCGAGCCGCGCGAGGGCGTGCCCGCGGGCAAGTACCTCGTCGACGACGCGGGCCGCATCCGCTACCTCGAGGACCCCGGCATCAACGGCACGCTCGCGAAGCGCGACTCGGGCGAGCGGGTCGAGCACAAGTTCCAGGCGCCGAAGGCCGTGCTCATGTCGTTCATCATCGACGGGATCATGACCCAGCGGATGCCCTGGGGCCTCGTGCTCATCGGCGTCTTCATCTCGATCGTCCTCGAGCTCGTCGGCGTCTCGTCGCTCGCGTTCGCCGTCGGGGTCTACCTCCCGGTCGCCGCCTCGACGCCGATCATGCTCGGGGGGATCGTCCGCTGGCTCGCCGACCGGACGGGCCGGGGCCCGCGCGGGGCGGACGCGGAGAGCGCCCCGGGGGTGCTGTTCAGCTCCGGGCTCATCGCCGGCGGGACGATCACCGCGATGCTCCTCGCCCTCACCGAGCTGACCGGCCCGACGCGCAGGTTCGTGGGCCGGTTCAGCCTGGCGGACGTGGTCCCCTGGGCGGAGAGCGAGCTCGTCCCCCTGATCGCGTTCCTGGCGCTCGCCGCCCTGCTGTGGGGCGTCGCCACGGGGCGGCTGCTCGGCGACGGGCGGCCGCGGCCCGGGCGCGCGCCCTAGGCCCTGAACGCGCGCCCGCCCAGGCCCCCAACGCGCGTCAAACGCCCGTTTTCCTTTGCAAGACTGCGGCGCCGCGCCTACTTGCGGGTCGCGCCTCGGACGTGTCAGGCTCGCATCCGCTCGAGCCCGGATCACGCACCCGGCGAGCGATCTCCAGCCGCCTGCCCGTCAGGCCGACCGAACGAGGAGCAGCACATGATCAGCTACAAGGATCTCGGGCTCGTGAACACCCGTGAGCTCTTCAAGAAGGCCGTCGCGGGCGGCTACGCGATCCCGGCGTACAACTTCAACAACCTGGAGCAGCTGCAGGCGATCATCCAGGCCTGCGTCGAGACCAAGTCCCCGGTCATCCTCCAGGTGTCCTCCGGCGCGCGGAAGTACGCGAACAAGACCCTGCTCCGCTACATGGCCCAGGGCGCCGTCGAGTACGCGAAGGAGCTCGGGCACGCGATCCCGATCGTCCTCCACCTCGACCACGGCGACACGTTCGAGCTCTGCAAGGACTGCATCGACAGCGGCTTCTCCTCCGTGATGATCGACGGCTCGCACCA
This sequence comes from Pseudomonadota bacterium, assembly GCA_023428085.1. GTDB lineage: Bacteria > Myxococcota > Myxococcia > Myxococcales > Anaeromyxobacteraceae > Anaeromyxobacter. The sequence goes on from JAEYZK010000234.1 coordinate 2,759, forward strand.
CCCGTACGAGAAGAACGTCGAGCTGACGAAGCAGGTCGTGGACTACGCCCACAAGCACGACGTCACCGTCGAGGGCGAGCTGGGCGTGCTGGCCGGCGTCGAGGACGACGTCTCCTCCGAGCACTCGCACTACACGCAGCCGGACCAGGTCGAGGACTTCGTGAAGAAGACGGGCGTCGACTCGCTCGCCATCTCCATCGGCACCTCGCACGGCGCGACCAAGTTCAAGCCCGAGCAGTGCACCCGCACCGCCGACGGCGTGCTCGTCCCGCCCGACCTGCGGTTCGACATCCTCCAGGAGATCGAGAAGCGCATCCCCGGCTTCCCGATCGTCCTCCACGGCGCCTCCTCGGTGCCGGTCGAGAAGGTGAAGCAGATCAACGCGTTCGGCGGGAAGCTCAAGGACGCGGTCGGCATCCCCGAGTCCCAGCTCCGCCGCGCCGCCGCCTCCGCGGTGTGCAAGATCAACATCGACTCCGACGGCCGCCTCGCCATGACCGGCTCCATCCGCGAGGTCCTCACGAAGAACCCCGCTGAGTTCGACCCCCGCAAGTACCTCGGCCCGGCGCGCGACGCGCTCAAGGAAGTCTACAAGGGCAAGAACCAGAACGTGCTCGGCTCGGCCGGGCGCGCATAGACGGTTCGACCGCACGCGCTGGATCCACGGGGCGCCCGAGAGGGCGCCCCGTCTCGTTTCACGGCGTCTCCACGCGCCGGCGCGCGATCGTCCGCTCGAGCCCGTCGAGCTCCGCCTCGAAGGCCTCGAGCGTCCGCGGCGCGCCGGTGCTGGGATCGCGGGGGACCGCGAGGTGCATGCCGGAGAGCGGGTCGAACGCCGCGCGCGCGGTCGCGAGGAGCTCCGACGCCTCGTCGAGGGCGCGCAGCGCAGACTCCTCGTCGCCCGCGCGCCGCGCCTGGGTGGCCCTCGACAGCGCCTCCTCCACCGCGAGGACAGCGGAGCCCCCCGGATCAGCGGGATCGATCGGCGAGCGCCGGCGCACGCCGGCGCCGAGCCCGGCCGAGAGGATGGCGGCGCCGAGCACGGCGACGAGGCCGAGGGCGGCGAGCGCGCCCGGCGGCCGCCGCGACGCGGGCGCGTGGAGCCTCGTGCGCACGGTCATGGGCTGCATGGCGAAGCCCCCTCCTCGACCGCGAGCCTACGGCCCCCGCACTCACGGATTCCTCACTTCCCGTGCGGGTAGGCGCTCCCGCCACGAGGCCCATCGCCCGCCCCCGGCGGTTTCACCCCAGGCGACAGCGGCCCATGGGCGATGCGGCGCCGCCGCCGTTCCCTCGAACAGGGCTGTCCAGCTCGAGGACGGCGAAGCAGCATCTCGTCGCGTTGCCATCGATCAGCTCCGAGACGCTGGCGCCCCCTCGCATCTCCCGCGTCCACGCGCGCGAGCGCCTGTACCGAGCGCTCGATCGGGGGCGCACCCGGCGGCTCGTCTGGATCGAGGCGCCGCCGGGCGCGGGCAAGACCGTCCTCGTGGCGAGCTGGCTGCGCGCGCGGAGGCTTCGGGCGCTCTGGTACACGCTCCGCGACGGCGACGACGCCGCGAGCGTCCTCCACCGTCTCGGGCTCGGCGCGCGCGCGGCGGCGGGCGGCCGCGCGGCGGTCCCTCGTTTCCAGGCCGAGCACCTGCCCAGCGTCGGTGCGTACGCCCGCGAGGTCTTCCGCGCGGTGGGGCGCCGGGGCCGCCCGCCGGACGTCGTCGTCCTCGACGACTACCACGTGGTCCGGACCGACTCCCTCCTGCACGCCGCGCTGGTCGAGGGGCTCGAGGACGCGCCGCCGGGGCTGACGCTCGTGGTCCTGAGCCGCGCCGGCCCGACCCGGGCGTTCGCGCGGCTCCGGGGGGCCGGGAAGGTGGCGATGATCCCCGGGCCGTCCCTCGCGCTCAACCGCGCCGAGGCGCGCGCGGTGGCGCGGCTCCACGCGCGGCGCAGCCCGCCGGACCGCGTCCTCGCCACGGCGAGCGGCTGGGCCGCGGGCGTGGTCCTCCTCTCGCTCGCGGGAGGCGCGGAGGCCGAGGCCAGGGCGCGCCGGAGCGTCTTCGACTACCTGGCGCTGGAGTTCTTCGACCGCATCGAGGACGACACGCGCGAGGTCCTCCAGCGCACCTGCCTCCTGCCCACGCTGACCGCGCCCGCGGCCCTCCGCCTGTCGGGGGTGCCGGCCGCCGCCGAGGTGCTCGCCGAGCTCGGGCGCTCGGGCTCGTTCGTGGAGACCGTCCCCTCGGACGTCCCGGCGTGGCGCCTGCACGCCCTCTTCCGGGAGTTCCTCGAGGCGCGCGCCCGCGAGGCCCTGGGGCAACGAGGGCTCGCGGACCTCGCGCGGCGATCGGCGGAGGTCCTCCTCGACCTGGGTGACGTCGACGGGGCGGCCGAGCTCCTGGTCCGGTTCTCCGCGTGGGAGGCGCTCGTGCGGCTCGCCATCGCGCGCGCGCCCGCGCTCGCCGCCGCCGGCCGGCTGGAGGCGCTGCGCCGGTGGCTCGCCGCGATCCCCGAGGCGATCGCGGCGACGGCCCCGTGGGTCGCCTACTGGCGCGGCGTCTCGAGCTTCCTGCACGACCCGCGCGGCGCGATCGGCGCGGTGGAGACCGCGTTCGAGGGCTTCCTCCGCGCCGGGGAGGCGGCGGGGACCTGGCAGAGCTGGGCCACCGCCGTGGACCTGCGGATCCGGGCGATGGACGAGTTCCAGCCGCTGGCGCGACGGCTGGAGGAGCTGGACGCGCTCCGCGCCCGCCTTCCCCTCCCCGACGTCGCGACCGAGACGTCGGTCGTCGGCGCGGCGCTCTCCGCCTTCTCCAACGTCCGCGCCTGGGATCCACGCGTGGGCCCGTGGGAGGAGCGCGCCCTCGAGCTCGCGCTCGCGCCCGGCGAGCCCTCCCTCCGGGTGAGCGTCGGTAGCCAGCTCGCGTTCCGGTGCGCCTACTGGGGCACGGACCTCGTCCGCGCCCGCCTGGTGCTGGAGGCGCTCCGGCCCATCGCGACCGCCCCGGGCGCCGACCCGACGCACGCGCTCATGCTGCACTTCGGCGACGCCAACTACCACGCGCACCTCGGCGCGGCCGATCTCTCGCTGGCCGCCGCCGACCTCGGGCTCGACGTCGCCCGCCGGACCGGGATCCACGTCTGGGATCCGATCTTGCTCGCGGTGCGGATCTACGGGGCGCTGGCGAGCGAGGACTTCGACGCCGCCGAGCGCGACCTGCGCGCGCTCGCCCCCGTGAGCATGAAGGGACGGATCGCGGCCTGCTCGTACCAGTACACGGGGGCGAGCGTCGCGCTCCGTCAGGGCCGCTGGCGGGAGGCGCTGGAGCGCGCCCGCACCGCCGCGCGGCTCGCCGAGGAAGGAGGTTCCCCCGTCGCGCGCTCGGCGGCGCGGGTCGCCTGGGCCGAGGCCGCCGCGCGGGGCGGCGG
>JAEYZK010000247.1 GCA_023428085.1 Pseudomonadota bacterium
GCAACAGGCGGAGCGGCTGCATGCGCGGGCGGGCGCCGCCGTCGTGCCGCGCGCGCCGCGCCTGGAGGCGCCGATCGAGGGGCGCGAGGCCTGAACGGGACCGGGCGGCGCTCCACGGTCGGGGCGCCGCCCGGGTCCCGGAACGACGCTAGTCCACCTTGTCCTTCAGGTCCTCGGCGCCGTCCTTCACGTCCTCCGCGCCGTCCTTCACCTCGTCGCCGGCCTCCTCCGCGCCCTCGCGGACCTCCTCGGCCGCGGAGCCGGTCGACTCCCTCGTCTCCTCCGCCGCCTCACCCACGCGCGAGCTCCGTTGCTCGCTCCTGGGGCACGCGAGCGCGAACGAGGCGAGGAGCGCAGCGATCCACACGGTCTTCGTCATGCGAGCCCTCCCTTTGTGCGCAGAACCTGGCAATCGCCGCCGAATGGCGCCTGCCGGACCGTCCGGTGCGCGGCCGCCTCCCCCGGGAGCGAGCGATCGAGCGCCGCGCGCTCCGCCGGCGGCCGGGACGCCGGCGCCGTGCGCGATCCCGCGCCCGGAGGGTCGCGCGCTAGACGACCGATCGTGATTCGTGAACACGTCGACCGGGATCCGGAGTGGGGGGCCCCAGCGAAGCTGGGGGGAGGGGCAGAGCCCCTCCGCCGCGGGGCAGCCGCGCGCAGCCGCGAAGCGGCGAGCACGGCGCAGGGCCCCGCGCAGCAGGGGTGGGGCCCCGACGGCTCCGCCGGCGGGGCGGGGCGGCACGCCCCGTGCGATCCTCCTAAACGGCTGTCGCGATTCGCGGCACCGTCAGGTGATCGCGAATCGCGAACTGTCGTTTAGGCTCCCGTCCTGGGCTCGACCACCTGCCCTTCGCACGGAGCCCGAACGGCAGGACCGCGGCGGCCCAGGCTCACTGCGCAGGAGGGTGAACGGTCCGCGCGAGCCGCCCGGTCTCGTACCCCACCGCCGCGAGCCGCGCGACGATCGCGTCGTACAGCGCCGGCGGCATCGTGGGCGCGCGCGCGAGGATCCACAGATAGTCGCGGCTCGGGTGGCCCACGACGGCGTACTCGTAGTCTGGCCCGAGCTCGACGATCCAGTAGTCGCCCCAGAACGGCCGGAAGAAGCTCACCTTCAGCTTCGCGTTGGTCTCCCGGTCCACCACGCGGGCCCGCCCGCGCGCGACCTTCTCGGGCCCGTCGGGCGCGCCCTCGCGGCAGCGGTTCACGACGTCGAGCTGGCCGTCGGGCCGGAGGGAGTACGTCGCCTTCGTCGCGGTGCAGCCGCGCTGGAAGCGCTGCGGGAAGGCGGCGATCTCGTACCAGGTGCCGACGTAGCGCTGGAGGTCCACCCGCTCCACGGTCCGGAGCTCCGGGAGCTTCAGCCGCTCGGTCGTGGTGGTCTTGCACCCGGCGATCGAGAGGAGCGCTGCGAGCACGCCTGCCTTCTTCACCCGTCTACCCCCGCCGCCCCAGCATCTCCGAGAGCGCCTTGATCGGTCCGACGTCCGCGCGGGCGGAGTCGAGCAGCAGGCGGAGCACGCCCAGCGCGGCCTGGCACAGCCCGACCAGCTGTTCGAGCCGCTTCGCCTTGAACCGCGCGAGCGAGCGGACCTCCGGATCGGCGTCCGCCATCCGGGCGCGCACGTCGTGGAGCGCCTTGTCGAACGCCGCGAGCGACTCCTCCATCGCCTTCTTCTCGCGCTCGCGGAGCACGTGGGCGACGAGCCGCCAGACGTTGGTCTCGGCCTGGTAGTGCTCCTTCCGGTCGCCCTCGACCGCCACCCCGCGGACGACGCCCCACGAGCGCAGCTCGGTGAGGCTCATCGAGAGGAGGCCGGTGGAGATGTCGAGCCGCTCGCACAGCTCCGGCGCGGCGAGCGGGCGCTCGGAGAGGAAGAGCACCGCCCAGATGCGGCCGAGCTGCCGCCGGAACCCCCACAGCTCCATCAGGCCGCCCACGGTCTCGGCCACCGCCAGCTCGGAGCGGCGCAGCGAGGAAGACCCGGGCGCGTGCGCGGTGCGGCTCGTGACCTCGGCCATCGCTTCACCCCCGGAGGAGCAGCTCGCCCACCGCGCAGAGCGCGAACGCGACCGACGCGAAGGCGTTGTAGTTGAAGAATGCGACGTTGATGCGGTCGGGGCGGAGCGCTCCGCGCGGCGCGACGTGCAGGTGCTCGGCCGCGAGCGTGCCGGCGAGGATCAGCGAGCCGGCGAGCCAGCCGGGCCCGCGGCCGCCCAGCGCCCCGGCGGCGGCGACGCCCGCGACGGCCAGGACGTGCAGCCCGCGCGCCCACCGGAGCGCCCCGGCCACGCCGAAGCGGGCGGGGATCGAGCGCACGCCGGCCCCGACGTCGAACTCCCGATCCTGCAGGGCGTAGAAGACGTCGAACCCGGCGATCCACGCGCCGACGCCCAGCCCGAGGAGGAGCGCGGACGGGAGGATCGCGCCGGTGAGCGCGATGGAGACGCCGATCGGCGCGAGCGCCTGGGCGACGCCGAGCCAGAGGTGGCACGCCCAGGTGAACCGCTTCGCGTAGGAGTAGCCGAGCAGGACCGCGAGCACGGGCAGCGCGAGCGCGCCGCAGAGCGGGGAGATCCCGAAGGCGGCGGCGACGAAGGCGGCGGCGCTGCCGGCGAGGAGCGCCCACGCGGCGCCGGGCGAGACCTCGCCGGTGACGAGCTCCCGGCGTGCGGTCCGGGGGTTCCGGGCGTCGATGGCGCGATCGGCGAGCCGGTTCCAGGCCATGGCCGCGGTCCGGGCCGCGACGACGGCGACCGCCGCGAGCGCGATCCGGAGCCCGAGCCGCTCGGTCGTGGCGCGCGGCAGGACGAGCACCACGGCAGCGGCCGCGAAGGGGAGCGCGAAGAGCGCGTGCGAGAGCTTCACCATGCGCGCCAGGGCTGCGCCCCTCGCGAGGCCGACCGTGAGCGATCCGAGCGGACCGGCGGGCTTCATTCGGCCTCCAGGGCGTTCAGGGCGAGCCAGGTGAACGGACGGACGTCGGGCTCGCGCGCGCCGAACGCGCCGAGCAGGAACTCGAACGGATCCTCGGGGCGCGCCCCGTCGAGCGGCGCGGCGAGGATCCCGGGCGCGGGGCCCGGCGCGAGGCGGCCCACGTGCGGCGCGCCCACGGCGGCGCCGTTCCAGGCAATCGGCAGGAGGCGGGCCGCGGGGATCTCCGGGAGCTCCCGGCGGAGGAGCGCGAGCTCGGCGAGCGGCGCGAGCGACGGCGCCGACGCGAGCGAGTCGGTGCCGACCGCGAGCGGCACGCCCGCCTCGAGGAGCGCGGGGAGCGGCGGGCGGAGGCCGGTGATGTGGCGGTTCGAGCGCGGGCAGAGGACGGCGGTCGCGCCGGAGGCGGCGAGGAGCGCCAGGTCCTCGGCGTCCAGATCGACGCAGTGGACCGCGAGGTGGCCGGGGCCGAGCCCGAGGTGCTGGACGGCGGCCGCGACCGCGGAGCGCCCCTCGACGCGAAGGGCATCGATCTCCACGACCGCTCGCCCTTCGACAGGCCCAGGGCGAGCGGAAGCTCGATCGCGCGCGGCGGTGCCGGCGAGGACGTGCTCGAGCATGCCCCGGAACGGACCCGTGCCGTCGCGGCAGAACTCCCGCTCGGCGGGATCCTCCGCGAGGTGGATCGACCCCGGACCGGCGCGCAGCAGTGCTCGGAGCGCGTCGGCGTGCGTGGAGTAGACGGAGTGCGGGCTCTCCCACACACGGAGCCCGCGAGGCACCGGGCGGACCCCGCGCTCGGCGCGCGCCGCCTCTCGGTACCGTTCGAACCGCTCCCGCGTGAACCCGAGCACCTCGTGGAAGACGGTCCCGCAGAGCCCGGCGCGCGCGAGCGGCTCGAGCACCGCGAGCGTGTTCGAGACGTCGCCCACCGCGGCCACCCCCGCCGCGCGGAGCGCCGCGGCGGCCTCCGCCATCGCGGCCGGCGCGTCGTCGGCGCGGGCCTCGGCCCGCGCGGCGATGACCCGCC
>JAEYZK010000261.1 GCA_023428085.1 Pseudomonadota bacterium
CGGTTTCGGAATAAGTTTGGCGTACTTCGCGGTTGATACGTTCTACGATGGCGGCGCCGGAGCGGCTGCTGCCGACGCCCTCACGGCCGTGGCGGATGGGATGGCCACGGTCGTCCAAGCGATGACACCGAATCCTGCGGCCGTGGCGTCGCGCCGCGGCTTCGGGTTCGGGATACCCTGATCAAGGGAGCCTCTGATGCTTGCGCGACTCGTCTGGGATCTGTGCCTGCTGTTATACCTGCCGCACCTGGGCTGGGCAGATCCCGACATGCGTCGCTGGCGAGCGACCGTGTGGCTGAGCCTACTGGAGTTTGGACTCCTCCTCGCCGTCTCGGGATGGCTGTGGTTGTGGACGGGCTGGGGGTTCCTTCGGTTCAATCTCCGGGGGGCGAGCATGGCGGTGATGGGCATAATCTGGATTGTGAATCACGTTTTCGTGTTCACCCAACCCAGGATCGAGGAGCGCGAGCGGGACATCCTGAGCCTGCCGCCGTCACGGCGGCGCGGCAGGCTCCTGCGTGCAGGCGTCGCGGCCCTGCTGCTCATCGCCGTGATCGTGTTGTCCCTCGTCGCTCGGCGCGCGATCGATAGCGCGCATCGCCAGACGGCGATCGGCGTCCGAGCGACACGATTCGAGAGCGCGAAGAGCGCCGCGGAGCGGCCGCGATGGTGGGGCTGCGCCCGTGGCGTGCGGCGATGCACCACCGCTTGCTCCGCACGGGGGAGCGTGCGACGGTTGGACGTGGTTTGAATCAGATCCGCGAGTAGCCAGAACGGGCGTTATCGGACGTGATCCGTCTGACTCGCAGTTTGGATGTCCTATCCGCACCGTCGGCTCAGTCGCGATCGCGGCGGAGTTCGGGATTATTGCTGGCTCCGCACTCAATGCCACAGTGACCGCGTTCTTCCCCGGGTGGTGACGATGAATGATGCAGCTTCGAGCGGAACGCCTTGGCTGGTAGCCACGCGCCAGCGTTGGAAGGTGCGCGTGTTCTTCCTTCTCCTCTTTGTCGTGCTGGCGTGGATGGTCGTCCTGGTCACGAAGGGCGTGTACGCCTCACCTGGTGAAGGAATGAGCGACGACGCGCTGATCCTGGGCGCACTCGGGTTCGTGGTCATTGGCGTGGGAACCTTCGCCTGGCTGGCTCTGGCCGTCCGATGCCGATCCTGCTCGGCGAAGGTTGCCTGGCACCTGATGCGCCGTGCTGAGCACGGCCGGTGGTGGCTCGAGCTGAACCGTATGGAGTGCTGCCCTGCATGCGGTGCTCGGGGAGAGCTGCGCCGCAGCTGAGATGCGCGATGGGCGGCTCCCCGCGACCAGCTGCGTCGCCGGTGGCAGCCCGCGAGGTGCCCGACCCCTTGCGACGCGAGCGGCCCTCGTGTCAGGCTCCCCCTCCAGAGTTCGCTTCCCGGAGATGGAAGGGGCGATGTCGCGGATCAAGGCGAGCAGCGAGGGGACCTCGCAGATCATCTTATCCGACGTTGATCCGCCTCGATCCGCAGTCCGGATGTCCTATCCGCTTCGGCGACGGCAACCAGCACAACAGCAAGTACCAGATCATGGACACGATCCCCGGCGCGATCACCGTCAACAACGCCGACGGGATCCAGTTCCACGGCAACGTGGTGAAGCACATCGGGAATCGGGAACGAGGGCATCTCGCTCATCAACGACGTCGTCAACTCGAGCGTCGTCGGCAACGCGGTCCTCGACATCGCCGGGAGCGGCATCACGGTGGGGCACCCGCAGCACGCCTACCTGGGCGACGGCGGCGCGCGAGAAGTACGCCCCGGGCGTCGAGGGCATCTGCACCAACAACACCATCTCCAGCAACCTCATCTACAACGCCAGCGCCGCGCTTGGATGTCCTATCCGCCAGGAGGCTGATCGCGGCGTCGACGTCGTCGATCCAGGCGCGGACGTTGGCCGCCTCTGCCGGGAACGCGCGGGAGAGGTCCTCGAGGAGGTTCTCCCGGCCGGCCCGCAGCTCGAAGTCGAACCCGGGAAGTGGAGTCGCTCGAACGTCTCCGGGAGCGGGTTCCACTGGAGCGCACCGCCGCCCGCGACGCGGAAGACGTTGCAGCTCACACCCTCCGTCACGACCTCCCTGCCGACGTAGTGCACGCCCACGTCCCAGCTGAACCCGCCGCGACGCTCGAAGGCTGCGTGAACCCACCGGCCCGGTAGTGTCGCTCGAGCACCAGCACGCGCCGCCGCGCCGGCCGCGCCAGGAGCGCTCCGGCCACGGGCCCGCCGATGCCCGATCACCACCACGTCGAAGTCGCCGCCCGGCCGCCCCTCACCGTGTCGAGGGCGCGGAGAGCCCCGCGCGCACCTTCGACGCGACGGGCGCGCGCTCGGGGTTCGCCGCCGCGATCGTCTGCAACGGAGCCGCCGCCGAGATCAGTCGCCCTCTCCGGATGCGCCGGGGAGGCACTCGTCCGCTTCGACGCTCTCGACCTTCGGCTTCGATTCGATCACCCGCCCGCCCTTGACCGCCACCCGCACGGTCTCGCGGTAGTGCCTGGGGATCCTCTTCTCGCCGGGCTCGCAGCCGGTTCGCTCGCTGCGGCACTCCCGCGTGACGACGAAGGCGGCGGCCTCGCGAGAGATCTTCGCCGTGCAGCGCTCGTACTCCCAGCCGGCGGGGCCGTCGCCGACCCTCGATACGGTGTCGCCCCAGATCGACAGGACGTGCTCGACCGTTCCGTCCTTCGCCGCGAGCGCGAAGTGGAGCCTCGTGCTCGTGGTGTCCGTGCCGCGCTCGTCCTCCTCGGGCTCCACGACGCCCGCCGCGGAGACCGCACCGCCGGGGACCGCGAGCGGCTCGGCCAGGGGAGCGGGCGCCGATCGCGAGAGCGCCGGGCACGCTTCGGCGGCGGCGCCGTCCTGGAGCTGCCGCGCGTAGGCGCCCGGATAGGCGGCCTTCACGGCCTCGAGCGCGGGCTTCGCGTCGCGGCACGCGCCAAGGGCGACGATCCAGAACCCCGGCTTGAGCCCGGGCACGGTCTTGCTCTCGAGGACCCTCGGATAGCCTGCGGCGAGCGTGACGCCCTTCTCGAGGACGGGCTGGAGCCGCTGGAACGAGCCGAGCGCCTTCTTCGCGTCGGCCTCGGTCGTGCCGCCGGAGAGGACGAGGAGGTGGAGCGGAGCGGCGTTCGCGCGGGCGGCGAGGGAGCACCCGAGCACGAGGGCGAACACGAGCCGGATCATTGCGCGAGACTATCCTGGAAAGGGGCCCGGGGTTCCAGGGAAGAGGGTTCTACACTCGTCCGTTCGTCCTGAGCCCTTCGACAGGCTCAGGGTAAACGGAGTCGAAGGACGAACGGTCCCCGGCCGTTCGCCGCCTCCGCGCCTCCGCCCCGGTCCCCGCTCGCTACGGCAGGCACGCCGCCGGCAGCACCGCGAGCCCACCCACCGCGCCGAGGACGGCGTCGGGGCGCAGGTCGCCGTCGACGTCGCCCACGGCGAGGCCCGCGCCGCCCTGCGTGGTCCAGCGGCGGACCTCCTGCAACACGCCCGCGGCGTTCACCTCGAAGACCTCGAGCCCCTCCGTCAGGCGGTCGCGCACGGCGAGGACCTCGCGGCCGAGTCCGGGGAAGCCGGCGGCGGTGAGTCCCCTGGGCTGGTAGACGTAGCGCGACTGGGGCGCTGCGAGGGTGCCGTCGCCGTTCCCGAGGAGCACGTCCAGGCGGTCGTCCCCTGCGAGCGCGACGTCGGTGTGCCCGTCTCGGTTCAGGTCCGCGAAGGCGAGCTGCGGAGACGGCCCTGCGTCGCCGATGGCGACCTCGGTCGGCGCGGCGAACTGCAGCGCGCCCAGGCCCGGCGCGACCCGGATCGCGCCCCCGCCGACCAGCACGAGGTCGAGCCAGCCGTTCCCGTCGAGATCTGCGGTCGCGAAGAAGTACGGCACGATGGGCGGACCGACGGGCACCGCCGCCGCGAACGTGCCGTCGCCCAGCCCCCGCCAGACGTGCGTCGGGCCCCACCACCGGGCCGCCGAGACGACGTCGAGGTTGCCGTCGCGGTCGAGATCGACGAGCTCGAACCCCTGGCCGGCGTCCGGCCCGGGCTCGGGGAACGGCGACGCGGACACGAACCCGCCGTCGCGCGCGAGGAGCACCTCGGAGGTGAAGCCGCGGCCGAGCACCAGGTCCGGGCGTCCGTCGCCGTCGAGATCGCCCGTCCGCACGGCGAGGACGCTCGGCTCGTCGAGCACCGCACCTGGCGTGAACGTTCCGCCCCCCGCGCCGTGGAAGACGTGCAAGAGCCCGTTCGCCGCGTCCGTCCCGATCGCGTCGAGCTGTCGATCAGCGTCGAGATCGACCAGGGTGACGTCATCCCACCCCGGCGCGGGGCCGGGGCTCGCCCGCTGCAGGGGTGGCGCCTCGAGCCGGCCCGCGCCGCCGTTCCAGAGGAAGCGAACGCCGAGCCCAGGGCGCGAAGCGACGGCGAGATCCACGCGGCCGTCAGCGTCGAGGTCACCCCACTCCAGGCTCGTCGTCCCGACCTCGTAGTACGACTCCCCGGGAGCGAACGTCCCATCCCCCTCGTTCCGGAAGAGCAGGATCGCGCGGACGTCCCGGAACAGGTCGTCTCCCCAGATGCCGACCGCGATCTCGGGCCGCCCGTCGCCGGTCGCGTCCCCGGCCGCGATCGCCATCGGCAGCCAGGGCAGCTCGTGGCTCGTGGAGAGGACGAGCCCTCCCGCGTCGTCCTGGCTGTAGACCGAGAGCCGCCCGGGCAGAGGCGGCGTGCCGTGCATGCCGACCGCGAGCACCTCGTCGCGTCCGTCCCCGTCCACGTCCGCCGCCGCGACCTGCTCGACCTCCATGTCGGCGAGGGTGGCCGCGTCCGGAACCTCGAGCACGCCGCCCGTGTTGCGGAAGATCCCCACCCGGTGCGACTGCCAGCTCCCGGCGATCACGTCCGGATCGCCGTCGCCGTCGACGTCGCCGAGCGCCAGCCGATCCGGGTACAGGCCAGACATGACGTTCACCGAATACACGACCGGGGCCTCGAACCCCGACGCACGGCCACGGGCCACCCGGACGCGGGTCGAGTTCGCCACGATCAGCTCGGCGCGGCCGTCGGCGTCGAGGTCCGCGACCGCCGCGGCGGAGTGGATCGAGGCGCCGAGCGCGACGGAGGTCGGAGCGGCGAACGTGCCGTCCCCGTGTCCCCGGAGCAGCGCCGAGCTCACCTCGCCCAGCGCGACGACGTCGAGGTGGCCGTCGCCGTCCACGTCGCCGAGGAGCGCTCCGAGCACCGGGAAGCCGACCGGGTACGAGGCGGGGGCCGCGAACCTCCTTCCGCCGAGGTTCCGGAGCACCGTCACCTCGGTCCCGTACCCCCAGGGCTCGATCGACCGCGCGCCGTACACCACGTCGGCGAGGCCGTCGCCGTCGAGATCCCCGCTCGCGACCGTCTCGCTCGGTCCCCCGAGCAGGTCCGGCTGCCCCGGGAGCCCGAAGCCGTGGAGGCAGGCCGCCGCCGTGCACGCTCCCGCGACGCAGAACCCGTTCACCGGGCAGGCGTTCCCGCACGCGCCGCAGTTCGCCGCGTCGGACGAGAGGCTCACGCAGCGATCTCCGCAGCGGACCTGGCCGGTCGGGCAGGTCGGGGCGCAGCGCCCGCCCTGGCACGACGTCCCGGGGCCGCACGCGACCGCGCAGCTCCCGCAGTGCGCGTCGTCGCTCTGGAGCTCGACGCAGCGATCGCCGCACTGCGTGCCGCCCGCGAGGTCGCACGTGGTGGCGCAGGCGCCGGCCGAGCAGACCTCGCCCGGCGCGCATCCCCGGTCGCAGGAGCCGCAGTGCGCCGGGTCGTTCCGCGTGTCCGCGCAGAACGCCGCCGCGCCCTCGCCGCAGGTCGTGAGGGGCGCCGCGCAGGTCGGGGCGCACGTGCCGCCGGAGCAGACCTGCCCGTCGGGGCAGGCGAGGTCGCACCCGCCGCAGTGCGCGGGGTCGTTCCGGGTGTCGGCGCAGAACGCGGCGCCGCCAGCGCCGCAGGTCGCGAGCGGCGCCGCGCAGCTCACCGCGCAGACGCCGTTCGAGCAGACCTCGCCCGCGTCGCACGCCTCACCGCACGCTCCGCAGTTGGCGTTGTCCGTGGCGAGCCGGGCGCACGCCCCATCGCAGACGACGGAGTCGCCCGCACACGGCGGACGCTGCGTCCGCTCCTCCGCGCAACCGGCGAGGTACAGCAGCACGACCGTGAAGGCGGCGAAGCCTGACGTACGCATGGTCCCCCCTCGAAGCAGGTGATCACGCGTTCCCACGTTCACCTGCTCTCCGCCTTGATGGACGTCAAGCGTGCGGCCGCGCCGTCGGGGCTCCGGCATCCGGCCGAGGATCAGCGCCAGCCGTGCCACCGTCGGGGCCACGAGCGGTGTCTCCACGGCGCCTTCCGGTGGGGCGCCTGGAGGTACACGGTCACCGAGCCTTCCACGTTGTCGGCCAGGACGTCCTCGTCTCCGTCCCCGTTCACGTCCGCGGTGACGACCATGGTGCCGAAGGAGGGCGCGCTTGGGCTCCCGATCCCCGTGGGATAGGAGGCGGCGAGCTGGAACGCGCCGCGACCGTCACCGCGCAGCTCCGAGACCGGTCCCGGAGAGCAGTACCCTTCCGCCCCGCACTGCGACGACGCCAACACGTCCGGGCGGCGGTCGCCGTCGAGGTCGGCGACCGCGACGGACTGGACGTGCTTGCCGCCGCCGTCGTAGGTCGCGGCCGTCCGGAAGCTCCCGTCCCCGTTCCCGAGCAGGACTCCGACGAGGCCGTGGGGGGTCGCCTCCCCGCCGCCGCAGCCGTACCTGGCGTCCGGGGAGCAGAGCGCGATCACCAGGTCGAGCCGCCGGTCTCGATCGACGTCGGCCACGGCGACCGACGGCTGGCCGAAGCCGCCCGCGTCGTAGCTCGCGATGGGCGCGAACGTCCCGTCGCCGTTGCCGAGGAGCACTCCCGCGGTGAAGTACCCGCTCCCGAGCACGACGTCGGCGTGTCCGTCGCGGTTCAGGTCGGCGGTCGCCAGCGAGTGCGCGCTCAACCCGGTGAGGGTCAGCGGCGGCTGGAAGGACCCGTCGCCGTTGCCCAGCAGCACGCCGAGCAGCCCGCCCCCGCATGGATCCGCGTCGCAGCGGTGGGCCACGAGGACGTCCGGATCGCCATCCTCGTTCACGTCGGCCACCGCGACCGCGGTCGCCTGGATCCCGCCCGAGGCGACGGTCACGGCGGGCCGCAGCGTTCCGTCTCCGGCGCCCGTGAGGATGCCGACGGTGTCGGAGGACCCGTTGGCCGCGACCACGTCGGGCCAGCCGTCGTGGTCGAGGTCCGCGACCGCGACCGCGGTCACCGGGGCACCGCCGGTCGCCGCGTCGCTGGCCGGTCCGAACGTCCCGTCCCCCCGGCCCCGGAGCACGCTCACGACCCCCTCGGCGGAGGCCTGGTAACACTCCACGAACGCCGAGGAGCAGCCACCGACGACCACGTCCGCCACGCCGTCCCGGTCCATGTCCGCCACCGCGAGGACGGCGCCGTTCGAGGACCCGGACGCGTAGGTCCCCCCGAGGACGAGCGAGGGGTTCGAGGCGGGGCGCGCGTCGGCGCCGCGAGCGAGCGCGAGCAGGCTCAGCGAGACGACCGCGATGATCGACGAGCGGCGAGCGGGCGGGACGCAGCGATCCATGGCTCTCCTCCTGTGGCGCCGCCCCGGGAGTGGAGGCAGCGTGCCACGCGCGATCCTCGCGCGCGCTCCTCGCGCGCGCTCCGCCCCGCCCTGCCCGGTCGCTTGGGGTCGCTCGTTCATCCGGACCCGACGGGGCAGGCCGGTGCGTGGCTTCACTCCACGAACGAGTGGCTGAGGATCTCGAACTCCTCCTGAGATGCCCGCCAGCCCTTCTCGAGCGGCGGGAACCGCGCGTCGAACGCCTCGGCCTCCCGCGGGTCGAGCTGGTACGCCGGGCTCTCGTGGAACGTCCACGTTCGCCCGGCGAGCGTGGCCGGCCTCAGCGCCCGCACGAGCAGCGCCGACGGGTGTCGCCCGCCCGGGATGCCCACGCCATGCGCCTTGCAGCCCCGGAACCCCGAGCCGACGTAGTTCGACGGATTCCCGAAGATCACGATCGCCGGACACCCCTCCGCCTCCGCGCGCGCGACGGTGTGGGCCACGAGCGCTCTCCCGATGCCTCTGCGCTGGAGCTCGGGCAGGACGCTCAACGGTCCGAAGGTGAGCGTCTCCAGCGCCGAGCCGTCGTCGGCCACGAGGCGCGACCGCGTGTAAGGATGTGGCCGGCGATCCGCCCGCCGACCTCCGCGACGCGGTTCAGGTCGGCGCGGCAGTCCGGGTGCCCGCGCAGCACGTGGACGAGGTAGTGCTCGTCGCACCCGGGCCTGTGGACGTTCCAGAACGCGCGGCGCGTCAGCTCCACGATCGCGGCGTGGTCGGCGTCGGTCTCAGGCCGCAGCTCGAGGTCCACCATCACCCCCACTGCACCGCGTGCCGCCCCGCGAGGCTCCGCGCGGTGAGCGTGCCACGGAGCGTCCCCGACGCGGGGAGCGCCACCTCGCTGGCCTCGGGCAGGGTGAGCCAGTTGTCCAGCAGCGAGAGCCCGCCGCCGGCGTCGAAGAGGAAGAGATCGACCACCGGCGCGTCGGTCCGCAGGAGCAGCCGGTCGCCCGCGAGCCGCGCGGAGATCGTCGCCGCGGCGAGCCGCGCGTCCTTCGGTTCGGCGAGGAGCCGGAACGTCCGCGTGCCGGCGAACGTCGCGACGACGAGGGTCGTCGCCGCGTCCAGCGCGCCCGCCTCCACCTCGAACACCAGCCGCCGCTCCCCGGGCGCGAGCGTCACCTCCTCCTCCCACGCGGCCAGGACCGCACCGTCGAGCGTCGCGCGCGCCTCGAGCCGCGCCGTCCCGCGTACGGGCGCGGTCGCGTTGTCGAGCTGCACCCAGAGGCGCATCGCATCGCCGGCGCGCTCGAGCGAGGCGAGCGCGGGCGCGTACAGCCGCCGGAGCTCCTGCGCGGCGCACTTCTCCTGGCCTTGCCCGTCCACCACCGACCAGCTCTGCACCGGCCAGCAGTCGTTGAGCTGCCAGACGAGCGTCCCGCGGCAGAGCGGCGAGCGCCGCCAGTGCTCGATCCCGTGCCGGAGGGCGTCGCGCTGGTTGAGCTGGGTGAAGTACGCCCACTCCTCGAGATCGCGCGCGGCGGGGTAGTGGAGCTCGACCATCGCGCGGAAGGTCTCGAGCGGCTTCGCCGTCTTGTCGTGCCAGCGCGCGACGCGGTCGTCCACGGGGAGCCGCAGCGGGTCGGCGTCCCCGCCGGCGCGCATCCGGCGGAGCGCCGCGTGCCCGGGCGCGGCGGCGAAGCCGAACTCGGAGCAGAAGCGCGCCGTGGACCCGGAGTAGAACGCCCAGTCCCCGCGCCCGTGCCACACGTCCCAGCAGTGCTGGTCGCCCGTCCCGCCGGCGTTGATCCGGTCCCCGCCGAGCGGGGACCCGGCGACGTAGGGCCGCTCGCCGTCCTCCGCGGCGAGGACCTCGGGGAGCACGCGGTCGTAGATCTCCGCGCCGTAGAGGCGCGGCGGGTGGCGCGCCGGGTCCTCCCACCCGTCCTGGGCCATGACCTGGTTCTCGTTGTTGCCGCACCAGAGCGCGAGGCTCGGGTGGCTCCGGAGCCGCCGCACGGCGACCGCCGCCTCGCCGCGCGCCACCTCGAGCGCCGCCGCGTCGTCCGGGTAGTAGCTGCACGCGTACGCGAAGTCCTGCCAGACGAGGAGCCCGAGCTCGTCGCAGGCGTCGTAGAAGGCGTCGCTCTCGTAGAGCCCGCCGCCCCACACGCGGAGCATGTTCATGTTCATCGCCCGCGCCCGCAGGAGCTGGGCGCGCAGGCGGCGCGGATCGATCGCGGACGGGAACGAGTGGTCGGGGATCCAGTTCGCGCCCACGCACCAGACCGCCTGGCCGTTGACGGCGAGCTCGAACGACGCGCCGGCCTCGTCCGGCTCCTGGCGGAGCTCGACCGTGCGGAACCCGAGCCGCGTGCGCCGGCGGTCGCGCGCGGTCCGCTCCGCGTCCGCGCGCGACGTCGTCCCCGCGGGCACGAGGAAGCTCTCGAGCAGGTGCAGGCGCTGCGGGCCGAGCCCCGCGGGCCACCAGCGCTCCGGGGCCGCGAGCAGCGCCGGCTCCGCGTCGCGGAGCGGTGCCTCGCGGCCCTCGAGGAAGTGAAGCACCTCGAGCGGCTCGCCCGCCTCCTCGTGCGTGCTGTTGACCAGCAGCGTGACATCCCCGCCCGCCTCGTGCTGCTGGCGGCAGCGGACGTCCGTGAGCCGCCCGGCGTGCTCGACGAGCACGACCGGCAGCCAGATGCCCGCGGAGACGAGGCGCGGCCCCCAGTCCCAGCCGAACATGTACTGCGCCTTGCGGACGAAGGCCTGCTCGTCGAACCGCAGCGTCGCCGGGGGGAGGCCTTCCCACTCGAGGTACCGGGCGCGCCGCTCGCGGCCGACGCGGACCGCGGACGCGAGCTCGACCCGCAGCTCGTTCTCGGGCTGGAGGAGGTCGGTCACGTCGAGCTCGAGCGGCACGAACATGTCGTCGTGGCGGGCGAGCTCGACGCCGTTCAGGAGCACCGCCGCCACGGTGTCGAGCCCCTCGAACCGGAGGACGCGGCGCGGCAGCGCAGGGTCCGGCGCGAAGGCGAACCGGGTCCGGTAGACCCAGTCCTCCTCGTCCACCCACTGCACCCCGAGCTCGTGCAGGCCGCGGAATGGGTCGGCGATCACATGGTGCCGCTCGAGGTCGAGGTGCACGTGGCCGGGGACGCGCGCGGGCAGCCAGTCGAGGGCGCTCGTGCCCAGCCTCGCCGGGGGAGCGAGCCAGCGCCGCGCAGCGAGCTGCCAGCCGTCATGGAGCGAGGTTGTCCGGAGCATTGTGGGACAAGGTATTCGGAAGCGCGACGGAAGAGAACGGCGAGCGCCGCACGCCCCTTCGATGCTAGAACCGTGCGTCGATGGCACGAGCGAAGAGACGCGACGCGAGAGGGACCCGGACCGCCAATCGTCGCGGCACCCGGAAGGCGAGCCCGCAGAGGCGCAAGACGGCGGCGCCCTTCCCGGAGGACTTCCTCTGGGGGGCGGCGACGGCCTCCTATCAGATCGAGGGCGCGATCGACGAGGACGGGCGCGCGCCGTCCATCTGGGACATGTTCTCGGCGCGGCCCGGGGCCGTCAACGACGGCGACACCGGCGCGGTCGCGTGCGACCACTACCACCGCCACCGCGAGGACGTCGCCCTCATGCGGCGGCTCGGCCTCCGGGCGTACCGGTTCAGCGTCGCCTGGCCGCGCGTCCTGCCCGAGGGCACGGGGGCGGTCAACGAGAAGGGGCTCGCCTTCTACGATCGGCTCGTGGACGACCTGCTCCGCGCCGGGATCGAGCCCAACCTGACGCTCTACCACTGGGACCTGCCGCTCGCGCTCCACGCGCGGGGCGGGTGGCTGGACCGCGACGTCGCGAGCTGGTTCGCCGACTACGCGACCGTCGTCGCCCGGCGGCTCGGCGATCGCGTGAAGCGCTGGGGCACGCTCAACGAGCCGCCCGTGTTCGTCACGTTCGGCTACGAGGAGGGCAAGCACGCCCCCGGCGAGCGCCGGCCGCGGCGCGAGGTGCTCCTCGTCGCGCACAACGCGATGCGCGCGCACGCCCGCGCGGTGCAGGCGCTGCGCGCCGCGGTCCCGGACGGAAAGGTCGGCTGGGCGCTCAACACCGCCCCGACGATCCCGGCGAGCGAGTCCCCCGCCGACGTGGAGGCCGCCCGGCAGGCGCTCTTCCGCGTGCACGAGGGCCCGCTGTGGCCCCCGGCGTGGTGGAGCGATCCGGTGCTGGAGGGCCGCTACCCCGAGGACGGGCTGGCCGTGTACCGCAAGGACATGCCGGCGGGGTGGGAGGCCGACCTCGCCGAGATGAAGCAGCCGCTCGACTGGCTCGGCCTCAACATCTACTCCGGCTCCCTCTGGCGCGCCGGCGCGGACGGCCGGCCCGAGGGCGTCTCGCTGCCGACCGGCTACCCGCGCTCGGCGGTGATCTGGCAGCGCATCCTCCCGCAGGCCCTCTACTGGGGCCCGCGCTACTTCCACGAACGGACGGGGCTGCCGATCCACATCACCGAGAACGGCCTCTCGACCCGCGAGTGGATCTCGCTCGACGGCGCGGTCCACGATGGGGACCGGGTGGACTACCTGCACCGCGTGCTCCTCGAGATCGCGCGCGCCCGCCGCGACGGGGTGCCGGTGGACGGGTACTACCACTGGTCGATCCTGGACAACTTCGAGTGGGCCGAGGGCTACAAGGAGCGCTTCGGCCTCGTCCACGTGGACTACGCGACCCAGCGGCGGATCCCGAAGGACTCGTACGCGTTCTACCGGAAGGTGATCGCGACGGACGGGCGGGCGCTGCTCGCGAAGACGAAGCTTCCGGCGACGCAGGTGATGGACGAGGGGTAGCCGATCGCCGCTCGCCCTTCGACAAGCTCAGGGTGAGCGGCCATCTCTCGTCCGGTGGCGCGCGGCGCGCGGGGGCTCGACGCGGATCGCGGTCGCCACGTCGGGCCGGCTCCGGGACCAGCCGATCGCCTCGCCCTCCGCGAGCGCCGGCGGCCGCACCGCCGGGAGCCCCACCGCGTCGAGGAAGCGCGCGAGCCCCTGGCCCGCGCCCTCGCCCACGGTGACGAGGCCGGTGAGCGAGCGGAGGAGGACCGGCGCGAGCCGGTCGGGCGAGAGCGTCACGAAGAGCGCCGCGCCCGGATCCTCCGGCCACGCCGCGGGCGCCGCCTGCCACTCGCGCGGGAAGAGGTGGTGCGCCTCGTCGGCCACCCACACGTGCGGCCGCCCGGTGCGGCCGCGGAGCTCCTGGAGCCGCGGCAGCAGGGCCGCGAACCACGACGGGCGATCCGCGAGCTTCACCCCGAGCAAGTTCACCGCGGGAGAGACCGACGGGTCGGCGAGGAGCGACAGGACCTCTTCCGCGCTCGGCGCCCGCCCTGCGCCGCCCAGGCTCGTGAGCCCCGCGAACCCCTCGGAGTCGCCCTCCGGGTCGATCACGCAGAGCTGGTACCGGCGCTCGAGCAGCCGCTCGATCACGCCGCTCGCGGCGGTCGTCTTGCCGCTGCCCGAGGCGCCCGCGAAGAGCAGCCGGTCGCGGGCCGGCCGGAACCCGACCGGCCCGGCGGCGGTGGTCCCGAGCGGCACGTCCCGCCGCGCCGGGTCGGCGCCCGCGAGGTCGTCCGCGATGAGCCGGTCCGCGAGCTCCTGCACGCCGTCGCCCCACGCGCGCGCCGTGACGAGGTCGGCCTCCTGCTTCAGCGCCGGCACCGCGTTGGCCACGGCGACGCCGCACTCCGCCACCGTCACGAGCGCGTGGTCGTTCTCGGCGTCGCCGACGCCGACGGCCTCGTGGGCCGTGAGCCCGAGCTCCGCGAGCGCCGCGGCGAGGCCGCTCGCCTTGTTCACCCCCTCGGGGAGCACCATCACCGCGCCCTTGTTGAAGATGACCGTGTGGCCGAGCCCGAGCGCGCGGATCGCCTCGAGCACCGCGAGCTGGTGCGGCTCCCAGGTGGCGAGGATGACCTTGCCGAGATCGAACGGCACGCCGCGCCGCCGGAGGAGATCGACGAGAGACTCCGGCGGGGGAGCGGCGAGGGGGCGCTCGACGTTCCGGCGGGGGTCGAACAGCACCGCCCCGTTCTCCGCGACCACGAGGTCGAACAGGTCGAGCCGCGCGAACACCCGCGCGAGGTCCGCGACGATCCGGCCGGTCACGAGCAAGGTCCGCCGCCCGCTCGCGCGCAGCCGCTCGAGGGCCCGGGCGGTCTCCTCGGACACCGCGCCGTGGTGGGCGAGGGTCCCGTCGTAGTCGGTCGCGAGCACGTGGTAGCGCACGGAGCACAAGGTAGGGATCCCTGGCGGGAGGACCCGCTCCCGCTTGTCACTGGCTTCGCCCTCCGGGTCGGCTACAAGTGGAGGGAGTGAAGCCCTACTTCGACCGGAAGGCCCCCTGGCTCGTCGCCCACCGCGGCGGGAGCCTGCTCGCGCCCGAGAACACGTTCGCCGCCTTCGATCGCGCCCAGGCGCTCGGGGCGGACGCCATCGAGACCGACGTGCGGCTCACCCGGGACGGCGTCGTCGTCGTCTTCCACGACGACGACACGGCGCGCTTGCTCGGCGTGCCGGGCACGATCGAGGGGCGGACGCTCGACGAGCTCCGCCGCCTCGACGCGGGCGGCCACTTCACGCCGGACGGCGGAGCGACGTTCCCGTTTCGCGGCCAGGGGCTCACCATCCCGACGCTCGCGGAGGTCTTCGCCCGCTACCCGGGGATGCGGTTCAACATCGACGCGAAGCTCGACGACGCGGCGCTCGCGCGCGCGCTGGTCGAGGCGGTGGCCGCCGCCGGCGCGGAGGATCGCGTCTGCCTCGGCTCGTTCTTCGACGCCCAGGCAGATCGGCTGGGCGTGCTCGGGCCGCGCTGCGCCCGCTACCTTCCGCAGGACGCCGCCACCTGCCACGTGCTCGCCGCCCGCGCCGGCGCCCAGGGCGAGGGCTGCCCGGGCGGCTACGACCTCGCCGACCTCCCCCTCCGGCTCGGCGACACCGTCGTCGTGAACGCCGCGGTCCTCGCCCACTTCCATCGCCTCGGCGTCCCGGTCCACGTGTGGACCGTCGACGACGAGGCCGAGATGCGCGAGCTCCTCGCGCTCGGCGTGGACGGGATCGTCACGGACCGCCCGGACGTCCTGAGGCGCGCGCTGGGGCGGTGAGGACGGATCCCCGCTCCCCGATCGGGAACCAACGGACACGTTCATTTGACTCGGACGGGTGCGCCGCACAAAACCACGACATGCCCGACGCCGAAAGTTCACTCGTGGAGGAGATCCGCCGGCTCGGCCGTCTCCTGGGCGAGACGCTCGCGGAGCTCCGTGGCCCCGGCGCGCTCGAGCGCGTCGAGCAGACGCGCCAGGCCGCGGTGGCGCTCCGGCAGGGGAAGCTCCCCGGCGGCCGCGACGCCTTCGCCGCCGCGATCGGCGCCCTCGAGCTCGGCGACCTGACGCTCCTCGCCGAGGGGTTCACCGACTTCTTCCACCTGATCAACGCCGCCGAGGAGCAGCACCGCTCGCGCGCGCTCCGCGCCCGCGACGGCGCCGGCGCGCCGGTGGACGCCTCGCTCGCGGCGGCGTGCGCCGAGCTCAAGGCGTCGGGCGCGGGCCCGGCGGAGGTGCAGGCCCTGCTCGACCGCGCCCTGGTGATGCCGGTCCTGACCGCGCACCCCACCGAGGCGCGCCGCCGGACCGTGCTCGATCACCTCGACCGCGTCTCGCGGCTGCTCGCCGCGCTCGACGACCCGCGCGCCGGCGTGCGCGAGAAGGCGGCGCTCGAGGAGCGGCTGCGCGAGGCGGTGACCGGGCTCGTCGCCACGCGCAAGTCGCGCACCGTCCGGCCCACCGCGCTCGACGAGGTGCGGGCCGGCCTCGTGGTCTTCGAGCGGACCCTCCTCGACGCCGTCCCCGAGGTCTACGGCGCCCTCGCGCGCGGCCTCGCGGAGCAGTGGCCGGAGGCCGACTTCCGCATCCCGCCCTTCCTCCGGTTCGGCACCTGGATCGGCGGCGATCGCGACGGGAACCCGTTCGTCACGGCCGAGGTGACCCGCTCCGCCCTGGAGCGGCAGCGGGCGGTGGTGCTCGCGCGCTACGCCGCCGACCTGCGCCGCCTCCAGGCCGAGCTGTCCGCCTCGTCGGCCGGCCTCCCGGCGCCGGCGCGCGAGCGGCTGGAGGCGTCCCTCGCGCAGGACCGCGAGCGGTTCCCGGAGCTCCCCGCCTCCTCGCGCTCGCTCCGCGAGGACGAGCGCTGGCGCGAGAAGGTCCGCTACATGGCGGCGCGGCTGGAGGCGGCGCGCGTGCGCGGCGAGGGCGGCTACCCGGACGCGGAGAGCTACCTCGCCGACCTCGAGCTGCTCCAGCAGACGCTGATCGCGGCCGGGCTCGGCCGGCTCGCCCGCGGGACGCTCGAGGACGCGCGGCGGCGGGCGGAGGTGTTCGGGTTCCACCTCGCGTCGATGGACCTCCGCCAGCACTCCGACGTGCACGCGCGCGTGGTGGACGAGGTGCTGGCGCGGGGCGGCACGCCGGGGTACCGCGGGCGGAGCGAGGCGGACCGGTGCGCGCTGCTCGGCGAGCTCCTCGCGCGGACCGCGCTGCCGGTGCCCGACCGGCGCGCGCTCTCGCCCGAGGCGCGCGAGGCGCTCGAGACCCTGGAGGTCGTCGGCCGGGCCCGGCGCGAGAACGGCCCGGCGGCGTGCGAGCGCTACATCACCTCGTTCACGCGGAGCCTCTCGGACCTCCTCGAGGTCGCGTTCCTGGCCCGCACCGCGCGGCTCGCGCCGGACGAGCTCCGGCCGGTGCCGCTCCTCGAGCAGCTCGAGGACCTCGAGAACGCGGGCGCGCTCGCGCAGGCGATGCTCTCGGTCCCGCCGCTCCGGGCCGCCCTCCGCGGCGAGCTCGAGGTGATGGTCGGCTACTCCGACTCCGGCAAGCAGGTGGGCTACCTCCCGAGCCGGGTGGCGCTGCACAAGGCGCAGCTCGTGCTCGCCCAGATCGCCGAGGCCGAGGGGATGACGCTCACGATCTTCCACGGCCGCGGCGGCTCCGTCGGCCGCGGCGGCGGGCCCGCCAACCGCGCGATCCGCGCGCAGCCGCGCGCCGCTCTCCGCGGTCGGTTCCGCGTGACCGAGCAGGGCGAGACCGTCGCCGCGCGCTACGGCTGGCGGGCGATCGCGCTCCGCGATCTCGAGCAGATGGTGAACGGCGTCCTCTGCAGCTCGATCGGCCCGGCGGAGCGGGCCGCCGACGCCGCCGCGGGCGAGCGCGAGGTGGTGCTCGACCGCGTGGCGGGCGCGGCGTTCGAGGTCTACCGGCGGCTCACCGCCGATCCGGACCGCCTCGCGCGGTACGCGCTGCGCGCGACGCCGATGGAGGAGGTCCCCGAGCTCCGGTTCGCCTCGCGCCCGGCGAGCCGCACCGGGAAGGTGTCGCTCGAGTCGCTCCGCGCGATCCCGTGGGTGTTCTCCTGGAACCAGAGCCGGCACGGGATCCCCGGCTGGTTCGGCCTCGGCACCGCGCTCGCGGCCCTGCTCGAGGAGATCGGCGTGGAGCGCGCGCGCGCCCTCTACCGCGAGTGGCCGTTCCTGCGCGGGGTCGTGGACGACGCCCGGATCGCGCTCACGCAGGCCGACATGGACGTCGCCGCCCAGTACGCGCGCCTGGCCGAGCCCGCGGACCAGGCCATCATGGCGCAGATCCGCGAGGAGCACGCCCGCACGCTGGAGGCCCTCCGCGCGGTCTCGGGGGAGCCGAGCCTCATGGGCGCGTGGCCCGCCGTCGAGCGGGCCGCCCACCGCCGGAACCCCTACGTGGACGTGCTCTCGCACGTGCAGGTCGAGCTCCTCCGGCGCCTGCGGGCCGCCGAGGGGCCCGAGCGCGAGCGGGTGCGCGACGCGCTCTTGCTCACGGTGAACGGGATCGCGGCGGGGCTGCAGACGGTGGGGTAGCGCCTCAGTGCAGGGTGGGGGACCCGGCGCAGCCGGGGGAGGGGCGCAGGGCCCCGCGCAGCAGGGGTGGGGCCCCGACGGCTTCGCCGGCGGGGCGGGGCGGCACGCCCCGTGTGATCCTACTAAACGGCGGTCGTGATTCGCGAACACCGAAGGTGATCGCGAATCACGAACTGCCGTCTAGTACGATGCCCTCGATGCCCGACCGTCCCATCCCCCCGCGCGACGAGTACCTCGCCCGCATCCACCGGGTGCAGGACCACATCGAGCGCCACCTCGGCGAGGAGCTGCGGCTCGAGGAGCTGGCGCGGGTCGCGTGCTTCTCCCCGTTCCACTTCCACCGCGTGTACGCGGCGATGACCGGGGAGACGATCCGCGAGTTCGTGGCCCGCCTCCGGCTGGAGCGGGCGGCGAGCGCGCTCCTCCGCCACCCCGACCGGAGCGTCACCGCGATCGCGCTCGACGCCGGGTTCGGCGGCTCGGCGGCGTTCGCCCGCGCCTTCCGGGCGGCGTACGGGGTGACCGCGACGGAGTTCCGCAAGATCGGCAAACCGCTCCGCAAGCGCGGTGAAGAGGGCCTCGAGGGCGCCGGGTACGTTGCCCCCGTCGGCGCGGCGCCGGATGGACCGGACGCCGCCGACCAGCGGAGGGTGGACATGAACGGCAAGGCGAGGAAGCAGGCGGACGAGGTCCGGGTCGCGGAGCTCCCGGCGTTCACGGTGGCGTACGTGCGGCACGTGGGGCCGTACGCGGGGGACGCGGGGCTCTTCGCGCGCCTCTTCGGCCGGCTGGGCCAGTGGGCGGGCCCGCGCGGCCTCATCGGCAAGGACACGCGCTGGCTCGCGATGTACCACGACGACCCGGAGATCACCGCGCCCGAGAAGCTGCGCGTGAGCGCGTGCCTCTCCGTGCCGGCGGGCACCCAGGGCGAGCGCGACGTGAGCGTGATGGAGATCCCGGCGGGGAAGAGCGCGGTGGCGCGGTTCACGCTCGACAGGAGCGAGTACGCCGCGGCGTGGAACTGGCTCATGGGCGCGTGGCTGCCCGCGAGCGGCTACCAGCCGGACGACAGGCCCTGCTACGAGGTCTACCTCTCGCAGCCGGAGGATCCCGTCCAGCGCGTGGACATCGTCCAGCCGCTGAAGGTGCTGTAGCCCCGCCCGCTCACGGTCCCGCTGCGCTGCCAGCCCCGCTCGCCCGGCACCGTGCCTCGGCCTCCTCCGGCAGGAGCGCGCCCTCCCGGAGGAGCCGCAGGTGTACGCGCGGCTGCGGGTCCGCGGGATCGAGCGCCGCCGCCCGCTCGAACGCGACCGCGGCCTCGCCCGGGCGGCAGGCGAGCGCGAGCGCGTAGCCGAGGTTCCCGTGGGCGCGGGCGTTGTGCGGCGCCTTCGCGGCGGCGTCCGACCAGAAGGTCACCTCGTCGCGATAGATCCGGCTCCGCGCCGCGGTCGAGAGGCCGAGCGCCAGGAGGGGCGCGGCGCGGAGCGCGACGCGGAGCGCCCCCGCGAGCGCCGCCGGCGCCCCCCGCGGTATCCCCAGGCGCGCGAGCGCGAGGCCGGCGAGCCAGGCCGGTCCGAGCAGCGCGACGTAGAGCTGCCGCTCGCTCGCGAGCTCCGCGCGCGGGAGCCACCAGCCCTGCGGCGCGAGCCAGAGCAGGAACCAGGCCGCCGCGAACGCCGGCGCGGGCCGGCGCCGCAGGAGGAGGAGCGCGGCCGCCGCGGCGCCGAGGACGGCGAGCGCGGCGAGGGCGGCGCCGGGGGTCCACGCGTCCGGCGGCGGGAGCGCGGGATCGGCCGAGAGGCCGCGGACCGGGACGAGCTGGCCCGCCAGCCAGACCACCGCGCGGGCGTGCGAGAGGAGCTGGAGGTCGAGCGGCCGGAGCGCCAGGCTGCGCGCCAGCAGGGTGCGGTAGACCGGGGACGCGAGGAGGACGCCGGTGGCGGCGAGCGCCACGGCGAGGTGGACGGAGAGCGCGCGGAGCGCCCCGCGCCAGGAGAACGGCCGCCGGTGGTCGATCGCCTCGACGAGGAGCAGGGCCGCGGGCAGCACCACGGGGCCCTCCTTCACGCCGAGCGCGAGCACCAGGAGGAGCGGCGAGGCGAGGTGGACGAGCCGGGGCCTCCCGCGGTCGCGCCCCTCGACGAACGCGAGGGCGCTCGCGAGGGCGAGCAGTCCGGCGAGCGATGACGAGCGGCCGGAGAGGTAGGTGACGGACTCGGTCTGCACGGGATGGAGCGCGAAGACGAGCGCCCCGACGAGCGCAGGCCCGCGCGCGTCGGGGAGGGCGAGGCGGTCCCCGAGCCGGCGGAGCAGCCCGAACGCCACGGCGGCCGCCGCGGCGTGGATCGCCAGGTTCACCGCGTGGAACCCCGCGAGGCCGAGTCCGCTCTCGTTGTCGAGGGCGTAGGTGAGCTTGAGGAGCGGCCGGATGCCCGGCATGGAGCGCCACCAGGCGGTGACCGACTGCACGCGGGGGTCCCCGACGATCACCCGGAAGTCGTCGAACTGGAACCCGCCCTGGAAGCTCGTGCCCCAGGCGGCGGCCACGGCGAGGAGGAGGACCGGGAGCGCCCATCGGTGCGCGCGCGGTCCGTCAGCCACGCTTCCCCGCCTCCGCGAACGCCTCCTCGACGAGCGCCGCCGCCGTCCACCAGCGATCGTGCGCGTCGAGGAGGACCAGGAGCACCTCGACGCCGGCGCGCTCGGCGAGGACGACCACGCACCGCCCCGCGCGCGCCGTGTACCCGCTCTTCACGCCGCGCACGCCCTCCACGCGCCCGAGGAGCACGTTGCTCGTGCGGTAGGCGATCGTGCGCCCGGCCCGCGTCGTGGCCGCGCCGCCCCCGCGCGCCACGAGGGCGCGGAACGCCGGCACCGCGAGCGCGGCCCGGGTG
>JAEYZK010000380.1 GCA_023428085.1 Pseudomonadota bacterium
CGGCGGCCAACGCCCGGCGCGCCGGGACGCTCGCGAAGGCCGGCGCGATGTCCGCGCAGGAGGCGGAGGCGGCCCGCGCCCAGCTCCAGGCGGCCCGGGCCCAGGTCGAGGACGCGCGCGCGCGGCGCGCGCAGGCCCGGCAGACCGCGTCCAAGGTGATCGTCCGGGCGCCGTTCGACGGCGTGGTCGCCACGCGGCCGGTCTCGCGCGGTGACGTCGTCGGCGTGGGGACCCTCCTCGCGACCGTCGTCGATCCCTCCACGCTCGAGCTCGTCGGCGCGATCCCGGCGGCGCGCGTCGGCGGGGTGCGCCCCGGCGCGCCCGTGGACTTCACCGTCACCGGGTTCGACCGGAAGTTCCAGGGGAAGATCGATCGCGTCAACCCGGCCGTCGATCCCGCGACCGGCCAGCTCCTCGTGTACGTGGAGGTCCCGAACCCCGGAGGCGCGCTGGTCGCGGGCCTCTTCGCCCAGGGCCGGATCGCCACCCGGGCCGAGACGGTCCCGGCGGCCCCCGCGTCGGTCGTGGACGCGAGCACGCAGCCGCCGACGGTGCTCAAGATCGAGGAGCGGAGGATCCGGAAGGTGCCGGTCAAGGTGCGCCTGCGGGATCCCGTGACAGGCCAGGTCGGGTTCGAGGAGGGCGTCGCCCCGGGCGACGTCCTCGTGCTCGGGAGCGCGCGGGCCGACGTCACCGAGGGGACCGCCGTCGAGGTCGCGCGGGAGCAGGCGGCGCAAAGGCCGGCGGGCGAGGCCGCGGCCGGCGCGGGGGCGGGACCACCGTAGCACCGGAGCCCACGTGTTCATCAGCGACTTCGCCATCCGGAAGCCGATCGTCACCGTGACGGTGATGCTGGCCCTCGTCGCCTTCGGCCTCGTGTCGCTCGCGAGCCTCGAGACGGACGAGTTCCCCGACGTTCAGCCGCCGGTCGTCGCCGTCTCGATCGTCTACCCGGGCGCGTCCCCGGAGACGGTCGAGCGCGAGCTCGTCGAGCCCATCGAGGACGCGATCTTCTCCATCAGCGGCATCGACGGCAGCCGCACCACCGCCCTCGCCTCCGACGGCCTCGCCCAGTTCGTCGTCTTCTTCGAGTTCACGAAGGACCTCACCGAGGCGACCCAGGACATCCGCGACGCGATCTCGTCGCGGCGCCAGGACCTGCCGCTCGAGATGGAGGAGCCGGTCATCGTCCGGTTCGACCCGGCGGACCAGCCCATCGTCACCATCACCGTCCGGCGAGAGGGCATGACCGTCCAGACCCTCACCCGCCTCGCCGACGAGGTGGTGGCGCGCGATCTCCGCGCGGTGCAGGGGGTCGCCGACGTCCGGCTCGTCGGCGGGCGCCTCCGCGAGCTGACCGTGAACCTGGATCCGGGCGCGCTGGCGGCGGCGAACGTGTCGGCCGCCGACGTCGCCGCCGCCCTCCAGGCGCAGAACCTCGCGGCGCCGGTCGGCCGGCTCGAGACGCGGCTCCGCGAGCAGAACATCCGCCTCCTCGGCCGGCTCGAGACGCCCGCGCAGTTCGAGCAGCTCACCGTCGTCACCCGGAACGGCCAGGCGGTCCGGCTCGGGCAGCTCGGGCGGGCCGTGGACGGCGCCGAGGAGCAGCGGACGCTCGCGCTGTTCGACGGCGAGGAGGCGGTCGGGATCGAGGTGCTGAAGACGAAGGGCTACTCCACGACCGCCGTGGCCGAGGCGGTGCGGGCGCGGCTCGAGGCCCTCCGGCCGCGGCTCGAAGGCGCGGAGACCGCGATCGTCCAGGACGCCGGGGAGCGGGTGAGCCGCTCGGTCGAGGAGGTGCAGACGACGCTGCTCGAGGGCGCGCTGCTCACGGTGCTCGTGGTGTTCCTGTTCCTGAACTCCTGGCGGTCCACCATCATCACCGGCCTCGCCCTCCCCGTCTCGGTCCTCGCGGCGTTCATCGCGGTCTGGGTCTTCGGCTTCACCCTCAACACGATGTCCCTCATGGGCCTCTCGCTCGCGATCGGCATCCTCATCGACGACGCGATCGTGGTCCGGGAGAACATCGTCCGGCACATCGAGATGGGGAAGGACCACACGACGGCGTCGCACGAGGGGACCTCGGAGATCGGCCTCGCGGTGGCCGCCACCACGTTCTCCATCGTGGCGGTCTTCCTCCCGGTGGCGTTCATGTACGGGGAGGCCGGGCAGTGGTTCAAGCCGTTCGCGCTCACCATCGCCGGCGCGGTGCTGGTGTCGCTGTTCGTCTCGTTCTCGCTCGATCCGATGCTGTCCGCGTACTGGCCGGATCCGCAGGTGGAGCAGGGGAAGCACGGGCGCCTGGGCCGCGTCCTCGGCGCGTTCAACCGCTGGTTCGACCGGCAGGCCGATCGGTATCGCGGGGTGGTCGCGTGGGCGCTCGACCACCGCCTGGCGATGTTCCTGCTCGGGGCGGTGGCGTTCTTCGGCGCGATCGCCCTCCAGGCGACCGCGGGCGGGGCGGGGTTCGTCCCCGTCTCCGACCGGAGCGAGGTGAACCTCATCGTCCAGACGCCGCCGGGATCCTCGCTGGAGTACACG
Source organism: Pseudomonadota bacterium (assembly GCA_023428085.1). GTDB lineage: Bacteria > Myxococcota > Myxococcia > Myxococcales > Anaeromyxobacteraceae > Anaeromyxobacter. Next base: position 2,542 of record JAEYZK010000380.1, read on the forward strand.
CGCGCGAAGGTGGCGGAGATCGACCGGCTCCTGCGCGCGCACCCGGAGATCCGCTACACGTACGCGTCGATCGGGACGCCGATCCCGCTCCAGGCGCCCGGGGTCGATCAGGCCCTCGTCTACGTGCGGCTCACCCCCAAGGCCGAGCGCGCGCTCTCGCAGGAGGACCTGGGCGGCAGGCTCCGCGCGGAGCTCGACCGCGTCGCCGGGGCCGACGTCGCCGTCTTCACGAGCGGGTTCGGCGGCGCGTTCAAGGCGATCCAGCTCCAGCTCCGCGGTCCCGACATCCGGCGGCTCGAGGCGCTCGCCGCGCGCGCCGCGGACGTCGTCCGGCAGGTGCCGGGCGCGGTGGACGTGGGGCTCTCGACCCGCGGGGTGAAGCCGGAGGTGACCGTCTCGCTCGACCGCGGGGTCGCCGGGAGCCTCGGGATCACCGTGGGTCAGGTGGCCCAGTCGCTGCGGGTCGCCTTCGCGGGCCTCGACGCGGGCGACTGGGTGGACCCATCCGGCGAGACGCGGCAGGTGATGGTCCGGCTCGCGCCGGAGGCCCGGCGCCGCGCCGCCGACCTGGGCCAGCTCCCGGTCGCGCTCCCGCCCGGGCCCGACGGCGCGCCGCGCTCCGTCCCGCTCGCGCAGGTCGCGCGGATCGAGGAGGACGTGGGCCCGTCGCTCATCACGCACCTCGACCGCGAGCGGGTCGTGACCGTCGCGGCCAACGTCGCGGGCCGGTCGCTCTCCGAGGTGGTGCGGGACATCGAGGTGCGGCTCGGGCGCGAGGTCCCGCTGCCGCCGGGCTACGTCCTCCGGCAGGGCGGTGAGACCCAGGACCAGCAGGAGGTGTTCGGGCGCATCTTCCTCGCCCTCGGGACCGCCGTCCTCCTCATGTACCTCGTGCTCGTCCTGCAGTTCGGCTCCTTCCTCGATCCGCTCACGATCCTCGTCTCCCTGCCGCTCTCGCTCGTGGGCGTGGTGATCGCGCTGCTCCTCACCGGCGACACGCTCAACATCATGAGCCTCATCGGCGTCATCCTGCTCTTCGGGATCGTCGCCAAGAACGCCATCCTGCTCATCGACTTCGCGAAGTGGGCGAAGGAGGACCGCGGCCTCCCGATCCGCGAGGCGCTCATCGAGGCGGGGCGGATCCGGCTCCGCCCGATCGTGATGACGAGCGTGGCCATCATCGCCGGCATGATCCCGGTCGCGCTGGGCGCGGGCGAGGGCGGCGACTTCCGGGCGCCGCTCGGGCGGGCGGTGATCGGCGGCGTCATCGCCTCGACGGCGCTGACGCTCCTCGTGATCCCGACGGTCTACGAGACCGCGGACGGGCTGCGCAGCTGGCTCGGCCGGAGGGCGCGCCGCCTGTTCCGGCGCGCGCCGGCCGGCGGACCCCGGAGCGTGGAGCCGGCGCGCGAGGCGCGGTGATCGCGGCCCCCCGTCTGCCTCCACGATCCGCGCGCGTCCCGGATGATTTCCCCGCGCCCGGTGGTTCGCTCACGGAACGGGTGAACCAGCCGCAGGGGGCCGCACCTTGGATCGTGGAGGACGCGCTGGAGGCCGGACGTGGGTGATCTGGCTCCTGCCGGCGCTCGCCTGCGCCGGGACCGCGGCCCGGACGCCCCCGGCCGCAGGGCTCCGCGCGCCGGTCCTCGCGCGCCCGGAGCCGGCGCCTGCCGCGCTCGTGGTTCCTGCGGCGTCCCCGCTCGCCGACGGGCCCCCCGCCGCGCCGCCGCGTCCGCGCGACCTTCGTGAGCTGCTGCCCGAGCTCGCCATGGACCTCTCGGAGCTCCAGGCCGGGTACGACATCCCCCTCGAGGTGAACGAGGCGGTCGCCGGGTACGTCCGGATGTTCCTCGCGGACGAGCACCGCCCGCGCCTCCTCCGCTGGCTCTCGCGCTCGCACCGGTACGCACCCCGGTTCCGGGCCATCCTCCGCGCCGAGGGCCTCCCCGAGGACACGGTCTGGCTCGCGATGATCGAGAGCGGCTTCGCGAACCAGGCGACCAGCCGGGCGAAGGCGGTGGGAGCGTGGCAGTTCATCCCCGCCACCGGCGCGCGGTACGGCCTGCTGCAGGACGAATGGGTGGACGAGCGGCGCGACCCGGAGAAGGCGGCGCGCGCGGCGGCCCGGTTCCTGCGCGCGCTGCACGAGAGGACCGGCCACTGGTACCTCGCGTGGGCGTCGTACAACGCGGGGCCCAGCCGCATCGTCCGGGCGATGGAGCTCGGCTCCTCCGACTTCTGGGAGCTGGCGCGCGGACCCGACCTGCTCCCGCGCGAGACCCAGACCTACGTGCCGAAGATCCTCGCCGCGGCCATCCTCGCGAAGCACGCCGCCGCCTTCGGGATCCGCGACGAGGAGCTCGCGCCGGAGGCCTGGATCGACTCCGCCGAGGTGACCGTCGCGCGCGCGAGCCCGCTCGCGGCGCTCGCCGTCGCGGCCGGGATCACGGTCACGGAGCTGCAGGACCTCAACCCCGAGCTGCGCGGGCCGTCGACGCCTCCGCGCCCGTACGCCCTCAAGCTCCCGCGCGGGCAGGCGGCGCTGTTCGCGGAGCGCTGGAGCCCGCCCGCCGAGCGGACCGCGCGACGGACCGCGGCGAGCCACCAGGCGCGCCTGCCGAAGCAGCACCCGCGCCCTCCGAAGCACCGGCCCGCGCAGCGCGCGGAGCACCGGCGCGCGGAGCACCAGGTAGAGCGCGGCGACACCCTCTGGTCGCTGAGCCGCAAGCACGGCGTCACGGTGGAGCAGCTCGCCCGCTGGAACGGGATCCGCGCCCCCGCGCGCCACACCCTGCGCGCCGGGACGGTGCTCCGCGTCAGCGCCTCGCGCCGCTGAGCCCGGTCGACCGGCGCACGGCCCCCCGCCCACCCGGGCCCCGCGCGCACGCGCGCGGGGAGGGCCCTCACCCGTCGTCCGGCACGAGGCTGTCCTTCACCGCGCGCCACGACTGCACGAGCATCGCGCCGCGATCGGGATCGCCCTTCAGGATCGACGCGATGTAGCCTCGCGCCTGCGCGGCGGTGATGTGCGGCGGGAGGGGCGGGACGCTCGGATCGACGCGCGCCTGGACGAGACAGGGCCGCCCCGCGGAGAGCGCGCGCTCCCAGCCCGGCGCGACGTCCTCGGGGCGCTCCATGCGGACGGCCGCGAGCCCGAGCGACTCCGCGAACGCGGCGTAGTCCACGGCGGGCAGGTCCTGCGACGCCGCGAGCTTCGGGTCCCCCTGCATCACCCGCTGCTCCCAGGTCACCATGTTGAGATCGCGGTTGTCGAGCACGAGGGCGATCCAGCGCGGGTCGCTCCACGCCCGCCAGTACTTCGCGACCGTGATGAGCTCGGCCAGGCCGTTCATCTGCATGGCGCCGTCGCCGGCGAGCGCGAACACCGGCCGCTCCGGCCAGGCGAACTTGGCGGCGATGGCGTACGGCACCGCCGGTCCCATGGTCGCGAGGTTGCCGGAGAGCGACGCCATCATGCCGGGCCGGATCTTGAGGTCCCGCGCGTACCAGTTCGCGACCGATCCGGAGTCGGCGGCGAGGATCGCGCCGTCCGGCAGCCGCGGCGAGAGCTCCCAGAACACGCGCTGCGGGTTGAGCGGATCGGCCGGGGCCATCGCCCGGGCCTCGAGCGTCCTCCACCAGCGGCGCACCTCGGCCTCGATCCGCTCCCGCCAGGAGCTGTCCTCCTTCGGCCGCAGCAGCGGTCGGAGCGCGCGCAGCGTCTCGCCGGTGTCGCCGACCAGGTTCACCTCCATCGGGTACCGCAGCGACAGGAGCCGGCCGTCGAGATCGATCTGCACCCCGCGGGCCTGGCCCTCCTTCGGCAGGAACTCCGGGTACGGGAACGAGGACCCGACCATGAGGAGCGAGTCGCACTCGCTCATGAGCGTCCACGAGGGCCTGGTGCCGAGGAGCCCGATGGACCCCGTGACCCACGGCAGGTCGTCGGGGAGGACCGCCTTGCCGAGCAGCGCCTTCGCGACCCCGGCGCCGAGGATCCGCGCCACCTCGGCGACCTCCGCGCCCGCGCGCAGCGCCCCCGCCCCCACCAGCATCGCCACGCGCCGGCCCGCGTTCAGGACCTCGGCGGCGCGCGCGAGGTCGCGCTGCGCCGGGACGACCCGCGGCGGCTCCCAGCCGAGGCCGCTGTGGATGGTGGCGTGCGCGTGCGGCGGGTCCTCGTACGGCTCCTCCTGGACGTCGTTGGGGACGACGATCGCCGTGACCGTCCGCTCGGCCAGCGCGATCCGGATCGCGCGGTCCACGAGGTGGCGCGCCTGGGCGGGGACCATGAGCGTCTGCACGTACGCGCGGGCCACGTCCTTGAAGAGCGCGTGGAGGTCCACCTCCTGCTGGTAGTCTCCCCCCATCGCCGCGCGCGCAGTCTGCCCGACGATGGCCACCACCGGCTGGTGGTCCATCCGCGCGTCGTAGAGGCCGTTGAGCAGGTGGATGGCGCCCGGCCCGGAGGTCGCCAGGCAGACGCCCACCTCGCCGGTGAACTTGGCGTGGGCGCACGCCATGAGCGCGGCCAGCTCCTCGTGGCGGACCTGGACGAGCTCCAGCTCCTCGACCTCGTGGAAGCCGCCGAAGATGCCGTTCACGCCGTCGCCCGGGTACCCGAAGACGCGCCGGACGCCCCAGGCCACGAGCCGCTTCAGGAGGAAGGTTCCAACGTTCATGGCGCCTCCACACCGGCCGTCCGGGCGAGGCCCGCGGCACGCGTACCGGCCCAATGTGCGGCTGGCGGCGGACGCCGGCACCCCGCCGGGCGGCAGTGGGAATCCAGCAGGTCGCGCGTTACCCGTCCGGCCATGGATCCCCGAGACCTCCGGGAGCTCGCCCGCGACCTCGTCGCCGGCGGCGGCGGCGCGGCGACCCTCGACGCCCTCGCGGCCGCCCGGCGGAGCGGGGCGCTGCCGCTCCACGCGGCGAGCCTCCGGGCGCTGCGCCGGGTGGTCCACCACCTGCCTGCGTTCCGGCGCGCGCTGCTTCGCGAGACGCCGTTCCCGCCCGCGCTCGTCCATGGCGACCTGCACCCGGGCAACGTGATCGTCGCGCGCGCGGGCGGGGCGCTCGCGCCGCGGCTCCTCGACTGGGGGCGCGCCCGCCGGGGGGCGCCGCTCGAGGACGTGGCCTCGTGGATCCAGAGCCTCGGGTGCTGGGAGCCCGCCGCCCGCCGGCGCCACGACACGCTGCTCGCCGCCTACCTCCGCGCGCGCGGCGGCGCCGGCGGGATCCCGGCGGACGTCCGCGAGGCGTGCTGGCTCGCCGGCGCGTCCAACGCCCTCGCGGGCGCGATGCTCCACCACGCGGGCGTCGCCGCCGATCCCGCCGCCGCGCGCCCGGCGCGGGCGCGGGCCGCGTGGGCGCTCCACGACTGGCTGCGGATCATCCGGCGGGCGGCGGCGGTGTGGGGCGTCGCGGAGCGGGCCTCACCAGGTGCGCGCGCTCGTCGAACGCCTCCGCGCGGCGCCGTCCCGGATCCCACCGCAGCCGCGAGATCGACCCGTTCGCCGGACGATACGCGCCCCACCGCGCGCAGCTGAGGCCCTCGAGCCACCCGAAGGCCTGGGAGATGAACCCCGCGTGCGTCACGAGGACGACGCGTTGGCCGCGGTGCCGCGCGGCCAGCGCCCGGAGCGCGCGGAGGCACCGGCCGCGAAACTCCCGGTAGCTCTCGCCCTCCGGCCAGCGGAAGTCCTCGTGCCGCTCCTCGAGGTTGCGGGCCCAGGCGTCCGGATGCCCGGCGCGCACCTCGTCGATGGTCCGCCCGTCCACGGCGCCGCAGAAGATCTCGCGCAGGCGCGGCTCGATCCGCAGGGGGAGGCCGAGCGCCGCGCAGATCGGCGCGGCCGTGTCGCGCGCGCGGGTGAGGGGGCTCGCGTACACGGCCGCCAACGAGGGCTCCCGGCGCAGCGCCTCGGCCGCGCGGCGCGCCTCGCGGCGGCCCTCCTCGCTGAGCGGCGTGTCCGTCCAGCCGCTCATCCGCATGCCCGCCGGCCCGCCGTTCGCGGCGGTGTGGCCGTGGCGCACGAGGACGAAGGAGGTGGGCTGCGGGACCATGCCGCTTCCGTAACAACGCCGCGCCCGGAGTTCCTCCGCGCCTCGGTCCGGGGTCCGCCGGCGCCGCGCACCACCGCCGCCCGGAACGCGTCCGCCACCGCGCGGAACGCGTCCTGGATCGCGCTCCGCTCGATCTCGAACGGCTTCTCGGGACGGATCGCCTCGGCCGCTTCCGCCGCGGCCCGGACCCACGGCCGCAGCTCCGGGGCGCGCCGGTCCGCGATCCGCGCGAGCGCCGCCGCGCTCGCGCGGAGACCGCTGCGGGCGAGGTCGGTGTGGCCGAACCACCCGGGATCCGTCCCGAGCGCGCGCGCGTCCTCCTCGATGGACCGCGCGAGCTCCGCGGCCTCGGCCCCTCCATCCAGTCGCCGCGTGAGCGTCGCGAAGCTCGCGAGCAGGTCGGAGGCCCGCCGCTGCGCCTCGACCCCGTGGAGCCGCGGCAGCTCCACGAGCCACGCGTCGGCCTCGGCGAGCACCTCCGGCGCCGGGCGGGCGTCGTCCCGATCCACCGC
>JAEYZK010000402.1 GCA_023428085.1 Pseudomonadota bacterium
GATGTTGCGCGCGTCGAAGTGGCGGTACCCGACGAACAGGCCCTCGCGGTACCAGACGCTGCTGCCATTCCCGGGGAACATGTCGGTCGTGCTGCCGTAGGCGCTGCTCGCCGTCGGGTAGTCCGACAGGCTCGCGCCGAAGGTGAGCGGCAGCTTGCCGGACGGGTTCACGTCGCCGAACAGCACGCGGGCGATCGCCGGCGCCTGCATCTCGCCGAGGAGGCTGCTCCAGAGGATGGCGCGGACGCTGCTCGCCCACGGCATGGTCATCTGGCCGGGGGAGACGACCATCACCACCGTCGGCGTGCCGGTCGCCGCGATGCGCGTCGCGAGGGCGTCGGAGTTGGCGTTGGAGAACGACCGGGCCGCGCCGAAGTTGAGGCCGCCGCGGTCGCCGCCGTCGCCGTAGCCCTCCATGGACGTCGCGCAGAGGACCACGATGGCGGCGGCCTTCCCGGCGGCGAGGCTGACCGCGGCGTCGATGTTGGCCTCGGTGCCGTACGGGATCGTGCTCGCCGAGACGCCCAGCGCGTTCGCGATCGCCTGGCGCGGGGTCATGATGGTCTTGCCGTTGGTGAGCCCCTCCGCCGAACCCTTGCCCTGGAACACGTGGTTCGTCTCGGCGCACTGGCCGAAGACGGCGACGTTCCGGTTGGTCTTGGAGAGCGGCAGGAGCGGCACGCCGGCCGCCGCCGTGTTCTTGAGGAGCACGATCGACTGCTCGGCGGTCCGCTGCGCCGCCTGGAGGTTCGCGGCGGTCGAGACGAGCTTGGTCTCGACGCCCTGGGCCTTCGTGACCTTCGCGGTCGGGACGTCGTCGAGGTTCGTGATGAGGTGCGCGAACACGATGCGCCGCGCCATCTCGCGGGCGGTCGCGTCGGTGATCTGCCCGTCGAGGTTGAGGAACCAGAGGTTGTTGTTCATCTCGACGTCGAGGCCGGCGTTGGCGGCCTTGGCGCCGGAGTGCGTCGCGCCCCAGTCGGACAGCACGAAGCCGCGGAAGCCGAGCTCGCCCTTGAGCAGGGTCTTGAGCACGTACGAGTTCTCGCAGGCCCAGTCCGTGCCGGTCGGCGTGGCGACCTTGTTGTACGAGCACATGAACGCGCCGACGCCCGCCTCCACCGCCGCCTTGAAGGGCGCGAGGTAGACCTCGTGCTGCGTGCGGTCGTCCACGTTGACGGTGATCGTGTCGCGGTTCGTCTCGTGGTCGTTGTTCAGGTAGTGCTTGGCGGTCGCGATGATGTTGTTGCTCTGGATGCCCGTGACCGCCGAGGCGGCGAGCTGCGCGGAGAGGAACGGGTCCTCGGAGAAGCTCTCGAAGTTCCGGCCGCCGCGCGGATCGCGGATGATCTGCATCGTCGGGCTGAGCGAGACGTTCGCGCCCTTCGCCTTCTTCTCGGCGCCCTGCGCGGTGTACATCGCGACGGCCTGATCCACGTCCCAGCTCGAGGCCACCGCGAGCGGCGCGGGGAAGATGGTGCAGCCCTGGAGGCTCCCGCCGCAGGTGACGGGCCCGTCGAGCAGGCGGAGCTCGCGGATCTTGAGGCGGCTCTCGAAGTCGGACGTGGACAGCATCACGCCGTTCATGAAGCTGAGCGGATCCTGCGACCAGGTCCACCAGTCGGTCGTCAGGCGCACCGAGTGGAACATGTCGTACGTGGCGGCCCGGTTGCTCGCGTACATGTCGTCGGCGATCGTCTGGGCCTGCGTCCACGCGGCCTCGATCTCCGCGCGCGGCTTGACGAGCGTGGCCGACGCGGTGGCCTCGCGCGCGGCCGAGGGTTCCGGCGTGCCGCCCTGCGCGCACGAGAGGACCGCGGCGAGCGCCGCGAGGGGGATCAGCTCGAGGGACCGGCGTCGCCGGCCCGGCGTTCCACGGATTGTCGTCATCGCTCTCTCCACGGGTGCTCGCGCCGTCGAGAGAGAGCGGCGCGAGGTGAGTCGCTGCGCACGTCGGCGATGCACCGCGCTCGACCTCCCGAGCCCGGGGGCACCGCGCCGCTGGATCCACGCCCGTCGGACCGCCCACGGGCCGTTGTTTCGCGAGTCCCGAGCACCTTACGCCATGCCGCGCAGCCGGTGAAGGCGATGTGCGGCGCAAGCGTTTGCGCCGTCGGTTGGTACGTGCGAGCGCGGCGCGGACGCCCCGCCCGAGCGTCATGCCGACGGGAGGCCGGCGATCGGGAGGAACGCGCGGAAGCGGGTCCCCCGACCGTGGGTGCTCTCGACGTGCACGGATCCGTCGCTGCGCGCGATGAGCTCCTGCACCACCGGGAGCCCGAGGCCCGCCCCGGCGCCGGCCGGCTTCGTCGTGAAGAACGGCTCGAACATCCGGGCCATGGTCTCCGCGGGGATGCCGGGGCCGTGGTCCTCCACCTCGAGCATCGCCTGCTCCGCTGCGGTGAGGTCGGAGCCGAGCTCCGCGGCGACCGCACGCGGCAGGCGCCAGACGCCGACATGGACCGTGCCCCCGCGGGGCATCGCGTCCCGCGCGTTCAGCACCAGGTTCGTGACCACCTGCCGGACGGCGCCAGGGCGCATGAGGACGGGGACGTCCTCCGTGGCCTCGACCGCGAGCCGGTGCGTTCGGCCCAGCGCCCGATCGAGGAAGCGCGCCGCGGCCTCGACCTGGAGCGCGAGGTCGAGCACCTCGGGCCGGTGCTCCTCGCGCCGCCCATGAAGGAGGAGCTCCCGCACGAGCTCGCGGGCCAGGCGCTCCGCCTGCTGGAGGTCGCGGGCCGCCTCCCGGAGCGCCGGGTCGGCGCTCTCCGCGATCAGCAGCGCGTTCGCCCCGATGACCTCGAGCATGTTGCCGAGCTCGTGCGCGACGCACAGCGTGAACGTCCCGACCGCCTGGAGCCGCTGCGCGTGGAGGACGTGCTCGTCGATCCGCCGCCGCGTCCGCTGCCGCAGCCATCGCGCGATCCGAGCGAGGACGCCGCCGGGTGCCCCGCCCCCGGCCTGCGCGTCGTGGTTCCTGATCTGCTCCACCCGCATGACGTTCCTCCATGACGCGGCGCGTCCGCGCGCCGGCGTCGGCGGGGAGGTAGCGCTCCGCGCCGGCGGCAGCGGCGGGCGAAACACCGGATGCGCGCCTCGGGTGGACCGGCCCGCCGCCGTCGGGTGAACGCCCGACGCCGCGTGAGGCGAGGACCCTGCGCCGGTTTCGGGACATCACCCGGTCCCGCGGCGGCCCTGCCCACGCCACCTGTCCCGCCATGGACTCCAGGACCCGCAGCCCCGCCCCCGACACCCCGATCACCGTGCTCGTCGTCGAGCCGGCGCCGCTGCTCGCGGCCCGGCTGTTCCGGATCGCGCTCCTGTGCGAGAACCTGGACGTCGCGCTCGCGGAGGGCTTCGCGGCGGCGGTCGCGCGCCTGCAGGCCGACCCGTTCGACGTCGTGATCGTGGACGTGGACACGATGGCCTGGCCCGCGCTCCGCGAGCTCGACGCGCTCCGCGGCGCGGCGCCGGGCGCGCTCCTCGTCGCGGTCACCTGCGAGGCCGACCCCGAGATCTCGCTCGCCTGCCGGGCCCGCGGCGCGGACCGGGTCCTGGACCTCCACGCCGTGCTCGCCGAGCTCGTCCGCCTCTCCGGCCCGTAGGGGGCCGGTGGTCCACCGCTCCCGCCCCCGGGAGAGTGCTCCGCGGGCGCACCCCCAAGGGAGCGGCCCGCGCCGCCGCGCAGGCACATCCGGACGGGATGGTCGAGGTATCGACGCCGGGTGACGCCGTCCGGGTGGCGCGGCCTCCGGAGCGAGAGCTGCTCGAGAGCTGGGAGCTCCTGAAGGCCCTCGTGGACGCGAGCCCGGACCTGATCTGGACCGTGGACGCCAAGGACCATCGGCTCCTCACGTACAACCGCGGGCTCGAGCAGTACTTCGCCCGGCATCGCGGGATCGCGCTGCGGCTCGGGATGGACCTCGTCGAGCTCGTGCCCGAGCCGCCCCTGACCGCCCGGTGGCGCGCGCTCTACCGCCGCGCGCTGGACGAGCGGGGCACCCACGTCCCCGAGTACCAGACGTCCGTCGGGGGACGGGTGCTGGACCTCCACCTCCGGGTGCTGTGCTGCGAGGACGTCCCGTACGCCATCACGGCCTTCGGCCGGGACATCACGCTCCAGGTGCGAGCCCAGGCGGAGCTCCGCGCGAGCGAGCGACAGCAGGCGCTCCTCGCGGCACGGCTCCAGCAGGTCGCCGAGGAGGAGAAGTCGCGGCTCTCCCGCGACCTCCACGACCGGCTCGGACAGCTCCTCACCGGCCTCACGCTCGACCTCGTCTGGATCGAGGAGCGGCTCGAGGCGCTCGCGCCGTCGCCCGACGTCGGCGCCCTCGTCGATCGCGCCGTGGCCGCGTCCGAGCTCGCCGCGCAGACGATCGTCGAGGTGCAGCGGATCGCGACCGAGCTCCGGCCCGCGTCGCTCGATCGCCTGGGGCTCGGCGCGGCGCTCCAGCACGAGGCCCGGAGGTTCCAGGAGCGCGCGGGCATCGCCTGCCGCGTCGAGCTCGGCGACCCGCTCGCCACCGTCGGGCCGGACGCGGCGACGGCGCTCTACCGCATCGCCCAGGAGGCGCTGACGAACGTCGTCCGGCACGCGCGCGCCCGGGAGGTCGTGATCCGGCTCTCCACGGAGCCGGACGGGATCCTGCTGGCGGTGGACGACGACGGGATCGGGATCGACCCCGCCGTCGCCGGCGCGGCGAGCTCGCTCGGGCTCGCGGGGATGCGCGAGCGCGCGACGATGCAGGGCGGCGCGCTCGTCCTCCACCGCCGGGCCGGGGGCGGCACCCGGGTCGAGGCGCGCCTCCCGCTCGCGACGGAGGGGACGCGGCCGTGACGCGGTTCCTGCTCGTGGACGACCACGAGGTGATGCGCGCCGGGGTGCGGCAGGTGCTCGCGGGCGGGTTCGACGGCGCGTCGTTCGACGAGGCGGCCACGGCGGCCGAGGGCCTCGCACGCCTCGTGGCGGCGACGGCGGACCTCGTCGTCCTGGACCTCGCGATGCCCGGCCGCGGCGGGCTCGAGCTGCTCGAGGAGGTGAAGCGGCGGTGGCAGCGCCTGCCGGTCGTCGTCCTCTCGGCGTATCCGGAGCAGGAGTTCGCGGTGCGGTGCCTGCAGCTCGGGGCGTCGGGGTACGTCGCGAAGAGCGCGACCGCGCACGAGCTCGTCGCCGCCTGCCGGGCGGCCCTCGGCGGGCGCAAGTACGTCACGCCCACCCTCGCCGAGCACCTCGCCAACCTGGTCGACGGGACGGCGCCGCGGCCGCACCACGAGATGCTCTCGCCGCGCGAGCTCCAGGTGCTCCGGCTCGTGGCGAGCGGGCTGAGCCTCAAGGAGATCGCGGCGCAGCTCTCGCTCGGAGAGAAGACGGTCTCCACCTACCGGCAACGCATCGCCGGCAAGCTCGGCGTCTCGACGAACGTCGAGCTCACGCGGTACGCGCTGCGGAACGGGCTCGCGGAGTAGCCTCGCATGGACCAGCCTCTCCCCGCCCCCGCGCCGCGGCTGCTCCTCCGGGCCGTCCTCGCCTTCGCCGCCATGCCCGCGATCGTGGCGGGCGTCGCCCCCTGGCTCCTCCTCCGGAGCGATCGCTGGCGCGGCCCGCCGCAGCCCCTGGGCCTCGCCCTGGCCGCGCTCGGGATCGCGGGCCTCCTCTGGTGCGTCCGCGACTTCTACGCGATCGGGAAGGGCACGCTCGCGCCCTGGGCCCCGCCGCGCCGCCTGGTCGTGCGCGGGCTCTACCGGTTCGTGCGGAACCCGATGTACGTGAGCGTCCTCGCGACCGTGGCCGGGATCGCGTGGTGGCGCGCGTCGCCGGTGCTGGCCGCGTACGCGGCCGCGCTCGCGGTCGCGTTCCACCTCCGCGTCGTCCTCGGCGAGGAGCCCGGGATGGCGAAGCGGTTCGGGGAGGAGTGGACCGCGTACCGGACGGCGGTCCGGCGGTGGGTGCCGGGGCCGCCGCGGGGGTGAGTGGGCGGACGGACGGCCGCCTGCCGCTCCCCCCCGGTCCACGTGCGCCCTCCCGGCTCGGCGGCCAACCAGGTGTTTAGGTTGACCCCTGTATGCACGAGACCACCTGGCCCGGGCGCGAGGAGCCGCTGGGGGCCACCGCCGACGCGGAGGGCGTGAACTTCGCCGTCTACTCGAAGTCGGCCGAGAAGGTCGCGGTCTGCCTCTTCGACCCGGAGCACCCCGCGCGCGAGATCGCCCGCATCCCGCTGGAGGAGAGGACCGCGCGGGTGTGGCACGGGTACGTGCCGGGGTTGAAGCCGGGCGCGCTCTACGGGTTCCGGGCCTGGGGACCGTACGACCCCGCGAAGGGCCACCGGTTCAACGGCAACAAGCTCCTCGTGGACCCGTACGCCCGCGCGCTCGTCGGGGAGGTGGACTTCACGCAGCCGGTGTTCGGCTACCAGCTCGGCGAGACCGATCTCGATCGGGACGATCGCGACAGCGCGGCGGGCATGCCCAAGGCGGTCGTGCTCGGGGACGGCTTCGACTGGGGCGACGACCGGCCGCCGCGGACCCCCTGGCACCAGTCGGTCATCTACGAGGTCCACGTCCGGGGCTTCACCATGCGTCACCCGGAGGTGCCGGAGCGCCTGCGGGGGACCTACCTCGGCTTCGCCCACCCCGCCGCCATCGAGCACCTGAAGCGGCTCGGCGTCACCGCGGTGGAGCTCCTGCCGGTGCACGAGGCCACCGACGACGCGTACCTGACCGACAAGGGGCTGCGCAACTACTGGGGGTACAACACCCTCGCCTACTTCGCGCCCGAGCAGCGGTACGCCACCGGCAACCGCGGCGAGCAGGTCACCGAGTTCAAGCAGCTCGTGAAGGCGCTCCACGCCGCCGGCATCGAGGTGATCCTCGACGTCGTCTACAACCACACCGCCGAGGGCAACCACCTCGGCCCGACGCTGTCGCTCAAGGGGCTCGAGAACACGAACTACTACAAGCTGTCCCCGGAGGACCGGCGCTACTACTGGGACTCCACCGGCACCGGGAACACCCTCGACGTCTCGCACCCGCAGACGCTCAAGCTGGTGATGGACTCGCTCCGCTACTGGGTGACCGAGATGCACGTGGACGGGTTCCGGTTCGACCTCGCCACCACGCTCGCCCGCGACCGGCTCGACTACAACCCGCGCGGGAACTTCCTCCAGGCGATCCACCAGGACCCGACGCTCGCGCACGTGAAGCTCATCGCCGAGCCCTGGGACGTGGGGCACGGCGGCTACCAGGTGGGCCACTTCCCGGTGCGCTGGTCGGAGTGGAACGGCAAGTACCGCGACTGCGTGCGGCGGTTCTGGAAGGGCGACATCGTCCACGACGAGCTGGGCTGGCGCCTCACCGGCTCCGCCGACCTCTACCAGGCGGCCGGCCGCAAGATCTACGCGAGCGTGAACTTCGTGACCTGCCACGACGGCTTCACGCTGCGTGATCTCGTCACCTACGAGCAGAAGCACAACGAGGCGAACGGCGAGCGGAACCGCGACGGCGCCGACGACAACGCCTCCTGGAACTGCGGCGTCGAGGGCGAGACCGACGACGCGGCCGTCCAGGAGCTGCGCGACCGCCAGCAGCGGAACCTCCTCGCGACGCTGTTCGTGTCCCAGGGCGTCCCCATGCTCTGCGCCGGCGACGAGATGGGCCGCACGCAGGGCGGGAACAACAACGCGTACTGCCAGGACAACGAGACGAGCTGGCTCGACTGGAACCTCGACGCGCGGCGCCGCTCCCTGCTCGCCTTCACCATCCGGCTCATCCGGCTGCGGAAGGCGCAGCCGGTGCTCCAGCGGCGCCGCTTCTTCAAGGGCGCCACCTTCCGCGACTCCTCGCTCAAGGACGCGGCCTGGTTCCGCCCCGACGGCCGGGAGATGACCGAGCGCGACTGGCAGGAGCCGTACATCCGCACGGTGGCGTTCCTGCTCGGCGGCGACGCCATCGGCACCCCGGACGAACGCGGCCGCCGGATCGTCGGCGACTCGCTGCTCGTGTGCCTCAACGCCGGGCCGGACGCGCTCCCGTACACGCTGCCGGACATCGAGTGGGGCAGCGCGTGGGACGTGATCATCGACACGGCAGGCGCGCGCGAGGAGAAGCGCGCGCACGTGCGCGCCGCCGGGAAGCTCGAGGTCTCTGGCCGCTCGCTCGTCGTCCTGGCGCGGCGGGCCGAGCCGAGCGGCGGGGAGTGAACGCGGCCGGGTCGCCTACCCCCGCGCCTCCGCCACCGCGTGGTCGATGAGCCGCCGCGCGACCGAGAGCCGGTGCGGCAGCGCCGGCAGGCGGTCGATCGGGAACCAGCCCGCGTCGCCGATCTCCTCCGGGTCGCGGACGATCTCGCCGCCGGCGTGCTCGGCGAGGAACGCGACCATGAGCGAGTGCGGGAACGGCCAGGCCTCGCTCCCGAAGTAGCGGAGCGCGCGGACCGCGACGCCGACCTCCTCGCGCACCTCGCGGTGCACGCACTGCTCGAGCGACTCCGACGGCTCCACGAACCCGGCGAGCGCGCTGTAGATCGGCGTGGAGAACCGCGTGCCGCGAGCGAGCAGGAGCTCCCGGCCGCCCGCGCCCTCCCGCGTCACGAGCACCATCATCGCGGGGGCGAGCCGCGGGTAGACGACCGCGTCGCACCGGGGGCACCGCCGGCCGCGCCCGCCGTCGCAGCGCGCCATCGGCGTCGCGCAGGCGCCGCAGAACCGGTGCCGCCGGTCGAACTCCACCACCTGGGCGGCGCGGCCGGCGACGGCCAGCGGCCCATCGGCGAGGCGGTCGAAGAGGGCGCGCAGGGGTTCGAGCGCGACGCCCGCGGGCAGCGGTCCCGCGCCGGCCTCGGCCGCCCAGCACGGCGTGCCGCCGAGGAGGCCCACGCACCGCGGGGCCTCGACCCGGAGCGGCGCCGCGCCCGAGGGGACCGCGGGCGCGCCGGCGTCCGCGAGGACGAGGAGCTTCCCCTCGCGGAACACGAACCAGTGCCCCGCCTCGGGCACGCCGGCCGGCGCGGACCAGAGCGGGACGAAGTCTTCGGGCAGCAGCATCCGCCTTCTATAGCGGATGTGCCGCCGGCGCGGCGACGACGCGCGCGCCGCTCGCCCTTCGACCGGCTCAGGGCGAGGGCCACCCGCGATCCTCTCCGCTCCTGCGGAGGACGGCCTCCTCATCTCATCCGAGCGAAGCCCGGGTGACGGTCACGGCGCCACGACCGAGGCGGTGAGCCCCGCCGACGTGTTCCCCGCGCCGTCGGTGGCGCAGAGCCGGTAGTGGTACCGCGCTCCGGGCGCGAGGCCGGCGTGCTGGAACGAGGTCGCGGTCCCGGCGTAGAGCAGGGTGCCCACCGCGCACGAGCTCGGCGGCGCGACCGCGCTGCCGGCCAGCGCGTAGTGCGCCACCCCCGAGACCGGATCCGCGATGCCGGGCCACGAGAGCGCGACGGCGCCCGCGCCGGCGATCGCCGACAGCGTCCCGCCGGCCGGCGCGACCACGTCGTAGACGATGCTCCGGCGCGCCGCCGGGCTGGCGTTCCCCGCCCCATCCTTCACCCGGACGTACACGCTCCGCGGCCCGCTCGTGCCCGCCGCGAGCGTCCACGCGAGCGACGGCGTGTAGGCGCGCCAGGCGGTGCAGGTCGCGGCGTTGGAGACGCAGAGCTGCGAGAGGCCGGTCGCGTCGTCGCCACCCACCGCGAGGAGCACCGCGAGCGACCGCGTGTACGCGGCGCCCCCGGCGATCTCGAGGCGCGCGGTCGGGGCCGTCCGATCCGTGCCCTGCGTGATCGTCAACGGCGCGCCGCCCGCGGAGAGCGTCGCCGCGCGCGGGGCGCCGGCGTTCGGGCCCGCGGTGACGGTGATCGCGGAGGTCCCCTCGCCGCTCGCCGGCGTGAGCGCGAGCCAGTCGGCGCCGCTCGCGACCGTCCACGGGCACCCCGCGCTCGCGCGGACCTCGACGCCGGTCGCGCCGCCCGCGCCGTCGAGGAGCGCCGCAGCCGCGGAGAGATCGGCGGTGCAGTGCACGTCCGAGAGGTCGAGCCGCGGGGTCTGGACGCCGTTCCGCGGGTCCTTGACGCGCGGCCCGCTGCGGAGCCGGGCGACGAGCTGGTCGGGGGTCGCGGCCGGGGTCGCGCTCTTCATCACCGCGACGGCGCCCGCCACGTGCGGCGCGGCCTGGCTCGTGCCCACGTAGGTCGCGCCACCGGCCGAGATGAGCCCGCCGGGGGCGAGGAGCGTGAGGTACGGGGCGGAGTTCGAGAAGCACGCGACCTTGTCCGCGGACGTCGTGGCGTCGGTGCACGCGGAGAACGAGAGGCCGCCGATCGCCGCGTCGTAGACGGCGCCGACCGAGACCGCCTCCGCGGCGCACGCCGGGGACGAGATGCGGTCCGCGCGTGCGTCGTTGCCCGACGCGGCCACCGTCAGGATCCCGGCCGCGCGCGCGGTGCGGATGGCTCCGGAGAACGCGTCGTAGTGGCACGGGACGGGCGAGCCCCCGGAGCCGAGGCTCAGGTTGAGCGCCACGATGCCGTACGTCGCCCGGTTCCGGATGGACCAGTCGATCGCCGCGAGCACGTCGGAGGTGTACGCGTACTTTCCGTCGAACACGTCGAGCGCGACGAGGTCCGCCCCCGGCGCCACCCCGGCGACGATCGCCGCCACGTTGGTCCCGTGGCCGTGGGCGTCGGCGGCGGCGTCGTCCGGCGCGAAGTCGCGCGCGAACACCACCCGGCAGCCCGGCGCGCCCGGCGCCGCGCAGCTCCCGAACGCCGCGTGCGCGTGGTCCACGCCGGTGTCGAGCACCGCGACGGCCGTCCCCTGACCGCGGGCGCCCGAGGCGATCGCCGCCGGCTGGTGGACGAGGGGCAGGCTCTGCGCCAGGAACATCTCGTTGGCCACGTCCTCGACGACCCGCGCCACCTCGGGCGACGCGAGGAGCCGCTCGAGGGCGCCCGGCGTGCGGAGCTCGACGTGGAGCGCGGCGATGGCCGCGTACCGCCGCAGCTCCTCGACCTCCCCGGGGACGCTCGCGGCGAGCACGCGCGCCTTCGCGCCCTGGAGCAGGGCGACGGCCGGCTCCTCCCCGCCGGCCCGGAGCGCCGCGTCGTGCGCCCCGGAGTGCAGCGCCGCCGCGGCCACGGCGGGCGCGTCGTCGAGCAGCACGAGGACCCGCACCGGCCGCCCCTCGCGCAGCGCGTCCGAGACCGAGGTGGGCGCGCGGGGCTCCGGACCCACGTCGTCGCCGGGCGCACCACAGGCGACGGCGGCGAGCGCCAGGGCGAGGGCGAGCGATCGGACGGCGCGGGCTGGGGGCATGGTCGTCTCCACGCGGTCCGGTTGCACTCCGGGCGCCACCCACCGGACGGCGGCAGGTGTGCGAGATCTCGCGCGCGGGCCACGGGTCCGTGCGCCTGCGGGTCGGCCGCACCCGAGCCACCGCCGCGCCACCTGGACGCGGGAGGCGGCGGCGGCGCGCGCCGCACGACAGCCGCCTACAGGCAGGACGCGGCGCGCGGCGCGCGATAAGAACCCGGCGTGACCGACGTCCCTTCCCCTCCCCGCGCCCGCGAGCTGCTCGGTGGCGCGGTGGCCGTGGCGCCGCTGCTCGTGGGCGTGGCGCCGTTCGGCGTCATGTACGGCGCCCTCGCACTGCGGAGCGGGATCGCCCCCGGCGCCGCGATGGCGATGTCGTCGCTCGTGTTCGCCGGCTCGGCGCAGCTCGTGCTCGCCCAGCTCGCGGGCGCCGGCGCTCCCGCGCTCGTGCTCGTGGCCACGGTCGCGCTCGTGAACCTGCGCCACGCGCTCTACAGCGCCTCGGTCGCCCCCGCGCTCGCGCACCTCCCGCGCCGCTGGAAGGCGCTCCTCGCGTACCTCCTCACCGACGAGGCCTACGCCGCGGCGATCGGCCGGCTCGGCCCCGGGGCGGCCGGCGCCGGCGCGCACCGCCACTGGTTCCTCCTCGGGGCCGGGTCCACGCTCTGGGCGTCCTGGCAGGTCTCGACCGCGGCCGGCGTGCTCCTCGGCGCGAGCCTGCCCGCGACGCTGCAGCTCGACTTCGCCCTCCCGCTCACCTTCATCGCCATCGTGGTCCCGATGATCCGCTCGCGCGCCGCGCTCGCCGCCGCGCTCGTCTCCGCCGCCGTCGCGCTCGCCGGCGCCGGCTGGCCGCACAACCTCGGCATGCTCGCCGCGGCGATCTGCGGGATCGCCGCCGGCGCCCTCCTCGCGGCGCGGAGGACGCCGGCGTGAGCTTCTGGATCGTCATGCTCGCGGGCGGGCTCCTCACCTTCCTCACGCGGCTCTCGTTCATCGCCGCCGAGGGGAGGGTCGCGGTGCCCGCCTGGTTCCGGGCGACGCTCCCGTTCGTGCCGGTCGCGACCCTCACCGCGATCATCGCGCCCGCGCTCGTCCGGACCGGCGGCCGCTGGGAGCTCTCGCCCGGAAACGCCCCGCTCGTCGCCGGGGTCGTCGCGATCGCCGTCGCCGCCTGGCGCCGCAACGTGCTGCTCACGATCGTCGTCGGGTTTGCGGTCTTCGTGCTGCTGCGCGCCGTCGCTTCCCCGTGAACGAGCCGAGCCTGGACCCCAGCCCTTCCGGCTCGACGGCCGCCGCGTCGTGTCAGCCGCGCGACGGGCGCCCGGACGCGGGCGGCCGGGAGCTCCGCTTCCCCGGCGCGGGCGGTGCTCCGGCGCTTCGGGCCGTAAACGTTTGCGCCGCGCGTGCACCGGAACGTTTCTTGTCCTCCTCCGCCGGGAGTGTCACGCTCGGCGCATGTACGGGACCACGCTGCGCTGCCTCACCCTGGCGCTGCTCGTCGCCGCGCCCCTCCGCGCCGCCCCGCAGCCGAGGAAGGTGATCGGGGTCTCCCTCCTCACGCTCCAGCACCAGTTCTTCCGGGACCTGCGGACCGGGCTCGAGGAGAAGGCGGTCGAGTACGGCTGGGACGTCCTCGTGGTGGCGGGCGAGTTCGACGCCGCCCGCCAGGCGTCCCAGCTCGACGACTTCGTCGCCCGGCACGTGGACGCGATCGTGGTGGCCCCGTGCGACTCCCTGGAGGTCGGCGCGCCGATCGAGCGGGCCAACAAGGCCGGCGTCCCGGTCTTCACCACGGACATCGCCAGCACCTCGCGGCTCGGGAAGGTCGTCGCGCACGTCGCCTCGGACAACCACGTCGGCGGCCAGCGCGCCGGCGCGCTCATGGTGAAGGCGCTGGGCGGGCGCGGCGACGTCGTGCTCGTCACCCACCCCGGCGTCACCTCGGCCATCGACCGCGTCCGCGGGTTCAAGGCCGTCGTCGCGAAGGCGCGCGGCATCCGGATCCTGGCCGAGGTGCCGGCGTGGGGACAGCGCGCCCGGGCGGCGGAGGTCGTCGAGGACCTCCTCGCGCGCCTGCCCGCGGTGCGCGGCGTGTTCGGGATCAACGACGACTCCGCGCTCGGCGCGCTCGCCGCCGTGACCGCCGCCGGGAAGGCGGGCAAGATCGTCATCATCGGCTACGACGCCACGCCCGAGGCCCGCGAGGCCATCCGGCGGGGCCACCTCCACGGCGACGTCGTCCAGTACCCCTACAAGATCGGCGCGCTCACGCTCCAAGCCGTGCGCGATCACTTCGCCGGCAGGCCGGTGCCGGCGTTCATCCCGATCGAGACCGGGGTGTACACCGTCGAGGACGCGCGGAAGGGGAGGTGACGCGGCTGTCCCACGCGAACGCGGCTGTGCCTCGTGCGCGTCGCTGTGGCAAGCTGCGAGCTTCCCCCGGAGGGCACGCGCGTGACGCCCATCCAGAAGGCCTTCCAGCGGCTGCAGGATCGGCTCCGGAGCGCCGCGCCCTGGCTCCGCGGCGCGGAGGCGTACGTCGCCTCCGGGAGCCCGGCCCTGCTCGCGCGCGTGCAGCCGGGCGCCCCCGAGTTCCTCCTCGACGATCTCGCCGCCGCCATCGCGCTGCCTCCCGGGTGGAGCGCGCAGGATCGGCGCGCCGTCCACGTGCTCGCGGCGGCGCGCTGCTTCGAGCCCCTCCGGCGGTTCCTGCTCCGGGCGCTCGCCGCCGAGCCGCCCGGCGAGGACCGGTTCGCGCCGGTGCGGGCGGAGCTCGCCGTGGCGGGGCTCGACGACGTCGCCGTGGCCCAGCTCGTGATGCCGCTCGTGGACGGGCTCTCGCCCTGGCGTCCCGGCTCGGCGGTCCGCTTCCTCCTCGGGCTCGGGGACGCGCAGCTCCGCGCCGCCATCGCCGGCGAGCGCGATCCGGCCGCGAGCTTCCCGCCGCTGCTCACGCTCCTGCTCCGCGCGGCCCCGGCGCGGGTCCCCGCCCTCCTCCCGACCCTGCTCGAGCGCGCCGGCGGCTGGGCGCTCCCGCCGGTCTGCGCCTGCCTCCTCGAGCGCGGCGGCCACCGGTACGAGCGCGAGGTGACCGCGGTGTTCCGGGCGCAGCAGGATCCGCAGCTCCGGTTCCGGATCGGGATCGCGCTCGATCGCCTCTCGCCCGCGCGCCACGGCGCCGCGGTGCTCGCGGCCGCGCGGGCCGCGCTGGCGCGCTCGGACGACGAGGGCGTCCACGTCCAGGCGATCGAGTGGATGGTGCGCCAGTTCCCCGCGGACACGCTCCGCGAGGTCGCCGCCTGGGTGGCGACGGGGGAGGCGCGCCCGGCGCAGCGCCGCGTGCTCGAGCTCGTGGCGCGCGCGCTCGGGCGACGCGCCGCCCCGGTGCTCCGGGCGGCGCTGGCGCGCGGCGCGGACGAGCTGCGCCTCGACGCGCTCGGGTGGCTGCTCGAGCTCGGCGTCGAGCGCGAGGCGGTCCGCGCCGGGATCGAGCGCGGGATGGAGAGCTCCGACGCCGCCCGCGTGCTCCGCTTCCTCGCCGCCGCGGAGCGGTTCGGCCTCGCCGAGGTCCCCGGCGCGTGGGCGCTCCTGGGACACGGGACCTGGTCGGTCCGCGAGGCGGCGATCCGGGCGCTGGCGGGGCTGGGCGAGGCGGGCGCGCCGCACGCGGTGACGCGGCTCGCCGCGCGCAAGGCCGCGATCCGGGCGGCCGCGGCGGCGGTGCTCGGC
>JAEYZK010000408.1 GCA_023428085.1 Pseudomonadota bacterium
CGCGAAAGGCGGACCGACCACCGTCGACAACCTCCGCGTGCTCTGCGGGTTCCACAACGAGCTTGCGGCGCGGCAGGAGTACGGAGACGTGGCAGTCGATCGGCACCGAACCGGCAGCTAGGGCACCGATCCCCGCTCGCCCTTCGCCAGGCTCAGGGCGAGCGGACGCGGTCACCGCGCCCGCAGCGCCTCCAGCCCCTCGCGCGCGACGTCGCCGGCGCCGCACCGGTCGGGCTCGGGCAGGAACCCGAGCAGCCCCGCGGGCGGCTCGAACCGGGCGATGATCTCGAGCGCGGGGCGCGCGAGCTCCGTCCCGGCGTCGGACAGCGCCCGCGCCGCGAACAGCCGGCGGACGCACGAGTCCGACTGGCCCTCCTCCGCGAGCGCCGCGAGCGCGGCGTCGCTCCCGCGCCCGACCGCCTTCGACCACTGCTGGAAGGCGACCTCCATCCGGCCGCCCATGTCGGCCTGCGCGCGCGCGAGCTCGAGCTTCCCGCGCAGGTAGAGCACCTCCGGCGCCTCCGGGCCGAGGCGCTCCGCCCGGGCGTCGATCGCCGCGAGCGCCTCCCGGTAGTGCCCGTCGCGGATGAGCCGCTCGGGGCGGTCCATCCACCACCGCGAGCCGAGCCACCCGCCGCCGACGAGGAGCGCGAGCAGGAGCAGCGCGACCCAGGCGCCCGGGGCGGAGCTCCGGAGCGCGGCCAGGGCGCGGTAGACCATCCCCTCGCGCCGGCGCACCGTCGCCGCGAGCCGCGCCGGCTCCGGCGCCGGGAGCCCGGCGACGCGGGAGAGCGCGAACCCGCCGTACGGCGGCTCGTCGAGGCCGCTGCCGGCGCGCGCGACGCGGAAGAGCCGGACCGGATCCTGGAACCCCTTGAGCGCGCGGAGCCCGACCTCGTCGCCCGGGATCTCGCCCGCGTCTGCCACCAGCCGGACCGCCTCGGTGAACCAGATCTCCCCCGCCTCGGCCTCCGCCTCGACGCGCGACGCGAGGTTGACCGCCTCGCCGTAGACGTCGGTGGGCCGGTCCGCGGGGCCGACCACCCGGACCTCGCCGAGCGAGAGCACCACCCGCACGTCGATGCGCTCCGCCTCCGGGGCGCGCCGGTTGTAGTCCCAGAGCCGATCCTGCAGCGCCATCCCGCAGAGCAGGCCCGCGGTGGGCGAGGAGAAGATCACCAGGTACGCGTCGCCGATGGCCTTCACCCGCGCGCCGCGGAACGCCTGCACCACGGGCAGGAGGAGCGCATCCTGGAGCGCGAGCAGGCGGGCGTTCTCCGCCCGCGACTGCCGGCTCGTCGCGGCCGCGAACCCCTTCATGTCGGTGAGCATCACCGCCAGGTTCTCGGTGCGCATCCGGGATCGGGATCGCACGAGGGCGGGGCCGGGTCAAGGACGGGGGTGTTACATTGCCGCCATGGCCTCCACCGCGCTCCCCCGGTTCACCCCGCGCCGCGCCCTCGGGCGCACGGGCTTCGTCGCGACCCGCGTCGGCGCGGGCGACCTCGCCGACCGCTCCGTCCCGAAGGAGCGGTGCGTCGCGACGCTGCGGCGCGCGCTCGACACGGGCCTCAACGTCGTGGACACCGCCCCCGGCTACGAGGACGGCTACTCCGAGGAGATCGTCGGCGAGGCCCTCCGCGGCCGGCGCGAGGGCGTCTTCCTCGTGGACAAGATCGACCTGCTCGAGAAGCCGGTCGGCCCGCAGCTCGACGAGAGCCTCGGCCGGCTCGGGCTGCCGGCGGTGGACCTCCTCGTCTTCCACAACCTGTCCGACCTCCCCCTGTTCCAGAAGCTGGCCGCGCCGGGCGGCGGGTTCGACGAGCTGGGCGAGGAGGTCCGGCGCGGGCGGGCGCGGTTCCGCGGCATCTCCAGCCACCACCCGGACGTGCTCGCGGCCGCGCTCGACGCCGGCGTCTGCGACGTGCTCCTCTTCCCGGTCGGGCCGTTCTGCGATTCACGCTACGTGGACGAGATCCTCCCCCGCGCGAAGCGGCTCGGCGTCGGCACGGTCTGCTTCAAGACCTTCGGGGCCGGCAAGCTCCTGGGCGACACGGAGGGGTACGGGCGGCCGCTCTCCCAGCGCCCGCGCGGCAAGCTGAGCTCCGGCGGGGAGAGCGCGGCCGCGCCGAAGCTGCCCCGGCTCTCGGTCGAGGAGTGCCTCCGGTACACGCTCACCTGCGACCCGGACGTGGCCCTGCTCGGCCTCTCGTTCCCGAACGAGCAGGACGCCGCCCTCGCCGCCGCCGCGGCGTTCGACGCGCCGTTCACGGCGGCGGAGCTCGCCCACGTCCGCGCCCGGGCCGCCCTGGCGATGGCCGGCAAGGGCGCCGTGTGGTGGAACCCGGCCGAGTGAGCGGGCGCCGGACTGCGTCCGTCCCGGTTCACCCCTCCCCCCTCGGACCGCGGGAAAACGCGAGCTACCGCTTGGCGCGGGGCCGTCCGGTGACGAATGTGCGCGCGGAGGAAATCCATGGCGCGTGTGGCCTTCATCGCGGACGATCTCTTCGAGGACTCGGAGCTGCGGATCCCCTGGGATCGCATCCGGGAGGCGGGGCACGAGGTGGTGCTCGTCGGCCTGGAGAAGGGGAAGCGGATCGAGGGCAAGAAGAAGGAGGAGACGTTCACGACCGACGTGCGCGCCGCCGACGTCTCCGCCGACGAGTTCGACGCGCTCGTCATCCCGGGGGGATACTCCCCGGACAAGCTCCGCATGGACATCGACGTGGTCCGGCTCGTCCGGAACATGTTCACCGCGGGGAAGCCGGTCGCGGCGGTGTGTCACGGACCGTGGATGCTCGTCGAGGCGGACGCGCTCGACGGCAAGACGGTGACGTCCTGGCCGTCCCTCAAGACCGATCTCATCAACGCCGGGGCCCGCTGGGTGGACCGCGAGGTCGTCGAGGACGAGAACGTCATCACCTCGCGGCGGCCCGACGACCTGCCGGCGTTCACGAACGCCATCCTCCGCCGGCTCGCGCCGGAGGCGCGCCTCGGCGCGACCCGCGACGAGGCCCGGCCGGGCATCTGATCCCGCGGAGCGCGCCGCCCCGCGCCAGCGCTCCTCGGGCGCGGGCCCTTCTCCGGGCTCGTTCACGGGACGCACCGCGCTATCCTCGGCGCCATGAGCAAGGCGCCCTCCACCCCCGCCACCCGCCTCCTGCGCGCGCAGGGCGTCGCGTTCACCGAGCACCTCTACCGGTACGAGGAGCGCGGCGGCACGCGCGTCTCCTCGCGCGCGCTGGGCGTGGACGAGCACGCGGTGGTGAAGACCCTGGTCATGGAGGACGACGCCCGGGCGCCGCTGCTCGTGCTGATGCACGGCGACCGCGAGGTGTCGGTGAAGGCGCTCGCGCGCACGATCGGTGCGAAGGTCGTCCAGCCGTGCAAGCCCGAGGTGGCGAACCGTCACTCGGGGTACCAGGTCGGCGGCACCAGCCCCTTCGCCACGCGCCGCGCGATGCCCGTCTACCTCGAGCGGACCATCCTCGACCTGCCGCGCATCTACGTGAACGGCGGCTCGCGCGGCTTCCTCGTGGGCCTCGCGCCCGCCGACCTGCAGCGGGTGCTCCAGCCGACCCTGGTGGACGTGGCGATCGCGGGCTGAGTGCGGCGCTTGGCCGCTCGTGCCCACTCCAGGCGGGTTCCCTCCCGGCGCCCGCACCCCTTCTTGGGCAGTTCCGGTCACTCCCCTTCCGCCTACAAGTTCCTTCCCTCGGGACGCGTGTTCCCCGCGCGGAGAAGGATCATGACCGCCCTCGCCGTTCTCGTCGCCCTCGCTGCCGCCCTCGGCCTCGTCGCCGGCTCGCTGCTCGCCTCGCGCAGGCGCCGCAGGGAGCACACGGGGCGGATCGCGATCGCGACCCCGGGCGGACGGTCGCTGGCGAACAACGTCGGTTCCCTGAGCGACTTCCGGATGGAGCTGCAGCTGCCGCGCGACCGGCGCTGAGGCAGGCGCGCCCCTGCGTCGCGGCGCCGCGGGTCACCGCAGCTTTCCCCGTCGAAGCCCCCGCGGGACGAGCCCCCGCTCGACGAGGTCGAAGAGCCCCTGCACGCCGAGCGCGAGCAGCGCCGCGGGCACGGCCCCCTCCAGGATGAGCGGCACCGAGGCGAGCCGGATCCCGGTGAGGATCGGCTGTCCGTAGCCGCCCGCGCCGACGAGCGCGCCCAGCGTCGCCGTGCCGACGGCGATCACCGCCGCGGTCTTCACCCCCGCCAGGATCGCCGGCGCGGCGAGCGGGAGCTCCACGCGCCGCAGCCGCGCCCAGCGCGAGAGCCCCAGCGCGCGCGCCGACTCGCGCAGCTCGGGCGCGATGCCCGTGAGGCCGGCGTGCGTGTTCCGGACGATCGGCAGGAGCGCGTACAGGGCCAGGGCGGCGATGGCCGGGCCGGTCCCGATCCCGAGCAGCGGGATCATGAAGACGAGCAGGGCGAGCGAGGGGACCGTCTGCACGACGCCCACCGCCGCGAGCACGATCCGCCCCGCGGCGGGCCGCAGCGCCGCCCAGACGCCGAGCGGGAGCGCGGCCAGGAGCGCGAGCGCGAGCGCCGCGGCGACGAGCGCGAGGTGCTCCGCGGTCCGTCCCCGGAGCCGCGCGGCCCGGCCCTCGGCGCGGACCGTTCCCGCCGCCCCGAGCCGCGCGCGCAGGAACGCGGCAGCGACCTCCTCGACGGGCGCGCGGTCGAGCTGCGCGCGCGCGTTCAGGTCGATCATCTGCGCCGCGGAGATCCGGCCCTCGAGCCTGCGCAGCGCGGCGACGGCCGCCGGGAGCCGCGCCTCGAGGGCGAGGCGGTACAGGAAGACCGCCTGGTACTCCGGGAAGACCCGGCGATCGTCCTCGAGGACCACGAGCCCCTGCCGGCGGATCTCCGCGTCGGTCGAGTAGAGATCCGTCACGTCGATCTGCCCCGCGGCGAGGGCCCGGTACGCGAGGTCGTGGTCGAGCCCGCGGACGTCGCGCTGGGGCAGGCGGTAGCCGTCGCGGACCGCCGGCCAGCCGTCGGCCCGGTCGAGGAACTCGTTCGTGAGCCCGAAGCGGAGCCCGGGGTGGCGGACGAGGTCCGAGATCTTCGCCAGCCCGAGGCGGCGGGCGAGCTCGGGCCGGACGCCGAGCGCGTAGGTGTTCTCGAACCCGAGCGACGCCGTGACGCCGATGCCCTGGCGCGCGAGGGCGGGCCGGAGGGCCTCCAGCGCCGGCCCCGCCGCGCCGCCGAGGATCTCCTTCGCGATCGTCCCGGTGTAGTCCGGGTACGCGTCGAGCTCGCCGCGGACGAGCGCCTCCCAGAGCACCCGCGTCCCCCCGACGGCGCGCCGGTGCGCGGCCGCGATCCCTTCGGCGGCGAGGAGCTGCCGGCCGAGCTCCCCGAGCACCTCGGACTCGACGAACGCCTTCGAGCCCATCCGCACCTGCGGCGCAGGGGCGCCGCCGATCCGCACCGGCGGCGCGGCGTCGGCGGGCGCGGTCGCCAGGGCGATCGCGAGGACGACCGCCGCGCCGGTCACGCCCGGACCCCCGGGAGCTGGAGCGCCCGCTGCGCGCCGACGAACCGCGCGACGAAGGGCTCGGCGGGCGCGCGCGCGAGGTCGGCGAACGCGCCTGCCTGGACGATCCGGCCGGCGCGCAGGAGCACGAGGAGGTCCGCGAAGAACGCCGCCTCGGCGAGGTCGTGCGTGACGATCACCACCGTCTTGCGGAGGCGCTGGAACGCGGCGCGCAGGTCGTCCTGGAGCTCCGCGCGCGTGATGGGATCGAGCGCGCCGAGCGGCTCGTCGAGGAGGAGCAGCGCGGGATCGAGGAACAGCGCGCGGACGAGGCTCACCCGCTGCGCCTGCCCGCTCGAGAGCTCCGACGGCAGCCGCCCCCAGACGTCGCCGGGGAGCCGCGCCAGCGCGCCGAGCTCCTCGAGCCGCGCCGCGATCCGGGCGCGGTCCCACCGGAGGTGGCGCGCCACGAGGGCGGCGTTCTCCCGCGCGGTGAGGTGCGGGAACAGGCCGCCGCCCTGGACGACGTAGCCGGAGCGCCGGCGGAGCGCGTCGTCCTCGGGGTCGAGCGGCGCTCCGCCGAGGAGCACCTCGCCCGCGTCCGGGCGGAGGAGCCCGAGCATGAGCCGCAGGACCGTGGACTTGCCCGCGCCGCTCGGGCCGATGAGCGCGAGCGAGGCGCCCGCCGGCACGGCGAGGTCGATCGGGCCCACCGCGGCGGAGGGCCCGAAGCGCTTCACCGCGCCGCGGAGCTCGAGGGCTGGCGCACCGGCCTGCACGGACGGGTTCCTGGGCCGGGCGCGTCCGCGCCACAAGTCCAGGGTGGGTCCCCCACCCGTGAACGCGCCTACGCCTTGCGCTTCGCCCGGTACCGCTGGATGAGCCCGTTCGTGGACGCGTCGTGCGCGAGCTTCGGCGCGTCCTGCGCCTCGAGCTCCTTCACGATCCGGTTCGCGAGCACCTTGCCGAGCTCGACGCCCCACTGGTCGTACGGGTTCACGTCCCAGACGACGCCCTGCGTGAACACCGCGTGCTCGTAGAGCGCGACCAGGCTCCCCAGCACCGCCGGGGTGAGCTCGTCGGCGAGGAGGGTGCTCGAGGGCCGGTTCCCGGGGAAGGTCCGGTGCGGCACGAGCCACTCCGCCGTCCCCTCGGCCCGGACCTCGTCCGCGGTCTTCCCGAACGCGAGCGCCTCGCCCTGCGCGAAGAGGTTCGCCATGAGGAGATCGTGGTGCCGGCCGACCGGGTTGCGGCTCCGGCAGAAGCCGATGAAGTCGCAGGGGACGAGGTGCGTGCCCTGGTGGAGGAGCTGGTAGAACGAGTGCTGGCCGTTGGTGCCGGGCTCGCCCCAGTAGATCGCGCCGGTCTTGTAGTCCTCGATGCCCGCCCCCGCGAGCGTCACGCGCTTGCCGTTCGACTCCATGGTGAGCTGCTGGAGGTACGCCGGGAAGCGCTTCAGGTACTGGTCGTACGGGAGCACCGCGACCGAGTCCGCGCCGAGGAAGTCGAGGTTCCACAGGCCGATGAGGCCGAGGAGCGCGGGCAGGTTCCGCCCGAGCGGCGCGGTGCGGAAGTGCTCGTCCATCGCGTGGAACCCGGCGAGCAGCGCCCGGAACCCGTCCGGCCCGACGGCGATCATCGTCGAGAGGCCGATGGCCGAGTCCATCGAGTAGCGGCCCCCGACCCAGTCCCAGAAGCCGAACATGTTGGCCGGATCGATCCCGAACTTCCGGACCTCGGCCTCGTTCGTCGAGACGGCGACGAAGTGCTTCGCCACCGCGGCCGGGTCCTCGAGCGCGCCCAGCAGCCAGTCGCGGGCCGAGGCCGCGTTGGTCATGGTCTCCTGCGTCGTGAACGTCTTCGACGAGACGATGACCAGCGTCTCGGCCGGATCGAGATCGCGCGTCGCCTCGGCGACGTCGGTCCCGTCGACGTTGGAGACGTAGCGGAAGGTGAGGTCCCGCTGCGTGTAGCTCCGGAGCGCCTCGTACGCCATCACCGGCCCGAGGTCCGAGCCCCCGATGCCGACGTTGACCACGGCCCGGATCCGCTTCCCCGTGAACCCCTTCCAGGCGCCGCTCCGCACGCGCTCCGCGAAGTCGGACATCCGATCGAGCACGGCGTGGACCTCGGGGACCACGTCCTTCCCGTCCACCAGGATCTTCGCCCCCCGGGGCGCGCGGAGCGCGACGTGGAGCACCGCCCGGCCCTCGGTCGTGTTGATCTTCTCGCCGCCGAACATCGCCTCGCGCCGGGCCGGCACGCCGCGGGCCTCGGCCAGCGCCACGAGGAGCCGCACGGTCTCCTCGGTGAGGCGCTGCTTCGAGTAGTCCAGGAACAGGCCCGCCCCCTCGGCCGTGAGCCGCTCGCCGCGCCCGGGATCGCGGGCGAACAGCTCGCGGAGGTGGAGGCCGGCCAGGCTCCGGGAGTGGGCCTGGAGGGCGGCCCAGGCGGGGTCGCGGGTCAGCGGGGGGAGGTTCGGGGTGGGCATGCGGGAGGATTACCGCATGCCCTCGTCCGTTTCCATGAGCGGAATGCCCCAGCGGGTCCGGCGACGTCACCCACCCCACTCCGCCACGTACCGGGCGGCGGCGGCGTCCATCGTCCGGATGTGCTCGTCGAGCCACGCGGGGAAGGCCGCGAGGTACGCGGCGAGCGCCTCCGCGTCGCCCCCCTCACGGAACGTCCGCTCCGCCTGGCCGAGCTCCTCCAGGACGCGGACGTGCTCCGCCCGGTGGAGCGTGTGGGCCGGGAAGGAGGACTCCGTCATCGCGGCCTCTTCCCCGGCGAAGTGGGCGCGCGTGTGGAGGTAGAGCGCGGCCACGGCGGCCGCCACCTGCTCCGCGCCGGCGGTCCCCGCGCGGAAGGCCTCGACGAGCTCCGCAGCCGCGTTCAGGAGCCGCGCCGCGTCCGCGTGATCGGCGTTCATGAACGAGACGGGCAGCCGTTTGAGCCCGGCGGGATCGAGGAGCATCCGGGAGAAGGTAGTCACCCGGCCGTCGCGAGGGCGCCGCGCACCGCGCCGCGGTGCACCACGCGAGGGGACGGGCCGCGCGGGGTTGGCAAACCGCCGCTCCGCCTGCCATGAAAGGCGCGATGCGCACCCACGCCCTCCCCGCCGCCGCGCTGCTCCTCGCTTCCTGCGCCGCGATCCGCCCGCCCGCCGATCCCGTCGCGCTCCAGGGTTTCCCCTGGGCGAGCCCGCTCCACCGCGACCACCCGCTCGTCGGCCGGATCTGGGACGCCCGCGCCGGCCGCTTCGTCTCCGAGGCGCAGCTGCGCGCCGCCGCGGCGCGCGGGCGGTTCGTGCTGCTCGGCGAGACCCACGACAACGCCGATCACCACGCGCTGCAAGCCCGGCTGCTCGACGCGGTGCTCGCCGCGGGGCGCCGCCCGGCGCTCGGCTTCGAGATGCTCGACGCCGAGCAGCAGCCCGCGGTGGACGCGGTGCTCGCGGGCCCCGACCCCTCCCCGCCGGCGCTCTCGGCGGCGGTCGGCTGGGACCGGAGCGGGTGGCCCGCCTTCGCGCTGTACGCGCCGCTCTTCGAGCGCGGCCTCGAGGCGAAGCTGCCGATCGTGGCCGCGAACCTCTCCCGGCCGGTGGCCCGCGCGGTGATCCACCGCGGGCCCGGCGCGCTGCCTCCCCCGCTCCGGACGCTCCTCGATCGGGCCGGCCCGCTCTCGCCGGAGGAGGAGCGTGGGCGGCGGGAGGAGATGGCGGCGCTCCACTGCGGGCACCTGCCCGAGGCGTTCCTCGGCCCGATGGTGCTGTCGCAGCGGGCCCGCGACGCGCAGCTCGCGGCGGCGCTCGCGGCGGGCGCGACGGCCGACGGCGCCGTGCTCGTCACCGGGGCGGAGCACGCGCGCGAGGACCGCGGCGCCGGCGCGTTCCTGCCGCTCGCGGGGGCGGCGGACGACGCGGTCGTCTCGGTCGCCTTCCGCGAGGTGAACCCGGAGGAGCGGGCCCCGCCGGCAGGACGCGCCCCGTGGGACTTCGTCGTGTTCACCCCGGGCGTCGATCGCGGCGATCCGTGCGCGGGGATGAAGCCGCGCGGCGGCTGATCGCCTCCCGGCGCTCCTCGCGCGCCCAGAGCGCGCCCGCGACCGCGCACCCCTCGCAGCGCGGCGGCGGACCGGGCTCGCTCGCGAGCCGCCCGCACGCGCAGCGCGCGAGCCGCTCGACGACGAACGCGGACACCTCGGCGGCCACCGCGGCGTCGCGCAGGATGCGCCGGTGACCGAGCCCCGCGGTCCGCCGCAGGCTCGCCCCCGGCCAGGCCGCGGCCAGCACGTCTCCGCTCGAGGGGTCCACCTCCCGGTCCTGGCGATCGTGCACGACGAGCGCCGGCGCGGAGGCCGCGCCGGCGAGCCGCCGCGGCAGGTCGAGCTCCTCGTACCGCCTGCCGACCCGCGCCTCGAGCCGCGCCTGCAGCGCCGCCCGCGCGCGCCGCCCGAGCCCGAGCGCGTCGCAGAACTCCTCCACGTACAGGATGGGCGTCGACGGCGCGCCCACCAGCACCACGGCGTCGAGCGCGAGCCCGTCGGCGACCGCGAACGTCAGGGCGGCGCCGCCGAAGGAGTGCCCCACGGCCGCCCGGGCCTCGGACGCGCGCGCGGCGGCGGCGATGGCGCTCGCGTACAGCGGGACCGAGGCGACCCGCCCGCTCGAGCGGCCGTGGCCCGGCGCGTCGATCGCCACCGCCTGGCAGCCCGCGGCGACGAGCGCGTTTGCGACGGATCCGAGCTGCCCCGCCCGCCCGCCCCAGCCGTGGAGGAGCAGCACCGCGGGTCCGGTCCCCACGCGCCAGCCCCGGACCACGCCGCCAGGGTGGCGCGCCGCGAAGGGCTCCGCGCCGCGCGCGGCGCCGCGCTCTCGCGCCGGCGCGCGGTGCCGCGGCGGGCGCATGGATGCGTCAAAGACTTCCGTGCGGGATTTGCCCGATGCTTTGGCGCGGTACATCGC
>JAEYZK010000025.1 GCA_023428085.1 Pseudomonadota bacterium
CTGACGCGCTCGCTGCGCCTCCTCTCCGGGGCCCCTACCTTCGCCTCGTGAGGGCATCTCGCCCTCGCAGGAGGCGGAGGGGGAGCGATGCCCAAGGACCAGAACCCGGATCCCCGCACGACAGGCGAGCGGTCGATCCCCAAGCAGCAGCAGTCGTCGCCGGGCAGCACGCAGGCGATGAGCCCCAAGCCCGATCACGGCGAGAAGACCTACCGGGGCCACGGCCGGCTGCAGGACCGGGTGGCCCTCGTGACCGGGGGTGACAGCGGCATCGGCCGCGCGGTCGCCCTGGCCTACGCGCGCGAGGGCGCGCACGTCGCCCTCTCGTACCTGAACGAGCACGAGGACGCGGAGGAGACGAAGCGGCTCGTCGAGGGCGCCGACCGCTCCGCGCTCCTCATCGCCGGCGACCTCGCCGACGAGGCCCACTGCGCGCGGGTGATCCGCGAGACCGTCGAGCGGTTCGGGAAGCTCGACGTGCTCGTGAACAACGCCGCGTACCAGGGCCGCCAGGCGGAGAAGTTCGAGGAGCTGGACGCGGCGCGGGTGGAGCGGACCTTCCGCGTGAACATCCTCGCGATGTTCTCGCTCGTCCGACACGCCCTCCCCCACCTCAAGCCGGGCGCGGTGATCCTCAACACGACGTCGGTGCAGGCGTACCACCCGAACCCGCAGATCCTCGACTACGCCGCCACCAAGGGCGCGATCCGGACGTTCACCCAGGGGCTCGCGCAGGAGCTCACGCCGAAGGGGATCCGCGTGAACGGCGTCGCGCCCGGCCCCATCTGGACGCCGCTCATCCCGCAGTCCTTCGGGGACGAGAAGGTCTCCAGGCACGGCCAGAGCGCGCCGATGCAGCGCACGGGGCAGCCCGCCGAGGTGGCGCCCATCTTCGTGTTCCTCGCCTCCGACGAGTCGCGCTACGTGAGCGGCGAGATCGTCGGCGTGACCGGCGGCTCGCCGCTCGCGTGAGGCCATCCCCGGGCCCGGCGGGCCTGCGGGGGGCACTCACCGCCCCCCGCGTCCGGCCGCACCTTGCCGGAGATGGAGACCGATCGCCCGGCGCGCGTGGACGCGCTCTCGGGGCTGCGCTTCTGGGCCGCGCTGGGCATCCTGCTCTTCCACTACGGGGGCGCGTTCACGGCCGGCCTCCCGGCGTGGGTGGAGCGGATCCGGACCGGAGGGCACGTCTGGGTCGGCCTCTTCTACGTCCTCTCCGGCTTCGTCCTCGCGTACGCCAACCCGCGGCCGCTCGACGGCCCCGCGCGGCGCGCGTTCTTCGCGGCGCGCTTCGCCCGGCTCTACCCCGCCTACCTGCTCGCGTTCGCCCTGTACGCGCCCTTCGTGCTCCATCGCTGGTGGGGCGGCGGCGCGGACGGGCTCGCGAAGGGCGCCGTGGTGGCGCTCGCCTGCCTGACGCTCACGCAGGCGTGGCTCCCGCCGATCGCCCGCATCTGGAACCCGCCCGGCTGGTCCACGTCGGTCGTGGCGTCGTTCTACCTCGCCTTCCCGCACCTCCTCCGGTGGCTCGCGCCGCGCTCGCGCGCGGCGCTCTGGCGCGCCGCCGCCGTCGCGTGGGCGGGGTCGCTCGCCCTCCCGCTCCTCTACGTGCTCGCGGCGCCGGACGGCCCCGGGGCCGAGCTCCTCGCGCGGGAGCCGCGCTGGCTCGAGGCCCTCAAGTTCCACCCGCTCGCGCGGCTCGGGGAGTTCATCGCCGGCGTCGCGCTCGGCCTCCTCGTCCGCACGCGCGGCGCGAGCCTCGGGCGCGCCGGCGGACCCGCGGCCCTGGCCGCGCTCGGCGTCGCCGCGGCGCTGCTCGCCTGGGGCGGCGCGCCGTACGCCTTCCTGCACAACGGCCTGTTCGTGCCGCTCTTCGCGATCGTCGTCGTCGGGCTCGCGAGCGACGCGGCGAGCGCGCCTGCCCGCCTCCTCGGCGGCCCGCTCTCGCGCGCGTTGGGCGACGCCAGCTTCGCCCTCTACGCGCTCCAGGATCCGCTCTGGCGCGTGGCGCGGACGCTCCACGGCGACCCTGCCCCCGCCGGCCTCGCGTTCACGGCGGCGTTCACCGTCCTCGCCGTCGTCGTCGCGGTGGCGGTGTCGCGGGGGCTCGAACGCCCGGCGCGAAGGTGGCTGCGGAGGTGGCTGGCGCTTCCGCCGCCAGCGCCTCGCGCCGAGCGCGCCGGGACGCCCGCGCCGGACGTGGTCCGGCCCGAGCCGTCCCGGGCTTGATCACCCGAGCCCGCGCTCGCTCCCGAGCCCGAGCCCGGCCCCCCTCAGACCTCCACCTTCTGCTTCGGCGCGCGCGCCGGCTTCGGCTCCGGCGCGGCGATCACCTCGACCTGCGGGGCCGCCACGGGGACGACCGCGTGCGGCTCGACCAGCTTCGCGAGCCGCTCGAGCTCGCGCGCGAGGTTCTGCACCGGCACGCGCGTGGAGCTCGCGAGCGCCGAGACCGCCGTCGCCGGCATCTCGTTGACGCGCTTCAGGGCCGTCGCGCGCAGCGCCTCGGCCCGTTCCCGCAGCCCGTCGAGCCGCTTGCGGAGCCCGGGCACCGACCAGTCCTCCCGCGCCATCCGCTCGAGCGCCACGTCCAGCTCCGTGAGGCGGTGCTGGCCCGCGCCGAGCGCCTTGAGGAGCCGCCCGCGCGCCTCGACCTCGAGCTCCCCGATGCGTGCCTGCAGCGCCTGAAGACCCTTCTTCGACTGCGCCCTCTGCTTCGTCTGCACCGTTTCCATGGGATCACTCCCGGCATCGCCGCACGTGGCGGCGCCACCTGCGAGAGGAGCCAGCCACTTCCGTGAAACGCCACGAAGCGTACGCCGGCGCCTCTTCGACGCAGTGCGTCCAGACGGGTCGCTTACACCAAGGTGGCCTCGGCCGGTCGCTCGCTCGCCAGCTCCGTGGACGGGCCGTGTACGTCGCCACACCCTGTCAGAGTCCCATTTCACAATCCGGCGCGATGCAGCGGCTCGTCACCCTCGATCTCGAGACCGTCCCCGACGAAGAGCTCGTGTCCGCCGTGGACGGCGAGCCTGGTCGCCCGTACCCGGAGCAGCTCCAGCGGGTCGTGGCGGAGCGCCGAGCGCGCACGGGCGGCCGCACCGACTTCCTCCCGCTCCCCTACCACCGGCCGGTCGCCGCCTGCCTGGTCGAGGCGGTCGCCGATGCCGGCGTGGTCGCGGTGACGGATGTCTTCGCCTGGACCGACGCGCGGCTCGCCGAGCCGGACTTCCTCGAGCGCGCGTGGCGCAGGCTCGAGGGCGCCGCGCTCGTCACCTTCCACGGCAAGGGGTTCGATCTGCCCGTCCTCGAGCTCCGCTCCCTCAAGCACGCGATCCCCACCCCCGCCTGCTTCGCCAGCTCGCGCCGCGGCGAGGGCGAGCACTTCGACCTGCGCGAGCGGCTCGCCGGGAGCGCCGCGCCCGCGCCGCTCGATCTGTACGCGAAGCTCGTCGGCCTCCCGGGCAAGCGCGAGGTGGCAGGCGGTGACGTGCAGGCGCTCTACGCCGCCGGGGACCTCGACCGGATCGCGGCGTACTGCATGACCGACGTCGTGCAGACGTACCTGCTCTTCCTGCGGCACCGGCTCGTCGACGGCGCGCTCACGCCCGACGGCTACGCCGAGAGCGTCGAGCAGGCGCGGCAGGCGCTGCCCCGGCTCTTCGAGCGCCGCCTGGGACCGGGGGAGCGGGGAGCGCTGGATGGGTTCCTCGAGCGCTGCGCGCCCTTCTTCGAGCTCGGCGCCGAGCGCGAGCTGCGCCGCGCGCTCTGACCGCGGGCCCCTGGGTGCGAGGGTCCCTCCCAGGATCGGGCGACCCCCTGCGTACGATCGGCGACCGCGCGGTGCGGCTCGGGTCACCCTAGGTGCGCCGTGCCCCCGGATCGTTCAGCCGTGTTGTCGCGCACTTGGGCGCGCGCGCGCGTGGCACCAGGAGTGCAACCGGGGGGTGCATGGCGGCGCGTGCCACCTCGATCCGCTCCCGACCCTTCACCGCGGCCATCCACGAGCTGGCGGCGTGCGGTGACGCGGCGGTGCTCCTCGATCTCGGCGGGACCGTCCTGTTCGCCAACGACGCGTGGGAGCGGTTCCTCCGGACGACCGCGGCGCTCGGGGTGACGCCGGTGGGCGTGCGGCTCGCGGACGCGATCCAGGGCGAGCTGCCCCGCAAGGTGTTCGAGGAGCTCCTCGCGCGCGTGACCCGCGCGCACGGCGGCGCCCGGACGCGCACGATCACGACCGAGTGCAACGGCCCCGATCGCGCGCGCCTCGTGACGAGCCACTTCTCGTCCGTGCTGGCGGGGCCCGAGGTGATCGGCGTGGCGGTGGTGGTGAAGATCGTCCGCGAGCTGCCCGCCTCGGAGGTGTACCCGGTGGTGGCGGGGACGGCGGACCAGTACCGGACGTCGACGGGCGCGCTCGAGCAGTGCTGCTGCTGCCGGCGCACCCGGCGGCCGGCGGATCCGGCCGAGTGGGACTTCGTGCCCGCCCTCGTCGCCGCGGCGCCGCCGGACACGACCCACGTCTACTGCCCGCTGTGCCACGAGCTGCACGACCCGCTGGGAGGGGATCCGGAGGCGTGAAGTGCGCCTGTCGTGAGCAGCCCGCGCCCGGCTCGTCCGGACGCGGGCTGTTGGTTCCTGGACGCCGACTACCGCGGCCCGCGCTTGGCCGTGCGCTTGCGCTTCTTGCTCAGCACGCGCTTCGACTTCGCCGTGGCGCGCTTCACCTTGGCCCGGTTCGACACCTTCCGCTTCGAGCGGTTCCCACGCTTCGCGGGCATGCAGCTTCTCCTCGGCCGTGACGGCCAGTGCGGCGCACGGCGCCGCGGTTGACGCGGCGGGCGCGAGGGCCCGCCGCGGGGGACGCGCAGGCTACTCCAGCCAGTCGCGATCCCGCAGCTTCTTCGGCAGGTACTCCTCGGTGATGAACGAGATGCCACGCCGGGAGAGCGCCTCGAGCTCGAACTTCTGGCCCGAGCGGACCATCTCCTGGATCTCCTTCTGCCACTTCGGCGCCTCGAACCAGGGGTACGCGAGCATCTGCTTGGCGCGCGCGACGTCCTGGTCGTTCATCGGGATGGAGACGTTGGCGGGGAGCTTGTACTTGGTCTTGTCGAACGACGACAGGCCGATGAAGCGCGCGCCCGGCACCGCCATCCGCATCGACTCGTACGCGAGGTTGATGGAGCCCTGCTTCAGCACCGAGTAGATGTAGAAGCCCCACGGATCGTTGTCCACGAGCACGTACACGGGGAGCTTCAGCTCGGAGTGCAGCCGCTGGACGATCCGCCGGACGCCGCGCGGCGGCTGCCCCTGCCCGGTGACGATGACGCACTTCTCCCGCTGCCAGAACTTGTCCTCGTTGAAGCGCTTCCAGACGGCGTCCTTCTCGATGAGGAGGACGTACCTCGCCTCGCTCTTGCCGAGCTGGACGACGTGCTCCTCGACGATCGACGGGACCGACCAGCCGCCCGAGCCCATCCGGCGGAGGTCGATGGTGTCGCCCGAGTCGCGGATCGTGATCGGCCCCACCATCGA
>JAEYZK010000091.1 GCA_023428085.1 Pseudomonadota bacterium
CGGCCGGCCTCCTGGCCTGCGCCGGGGCGCAGCGGCCCGCGCCCGAGGCGTCGCCCGCCGCAGCCGCGCAGGCGCCCGCCGCCGATCCCGCCACCCGTACCGGGCTCCCCGGCGAGGCGCCGCTCGAGCTCAGCACGAACGCGCTCGGGTCCTTCGAGGACGGTGTGCGCCGGGAGGCGGCCGGCGATCTCTCCGGCGCGGTCGCGGCCTTCGAGCGCGCGTTCGCCGCGGACGCCTCGGCCGCGTTCGCGGGCGTGAACGCGGGCGTGCTCCGGGAGCGGCTCGGCGACGACGACGGGGCGCGCGCCCTCTACCTCCGCGTGCTCGACCGGACGCCGACCTTCTTCCCCGCGGCCCAGAACCTCGTCCGCCTCGACGCCCGCCGCGGCCGCGCCGCCGACGCGGAGGCCGAGCTGCGCGCGCGCAGCGAGCGGAGCCCCGAGGCGGTCGCGCTGCGGAACGGCCTCGCCGAGGCGCTCCTCGTGCAGGGCCGGCTCGACGACGCGGAGGACGCCGCGCGGCGCGCGCTCAAGATCGAGGAGAAGAACGTCCCCGCGATGGTGAACCTCGCCACCGTCTACGCGCGCAAGAAGCGGTTCGAGCTCGCGAAGATGGTGCTCGAGAACGCGCGGCAGCTCGACGACCGCGACGCGACCCTCTGGAACCGGCTCGGGTTCGTGACGCTGGCGCTCGGCGACCGGATCCAGGCGCTGGAGTGCTTCCGGACCGCGGCCGCGCTCCGCCCCGACTACCCCGAGGCGCACGCCAACTACGGGGCGCTGCTCGCCGACGCGGAGGACTACGCCACGGCCGCCGCCGAGCTGGAGCTCGCGGTGAAGTACGCGCCCGGCAACGCGCGCGCGTGGATGAACCTCGGCAACGCGTACCGGGGCCTCAAGGAGTTCGCGAAGGCCGAGGACGCCTACGGGCGCGCGCTGACCCTCGACCCGGCGCTCGCCGACGCGCGCTACAACCTCGGGATCCTGTACCTCGACGGCGAGAAGCCGGGGCTGCCGGCGCTCCAGCGGCTCGAGCAGGGCGTCGCGCACCTCCAGGCGTACGAGCAGGGCGGCGGGAAGGATCCGCGGCTCGCGGCGTACCGCAAGGACGCGGCCCGCTCCATCGAGCGCGAGAAGAAGCGGCTGGAGCGCGAGGAGAAGGATCGGCTCCGCCGCGAGGCGGAGGCGCGGAAGAAGGCGGAGGAGGAGGCGAAGGCGGTCGTCGTCCCCGCCGTCGCGCCCGCGCCCGCCGACGCGCCCGCCGCGCCGGCGCCCGCCGTGCCTGGCGCGGACGCGCCCGCGCCGAAGGGAGGCGAGTGATGCGCTGCGGGTGCGGAAAGGGACGATACGTGCGCAAGCTCCGCAAGTTCCGGCTGCTTGTGGCGCTCTCGGCCGCCGTGCTAACCATCGGTGTGGCCTCGCCGGCCGCCGCGCAGTCGAAGTCGCCGCCGGCCCGGAGCGCCAAGGATTCCCAGGCGAAGCCCGGGGGTGACAGGAAGCCGGGACAGCGGAAGGTGGTCCGGCTCGAGGAGATGCGGGTCGAGGGTCGGGTGCAGAAGCCGCAGGCGCTGTTCCTGATGCCACGGGCGAACGTGAGCTCCGGCGAGCAACCTCGCTCCGAGTCGTTCCTCGGCAAGACCCAGGACGCGGTGGCGAAGGATCCGTTCTAGAGGACTCCCGTCGGAGGCAGGCAAGCGCGATGGCGGCTCAGCAAAAGGTCCTCCGCATCGGCGTGATCCGCAGCGGCAAGATCGTGGAGGAGCGGATCCTCCCGGCGCGCCAGCCCGTCACCATCGGCACCGGCTCACGGAACACCCTCGTGGTCGCGGGCGCGGCCCTGCCGGTCTCGACGCCGCTGTTCGACTGGCACGGCGAGCGCTACCTGCTCGCGTTCGGGCCGGACGCCCAGGGGCGCATCGAGGGTCCGCAGGGCTCGGCCGACCTCACCGCCCTCGTCGCGCAGGGGCTCGCCGCGAAGCACGGCGGGGGCTACGTCGTCCCCGTCCGCGACGACCAGCGCGGGAAGCTCGTGCTCGGCGAGGTGAGCATCCTCTGGCAGTTCGTGACGCCCGCGCCGGAGGCGCTGCAGCCCGCGATCCAGAGCTTCAGCAAGGGCAGCCACTTCCAGAGCATGGATCGGCTGTTCGTGACCGTGCTCGCGCTCTCGTTCGTGCTCCACGTCGGGTTCACCGGCTGGATGCTCGCGCGGAAGGTCGAGGCGCGCGAGGTCACGCTGGAGGAGATCCCGGACCGCTACGCCCGGATGTTCATCCCGGAGCGGAAGGTCGAGCCGCCGAAGGTGACCGAGAAGCAGCCGGACGCCATCGGCGAGGCCAAGGCCGTCGAGGCCGCCGAGGCGAAGAAGGAGCCCGAGAAGAAGCGCGGCGATCCGGGGCCGGACGGCCCGGAGAAGAAGGCCGCCCGCGCGGCCGCGGCGGCGAAGGCGGTCCAGTCGAAGGGCATCCTGAAGGTGCTCGGCTCGCTCGGGCCCGGCGCGAGCGGCCGGACCGCGGTCGCGGACGTGTTCGGGAAGGGCGGCGGCAGCGGCACCGTCGCCGAGGCCCTGGCCGGCGCGGGCGGCGTGGCGATCGCCACGAGCGACACCGCCGGCGTGGGCCAGCGCAAGGGCGGCGGGCAGGGCGGGGCGGCCGGCATCGGCGACCTCGCGACCTCCGGCGGCGGCGGCAGCAAGGTCGGGTACGGCGCGAAGGCCGAGGCGAAGGTCACGGGCTCGGTCGCCCAGGAGGCCGCCGAGGTGGACTCGTCGGACATCGACCAGGCGAAGCTCGGCGCGTTCGTGCGCGCGCGGCGCGGCGCCGTCATCGCCTGCTACGAGAACATGCTGAAGCGGAACCCCGCGCTCAAGGGCCGGCTGCGGGTCCGGTTCACGATCCTCGAGACCGGCTCGGTGCAGGACGTCACCGCGGTCGAGAACTCGCTCGGCCCCGAGGTCGCGGCCTGCGTCATCAACATCATGCGTGGCTGGCGGACGCCGTTCCGGCCGGCAGGCGGCGGCACCGTCGAGATCCCCTTCAACTTCGCGCCCGGAGGGTAACCGCATGCGAGCAGTCTCGCTCAGGGAACTCCGGGAGCTGCTCCAGGGCCAGCCGTTCCTCGCGTGGTGGAAGGACTACGAGGCCGCGTCCCGGGGCGAGGGCGAGGCGCGCGCCCGGCAGGAGCACCTCGCGGAGGCGCTGCGCATCGCCGAGCTCGAGGCGGAGGCGGGCCAGCGGCGCGCCATCGACGCGTTCTCCGAGGCGGGCGCGGCCGAGGAGGAGGCCGCGCGGATCGCCGGCGAGGCCCAGGCGCACGAGGTCCGCGCGCTGGAGCAGGTCGGCCGCTTCGAGGAGCAGCGGTTCCGGACGTCGGATCTCTGGTACCGCCTCGGCGGCGCGGAGCGAGAGGTCGAGGTCCGGCGCGAGGCGCTCGCCAACCCGAAGGGCGCCGGCGCGGAGGCCGAGCGCGCCCGCGCCCAGGCCGAGGCGGCGCTCCAGTCGGCCGAGAAGGTCCAGCGCACCCTGCGGGACGAGTACGCGCAGGAGTACCGCAAGCGCGGCGAGCTGTGGGACCAGGTCGAGGCGGCCTGGGAGCGCAGCTTCGAGCGCGCGCTCCTCGCCTCGGAGCACACCACCCGCGCCCGCCGCATCATGCGCGACTCCGAGGGGCTCTTCCGCGAGGCGGACGAGCGCCGGATCCGGGCGAAGGAGCTCCGCGACGAGGCCGCCGCGGCGGCCCGCGCGGTGGACGAGGCCGGCCGGCGGCGGGCGACCCTCCGCGACGCGGCCCGCGCGGCGTTCGGCTGCGTCGCCGGCGACGCCTTCCTCTACTGGCGCCACCCGGACGACCAGCGCGCCGCCTGGGCGGTGGCGCTCGGCGCGGACGCCGCGAGCTGGAACGTGGCGGTGCAGCCGCTCGAGGTGTACCTGGTGAACCGGCTCCGCGGCGCGGCGTACCTCGAGCCGGCGCGCGAAGGGCTCCCGGTGTCCGTGGACGAGGGCGATCGGCGCTTCGAGGACTACTTCCTCGGGCCGCGCCAGGGGGCGCGCCCCGAGGGCGAGCCGCGGCCGGTCGAGCCGGAGGTCCGCAAGCCATGACCGCTGCCCCCGTCGAGGCGCTGAGCCGCTCCCCCGTGTTCGACCTGCTCTCGCAGGCGGAGCTCGAGACCCTCGCGAAGCTGTGCCGCATGGTCCGCTGGCGCCCGGGCGAGCTCGTGTTCCGCGAGGGCGATCCAGGCGCGTCGATGTACGTGCTCACGGACGGCGAGGTCGAGGTGCTGAACGGCCACGCCGGCGCCGACAAGGTGATCGCCGTCCTCTCCGCGCCGGCGGGGTTCGGCGAGATGGCGCTCGTGGACCGCGAGGCGCGCTCGGCCACGGTGCGCGCCCGGACGGTCTGCGAGGCCCTCGAGCTCACCGCCGAGGCGTTCACCGCCTTCCGCAAGCGTTCCCGCGACGGGTTCACCTTCGTGGTGATCAACGTCGCGCGCATCCTGTCCTCCCGGCTTCGCGAGACCAGCCAGCGGCTGGCTGGTCATCTGTAGGAGTGTTTCGATGAACGGCCTGCTGTTGGCTCTCGCCCTGGGCGCCGGCGCCCTCTCCAACTTCCCGCGCGAGGCGGGCGGCAAGATCGCGGCGCCGCCGGTGCTCGTGCACCTCGGCGGCGCGCCGGTGGTCGTCGTCGCGGCGGGCGACCGGCTCACCGCGTTCCGGGCCGACGGCGGCACGCCGGCCGGGTTTCCGGTGCTGCTCTCGGCCGCGCCGGGCGAGGCGAGCGTGGGCGCGCCGGGCGCGGTGGACATGGACGGGGACGGGCGGCCCGAGATCGCGGTCACCACCAGCGCCGGGCGCGTGTTCCTCTGGAGCGGCGGCGTCGTGAAGGGCTGGCCGGTGAGCCTCGGGGCGCGGAGCAAGGCGGCGCCCGGGTTCGCCGACGTGGACGGCGACGGACGGCCGGAGCTCCTCGTCGGCGACGACCGCGGCCGGCTGCACGCGTTCAAGAAGTCCGGCGCCGAGGCGAAGGGGTTCCCGCTCTCGCTCGGGGGCGCGTCCATCACCAGCGCCGCGACCTCCGCGGTCCTGCCGGGCGGGCGGGTCGTCGCGGCCGGCGCCGAGGACGGCAAGGTCCACGTCCTGGACGTGCGGACGCTCCGGGCGCGGCCCGGGTTCCCGCTCGTCACCCACTTCGCCGTGACCGGCGCGCCCGTCTTCGCCGACCTCGACGACGACGGCGCGCTCGACCTGGTCGTCGCGAGCCAGGACTTCTCGGTGTACGCGGTGAGCGCCGGCGGCGAGAAGCTGCCCGGGTTCCCGGTCACCGCCGGCTACCGCGTGTACGAGGGGCCGGCGATCGCCGACCTCGACGGCGACGGCCGGCTCGACGTGATCTTCACCTCCGCCGACGGCGTGGTCCACGCCGTCGGCCGCACCG
This sequence comes from Pseudomonadota bacterium, assembly GCA_023428085.1. GTDB lineage: Bacteria > Myxococcota > Myxococcia > Myxococcales > Anaeromyxobacteraceae > Anaeromyxobacter. Next base: position 5,427 of record JAEYZK010000091.1, read on the forward strand.
GCCTCGCGCTCCCGGGGTTCCCGGCCAAGGTCGGGCCGCGCTTCCTCGGCGGGCCGGCGATCGGCGACGTCGATCGCGACGGCGCGCTCGAGGTGGTGGCGGTCGCCTCCGACGGCGCCGTCCACGCGCTCTCCCGCGCCGGGAGGCAGCGGCCGGGGTTCCCCGCGCCCGTCGGGGCGGGCACCCAGGAGGTCGGGTCGAGCCCGCTCCTCGCGGATCTCGCCGGCGACGGCACGCTCTCGATCTTCGTCGGGCTCCCCACCGGCGACCTGCACGCGCTCCGCGCGGAGAAGGCGGGCACCGCCGCCGCGCTGGCCCCCTGGCCCGGGCCCGGCCGCGACGCCGCGCGGTCGGGCCGGTTCGGCCCGTACCCGCCGAGCTACAAGGACCTGCGCCTCGATCCCGCGGCCCCCGCCGTCGGCGACGCCCTGCGCGCCGGGTGGCGCGCGATCTGGCTCGACGCGCCCCCCGGCGCGTCGGCGCCGGCGCCGCGGATCACCTGGTACCGGAACGGGAGCGCCGTGCGCGAGCTCGACGGCAAGCGCGAGCTCCCCGCCGGCACCGCCCGGCGCGGAGAGCGGTGGCACTTCGCGCTCGCCGCCCCCGCCGGCGCCGGCCGCGCCGAGGGGGCGCCGGTGCAGGGGCCCGAGACGAAGATCCGCGACACCGCCCCCGGCGCGCCCGAGGTGGCGATCGAGCCGGCGCGGCCGCAGCGGATGGTGCCGCTCAAGGCGGTGATCCTGCGGCCGGCGTCCGACGCCGACGGCGACAAGGTCACCTACCGGTTCGAGTGGCTCGTGGACGGCGTGCCGATCGGCGTCACGGGCGAGCAGCTCCCCGGCGAGAAGCTGCGCAAGGGCGCGCTGATCGGCGTGCGGGTGGTCGCGAACGACGGCGAGCTCGACGGACCGGCCGCGCTCGCCCTGGGCCGCGTCGTGGACACCGCCCCCGGGCCCGTCGAGATCGCGCTCGAGCTCGACCGCCCGCGCCGGACCGAGCCGGTCCGGGTGAAGATCGTGAAGCCGGCGGCCGACGTGGACGAGGATCCCGTCACCTACGAGTACCGCTGGACCGTGGCGGGGACGCCCCTCAACCTCCCGGTCTCCACGGCGGAGCTCCCGACCGGCCTCTTCGCCAAGCACCAGAAGGTCCGGGTCGAGGTGCGGGCCAGCGACGGCGAGCTCACCGGCCCGCCCGTCTCGGCCGAGGCGGTCGTGGTCAACTCGGCGCCGACCGCGCCGGCGGTCTCGATCCTCCCCGCGACGCCGAGGAAGGGCGAGCCGCTGCGCGCGGTCATCAACGCCGCCGCGGTGGACGCGGACGAGGACGCGCTCAGCTACCGGTTCGTCTGGAAGAAGAACGGGCAGCCGTTCTCCGGCGCGACGGCGGGCGGGCGTGAGATCGCGGGCGCGGCCGTGGCCCGCGGCGACCGGTTCGAGGTCGCGGTGGTCGCGAGCGACGGCGAGGTGGACGGGCCCGCGGCGAGCGCCGCGGTGCAGGTCGTGAACACGCCGCCGGTGCCGCCGGTCGTCGCCATCGAGCCGCGCCACCCGCGCGGCGGCCAGGCGCTCAAGCTCGTGGTGATCGAGCCCGCCCGCGACGCCGACGGCGACAAGGTCTCCCTCGCCATCGCCTGGACCCACGACGGGCAGCCCGCGGGCGCGGGCGGGGCCGAGCTCCCCGCGTCCGCGTTCCGCAAGCACGAGAAGGTCCGCGTCACCGTGACCCCGAGCGATCCGTTCGAGACCGGCCCCGCCGCGAGCGCCCAGGTCGAGGTCGCGGACGCGCCGCCCGGCGCGCCGGCCATCGCCTTCACGCGCGAGCGGCCGACGGTGGGCGCGCCGCTCGAGGTGCAGGTCACGACGCCCGCGCCCGACGCGGACGGCGACGCGATCACCTACCGCTACCGCTGGCTGCGCGACGGCGCGCCGGTCGCGGTGGCGGACGGGACCGCCGGCGCGCAGCAGGCGCCGTTCTGGACCGCCGCCGCCCGGGTGCCCGTCGCCGAGCTGGCGAAGGGGCAGCGCTGGGAGGTGCAGGTCCAGGCGCACGACGGCGAGCAGCACGGGCCGGTGGTCTCGGCCCACGTGGCCATCGTCAACACGCCCCCGCCCGCGCCCGTCATGCGGTTCGTGCCGGAGCGGCCGCGCCGCGTGGACGGCCTCGCGGTGCGCGGGCAGCAGACGCCGGACGCCGACGGCGACGGCATCACCTACCGGTACGCCTGGAGCCGCAACGGCGCGCGCTACGAGACCGCGCCCGAGCAGGCGCTGATCCCGCGCGGCGTCGCCCGGCGCGGCGAGCGGTGGGAGGTGGTGGTCGTCGGGAACGACGGCGAGGCCGACAGCCCGCCGGCCCGGATCGAGACGGTGATCGCCGACACGCCGCCGGGCGCCGCCGCGGTCTCGCTCTGCGACGGCCCGGTCCCCTCGGGCACCGTCCCGGAGGCGCGGATCGCGAAGCCCGCCGTCGATCCCGACGGCGACTCCGTCGTCTACCAGTACGAGTGGACGCTGAACGGCAAGCCGGTGCCGGCCGCGAAGGGGATGACCCGCCTCGCCGCCCCGGCGCTCAAGAAGCACGACGTCGTGCGGGTGGACGTGACGCCGTTCGACGGCGAGCTGGCGGGGCCGCTCGCCACCGCCGAGTGTCACGTCGTCAACACGCCGCCGGGGCCGCCCGCGGTGGCGCTCGAGCCCGCCGAGCCGACCGCCGCCAGCGGGGTCCAGGTGGTCGTGAAGCGGCCCGCGGCCGATCGCGACGGCGACGCGGTGGTCTACCGGTACGTGTGGACCCGCGGCGGTCTCCCGGCCCCGTTCACGACGGCCACGATCCCGCCCGGCACGCTGCGCAGCGGCGAGGTCTGGCGCGTGGAGGTGACGCCCTTCGACGGCGAGCAGCCGGGCGAGCCGGTGGTCGCCCAGGCCGTCGTGAAGAACACCCCGCCGCCGACCCCGGTGGCGGTGGTGGTCCCGGAGATCGCGGGCGTGGGCCAGGAGCTCACCTGCCAGGCGCGGTCGCCGGCGAAGGACGCGGACGAGGAGCCCGTCTCGCTCCACTACTCGTGGTACCGGAACGGCCAGCCCGTGCCCGTCGCCGACGGGAGCCCCGTGCTGCCCGCCGGGAACGTCCGGCGCGGCGAGCGGTGGCGGTGCGAGGTCTGGGGCACGGACGGCTCCGCCGAGAGCGCCCGCGCCGGCGCCGAGGTCACCATCCGCAACACCGCGCCGACGGCGCCGGGCGTGGCCGTGGAGCCCGAGCGCCCCCGGCGGCGGGACACGCTCACCTGCCGGATCGCGACGCCCGCGGTGGACAAGGACGGCGATCCGGTCGCCTACACGTACGCCTGGACCCGGAACGGCAAGGCCGTGCCGTCCGGCGCCGACCCCGCGCGCGTCGAGTCGAGCCGGATCGCGAAGGGGGAGCGCTGGCGCTGCGCGGCGACGCCGAACGACGGCTCCGCGGCCGGATCGGCGGGCACCGCCGATCAGCTCGTGCACAACACGCCGCCGGGCGCAGCCCGCGTCCGGCTCGCGCCGGCGTCTCCTCGCCCCGGGCAGCCGCTCCGGTGCGAGATCACCGGGAAGAGCGAGGACGACGACGGGGACAGGGTGCGCTACCGCTTCATCTGGGTGCGCAACGACGTCGCCCAGCCGTTCGCCTACAGCTCCCAGGAGGTCCCTGGACGGCTCGTGAAGCCCGGGGATCGCTGGCGCTGCCGGGTCGTGCCCACGGACGGCGCCGACGACGGTCCCGAGACCGCGAGCGAGGAGCTCGCCGTCCCCGACGCAGGGGAGACGGGGTCTGCGGGCATGTAGGCGCCGGGTGCTGCGCGTGCGCAGCCGCGCATCCCCGCACCGGGCTGGCGAGGGGGCGCCGCGTTGACTGCCCGTGGGATCGTCTGTAGGCTCGGGGGGTTCGGGTGTCTGCCCGAGCGGGGAGCGTCACGGTGAACCTGAGACATGCCCTCATCGGCCTGCTCGTCGCGCCGGCCCTGGCCACGGCTGCGGACGCGCCTGCGCGTACGGCGCCGCAGGCCACGTCCACGGCCCCCGTCGTGGTCCGGATGACGCCCGACGCGGCGGCGCAGATCCCCGACGGCAAGAAGCTCGAGGTGGCCGAGGAGAACGTGCGGACCATCCGGAAGACCGTGGACCGCGTGGCGGGCCGGTCGGACGAGGCCCGCAAGGAGCGCGACGTCGGCAAGCTCAACTGCCTCAACGCCCAGCTCACGCAGATGCGTGGCCTCGCGAAGGTGGCGACGCAGGCCCACGAGGCGCTCCAGGACGCGGTCGGGAAGAAGGACGGGGCGACCGCCAACACCCAGTTCGCGCGCGTGGTGATCGCCGCGGACAAGGTCGCGCGGATGGGCGGCGAGGCCGACGTGTGCCTCGGCCAGCTCGCGTTCCTCATGGACGGGCGGACGAGCGTCGAGATCGAGCAGCCGCAAGGGCTGCCGGGTCAGGACGTGACGCAGCGTGAGCCGCCGCCGCAACCGCTCGCGACGCCGCCGGTGGTGCGGCCGCTCGCGGCGAGCCGGTACTACTAGCGCGCCGCACCACGAGCGCGCGAGCCAGGACGAAGGGATGACGATGGGGAAGGGCGGGAGGACTGGACTGCGAGCCCTGGGAGGGGTCCTCGCCCTGACGCTCGCGGCGGCGGCCGAGGCAGGCCCGGGCGACGGGATCCGCCTGGGCGGCAGCGCCGGGCGGCTGCACCCGTACCTCGAGCTCGAGGGGCGGTACGACTCCAACCTCGTGTTCACCGCCGAGGGCGAGCAGGAGGGCGGCTTCATCCTCCACGTCCGGCCCGGCGTCGTGCTCGCGTCGCCGTCCGAGCGCGCCGCGGTGGACTTCCGCGCCCACCTCGACTGGGCGCAGTACCTCGGGGAGAGCTCCGACCTCTCGCGCCTCTTCGGCGACGCGGCGCTCGCCGTGGGCGTCAACCGGCGCGGCAGCCTCGGCCTCGAGCTCACCGACGTGTTCCGCCGCTCGAGCTCGACGCAGAACCTGGCGCTCGGGTACGCCGTCGTCTCGAACACGAACGAGCTCGAGGTGGCAGTGCCCTACCGGCCCGGCGGCGGCGCGTTCGTCACCACGGTCACCGGCGGCTGGCGGCTCGAGACCTTCGAGCCGTTCGTGAAGGGCACCCTCTGCGCGGACGCCTCGGCGGCCTGCGACGAGAGCGCCGTCTCCCAGCTCAACTACAGCGACGTCACCGGCGGGCTCGACCTCCGGTGGCGGTTCCTGCCCAAGACGGCGGCGGTGCTGCAGGGCGAGTACTGGCGCCGGCTGCCGTCGGACGCGGACGCCGGCCTCGAGCTCTCGGGGTACCGCGGGTGGGCCGGCGTGGCCGGCCTCTTCTCCGCCCACCTCGCCGGAACGCTGCGGGGCGGGTACGGCGCGATCTCGCTCTCGCCGGGGTCGATCTCGACCTGGCTGGCGAACGCCGAGCTCGAGTGGATCCCGCTGGAGACCGCGTCGCTCAAGGCGGGGTACCTCCACGACCTCGGCGCCGACGTGGGCGCGGCCGGCGCGTACACGAGCCACCGCGGCTACGCGGACGCGCGGGCCCTCCTCGCCGCGCGCACCACCCTCCAGCTCTCCGCCTCCTACGAGCGCCGCACGTACGAGGGCGGGATCGTCGAGGCCGCCGACCTCCTCACCGTCACCCCGTCCGTGGACGTCGCGCTCGCCCGCTGGCTCACCGCCGGCGTCGGCGTGAGCTACGCGCGGCGGACCTCGGAGCTGGTGGTCGGCGCGCCCGCGCTCCCGGGCTACGAGTACTCGAAGACCGAGGCGTTCCTGCGGGTGCGCGCGACGTACTAGCGCGCGCGGACGGATCGTGCGCGCGCGCCGGGCAGGCGCTCGCCGCCGCCGCCCAGGCCCGTGTTGACTGCCCCCCGGACCTCCGGTACCAACGTCCGGAGCCCACGCATGGAACGCCTCGCCACAGCCCTCGTCGTCGCCGCCGCGGTGCTGTCGGCGGCCTGCGGTCACGGCGGCGGCGCGCTCGCGTCGGCCGACCGCGACGCCCCCGCGGAGGTCCCGCCCACCGCCTCGACGCTCGGCGCGGGCGACGTCATCGAGGTCCGCGTCTTCCAGGAGCCGGAGCTCTCCGGCGTCTACCAGGTCGGGACGCAGGGCGACGTGACGTTCCCGCTGTGCAAGACCGTCGCGGTCGGCGGGCTCACCGCCAACGCCGCCGCCGAGGCCATCCGGAGCTGCCTCGCCGCGAAGTACATGCGGGACCCGCAGGTCTCGGTGCTCGTGAAGGAGTACAACTCGAAGAAGATCTTCGTCTTCGGCGAGGTGCAGAAGCCCGGCACGTTCACGTACCAGGACGGCATGTCGGTGGTGCAGGCGGTGACGCTCGCCGGTGGGTTCACGAAGACCGCCGCCCAGAACTCCACCTCCGTCACCCGGCGCGTCGGCGGGAACGAGAAGAAGATCAAGGTCAGCGTCCAGGACATCGCCCTCGGCAAGGCGGCGAACTTCACGCTGGAGCCCGGCGACATCGTGTACGTGCCCGAGAGCCTGTTTTGACGCTTCGTCGTGGCGCCACGGCCCCCGTGAGCGAGCCCGATCCCCGCGACGCGCTCTCCCGCCTCTCGCACCGCATCGCCCGCTGCCACCGCTGCCCGCGGCTCGTCGCCTGGCGCGAGGAGGTCGCGCGCACGAAGCGGCGCGCCTACCGCGACGAGCCGTACTGGGGCCGGCCCGTGCCGGGGTTCGGCGATCCCGCCGCCCGCGTCGTCCTCGTCGGCCTCGCCCCGGGCGCGCACGGCGCGAACCGGACCGGGCGCATGTTCACCGGCGATCGCTCCGGCGACTTCCTCTACGCCGCGCTCCACCGCGCCGGCCTCGCGAGCGGGCCCTCCTCCGTCTCCCGCGACGACGGGCTCACGCTCCGGGGCGCGTACGTCACCGCGGCCGCGCGCTGCGCGCCGCCGGACAACCGGCCGTCGCCCGAGGAGCTCGCGCGGTGCGCGCCGTTCCTCGACGCCGAGCTCGCGCTGCTCGGGCGCGCGCGCGTGCTCCTCGCCCTCGGCGCGATCGGGTGGGACGCCGTCCTGGGGCACCTGGCGCGCCTCGGCCGGGCGTCGCCGCGGCCCCGGCCCCGCTTCGGCCACGGCGCGGAGTGGTCGATGCCTGGCCTCCCCGTGCTCCTCGGGAGCTATCATCCGTCGCAGCAGAACACGCTCACCGGCCGGCTCACGCCGGCGATGCTCGACGCGGTGCTGCGCCGGGCGGTGGAGCTGGCGGGTCTCGGGAGGACCCCATGAGCGACGCCGCCGATCCCTACCGCGCGCTGCAGCAGCACCTCGACGCGCTCCCCATCGCCTTCCCGGCGACGCCGTCCGGGGTCGAGCTCCGCCTCCTCCGCCGCCTGTTCACCCCCGAGGAGGCCCAGGTCGCCCTGGCGCTCTCCGCCGTGCCCGAGACGGCGGAGAAGCTCTGCACGCGGCTCCCGGGCCGCACCGCCGCGGAGGTCGCGCCGATCCTCGATCGGCTGGTCGAGAAGGGCGCCATCTTCGGGCGCGCGCCGCGCAGGACCGCGAAGCGCTACTCGCTCGCGCCGCTCGCGATCGGCATGTACGAGGGGCAGGTCGACAGGATCACGAAGGAGCTCCAGGAGGACTTCGAGGCGTACGTCGCCGAGGGGTTCGGCGCGGCCCTGCTCGCGCCCGCGACGAAGCAGATGCGGACCGTCCCGCTCCACGCGCGGTTCGTGCCGGAGCGCGTGGTCGGCCGCTACGACGACGCGCGGGCGCTGATCGCGGACGGGAGCGGGCCCTTCGCGGCGCGGAACTGCGTGTGCCGGCAGGGGCGGGAGCTCCTGGGCGAGCCGTGCCGGCGGACGAGCGCGCGCCGCGTGTGCGTGATGATCGGGAGCACCGCGCGGCGCGCGGCGGAGTCGGGCGAGGCCCGGGCGATGACGAAGGAGGAGACGCTCGCGCTCCTCGACGAGGCGGAGCGCGACGGGCTCGTCCTCCAGCCGTCCAACTCCCAGGACCCCGTCTTCCTCTGCCTGTGCTGCGGCTGCTGCTGCGGCGTGCTCCGCGCGGCGAAGCAGTTCCCGAACCCCGCGGAGCATCTGCACGCCAACTACCTGGCCGCGGTGGACCGCGCGCGCTGCAGCGAGTGCGACACCTGCCGGACGCGCTGCCCGATGGACGCGCTCACGTCGTTCGAGGGCGCGACCGCGGTCGTGCGCGAGCGCTGCATCGGCTGCGGGGCCTGCGTGCCGACGTGCCCGGAGGACGCCATCCGGCTCGTGCCGCGGGCGCACGAGACCGTGCCGCCCAAGGACACGGCGGACCTTTACAAGCGGATCACGACCGAGCGGTTCGGCCTCCTCGGCACGGCCGTGAAGGTGGGGAAGGCGATCCTGGGGAAGCGGATCTGAGCCCGGCGCCGCGCTCGACGCGCGGTGCGCGAGGCGCGCTCCGGTCGTTGCGTCGAGCCGGACGGCCGTCTACCCTCGCGCTCCATGATCGGCGACATGAAGCCCTCCACGAAGTGGGCCCTCCGGACCCTCCTCGTGCTCTTCCTGATCGGCGGGGCGGCGCTGCTCGTCCTCGCCGCGCGCACCCCCGACGCGCCCACCTCGTGGTGGGTCCTGGGGGGCATCGGCGCGCTCCTCGGCGGCGGCTTCGTGTTCGAGTTCGTCCGGTACCGGATCCGCTTCCCCACGCCCGAGGCCCGCGAGGCCGCGCGGCAGCGCTTCATCGCCGCCCACCGCCCACAGATCGACCTCCTCGAGCGCGGCCGCCTGGCGCGCAGGGCGGTCCGCGAGAAGGCCGCGATCCTCCGCGACGGCGAGGAGGCGACCGCGCTCGTGGCCTTCCTCACCGACGCGGAGCAGCGCGAGTCCTTCCCGCACCTCGTGTACCTCGAGCTCGAGATCACGCCCCGGTTCGGCCCGACCTACACCGTCAAGACGGGCGAGAACCTCACCCCGGCCTCGATCGGCGCGGTCGCGCCCGGCCGCGAGCTCGTGGTGAAGGTGGACCCGAAGGATCGGTCGCGCGTGGCCGTGGACTGGGAAGCCTCGCTCCGCGTGCGGCGCCCCGCGGGGGCCTAGGGGCGCCCCGCTCACTTCTCCAGCGACGCCCGCAGGAACCACGCGTTCTTCTCGAACTCGTTCACGACGCCGGTGAGCAGGTCGACCGTGTCCTGGTCCTTGCCCGCGTCGGCGACGTCGCGCGCCTTCCGGACGCCGGCGAGGTAGGCCTCGATCCGCTCCGAGAGGTGCCGCACGGTGTCGAGGTCGCGCACCGCGGACTCCGGGTACTCGGGCAGCCGCGACGTCTGGGCGACGTGGCGCACGGTGCCGCGGATGAGGGCGCCGAGCGTCACCGCCCGCTCCGCCACCTCGTCGTTGAACCCGGCGAGCGTCGTGGCGAAGGTCTCGTACAGCGGGTGAAGCGCCGCGAAGTGGAGGCCCTTCACGTTCCAGTGGGCGACCTTGATCTGCGAGTGCAGGTCGAGGCCGTCGGCGAGGGTGGCGGCGAGCGCCTCGGCGATCCGGCTGCGGGCGTCCTGGGCGAGGGGGTTGGGGCTGGCGAACATGGGCTGTCTCCTGTCGCGTGGTCTAGACGTCGTCTAACCCTCGCCCCGGCCGCGCGCGTGCCTCGGATGGGCCCGCGCCGGGCCGCCTCGGCCGGCCGTCCGCGGGACCAGCCCTCCCGCGGCCGTCCCGCGGACCGCGGTGCGCGAGGCGGACGCGGCGCCCGGGCGATCGGCGGCAAGATCCCGCGGATCTGGGGGCCGTTCCGGCTGGCACGGCCCCTGCTGAACGGCCGTCCATGCTCGTCCGCGTCCGCTCCGGCACCGTGCTGGGCGTCAACGTCATCCCCGTGGAGATCGAGATCGAGGCCGGGGAGGGCATGCCCGGCTTCCACTTCGTCGGCCTCGCCTCGAGCGCCGTCCAGGAGTCCAAGGTCCGCGTGCTCGCCGCGCTCCGGAACGTGAACGCGAAGCTGCCGGCGCGGCGCGTGACCGTGAACCTCGCGCCCGGCGACCTCCGCAAGGAGGGGACCGGGTTCGACCTCCCGATCGCCGTCGCGCTCTACTGCGCCGAGCAGGAGGACGGCGTCCGGGTGGATCTGGGCGGGATCCACATGGTGGGCGAGCTCGCGCTCTCCGGCGAGGTGCGGCCGGTCCGCGGCGTGCTCCCGCTCGCGATGGAGGCGCGGCGGGTGAAGGCGCGCGCGCTCGTCGTGCCCGCCGCGAACGGGCTCGAGGCCTCGGTCGTCGAGGGGCTCACCGTCGTGCCCGTGGAGCACCTCTCGGACGCGCTCGGGTTCCTCGCGGGCACGCTCCTCCCGCGGCCGTCGCCGCCTCCGCTCCTCGCCGGCGAGGCGCCGTCGCCGCTCGATCTGGCCGACGTCGCCGGCCAGGACCACGCCAAGCGCGCGCTGGAGATCGCCGCGGCGGGCGGGCACAACCTCCTCTTCTTCGGCCCGCCCGGCAGCGGGAAGACGATGCTCGCCCGGCGCCTGCCCGGCATCCTCCCGGAGCTCGGCTTCGAGGAGGCGCTCGAGGCGACCGTGGTCCACAGCGTGGCCGGGCTCACCCGGAACCGCGGGCTCCTCACGGAGCGGCCCTTCCGCGCGCCGCACCACACCATCTCCGACGCCGGCCTCGTGGGCGGGACCGGCGCGGCGCGGCCGGGCGAGATCTCCCTCGCGCACCACGGGGTCCTCTTCCTCGACGAGCTGCCCGAGTTCCGGCGGCACGTGCTCGAGGCGCTCCGGCAGCCGCTCGAGGACGGCGAGGTGACCATCTCGCGCGCGGGCCGCACCGCGACCTACCCGTCGCAGGTGACGCTCGTCGCCGCGATGAACCCGTGCCCCTGCGGGCACTACGGCGATCGCGCCCGGCGGTGCCGCTGCACGAGCCACGAGCTCCTCCAGTACCGTCGCCGCATCTCCGGACCGCTGCTCGACCGGATCGATCTCCACATCGACGTGCCGGCGGTCCCGCCGACGCTCCTCGCCACGGGCGGGACCGGGCCGGGCAGCGCCGAGGTGCGGGCGCGCGTCGCCGCGGCGCGGGCCCGGCAGGCGGCGCGGGCAGGGGTTCGCGT
>JAEYZK010000119.1 GCA_023428085.1 Pseudomonadota bacterium
CGGCGGCACCACCCCGTACTTCCCGCGCGTGGCGCGCGGCCCCGGCGTCCACCACGGGCACGACGTCCACCTCGGCGCCGGGCTCTACTGGTGGGTGCCGCTCGGGCCCGAGCCGATCCCGCCGCCGGACGCGGCCGGCCCGCCGTACGCCACGCCCGCGCCCGCGGACGCGGCCGCCGACGAGGACGCTCCGCCCATGCCCGGGGACGCGCAGGCCGAAGCGCCCGCGCCGAGGACGATCCCGCTCGCGCCGCCCGAGCCGCTGGAGGTCGAGCGCCGCGGCTTCTGGGACGGCGACCGCCTCGTGCTCGACGCCGTGCTCGTCGATCCGGAGAGCGGCGAGGTCCTCTGGACGAAGCGCGTCGCGCGGAGCGTCGATCCGCGCAACGCGAAGGCGGTGCAGGCCGCGGTGGACGCGCTGTTCTCCGACGGGGGCTGGAAGTCGCCGGTGCCCGGCACCTGAAGGTCCACCCGGGGCTGCGGCGGCTCCCCACATCCGCCCAGGCTCCTTGGCTTGCGCTCGGCCCCGCCTCGCGCAAAGCTCGGGGGGTGTCCCGGGAAGAGCTCCTCACGCCTACCTCCTCCGCCACCGCGCTCGCGCCCGGCTTCCTGGTCGCGTCGCCGTCGCTCGCCGATCCCAACTTCGCCGGCTCGCTCGTGCTCATGGCGGAGCACCACCCGGAGGGCGCGCTCGGGTTCGTGGTGAACCGCCCGGGGCCGATCACCGTCGCCGACGTGCTCGACGGGCTCGACGGGAACCTGCTCTCCGCCGCCGAGGCGCGCGGGCGGGCGGCGGCGCCGGTGCTCGTGGGCGGGCCGGTGCAGCCGGAGCGGCTCTGGATCCTCTTCCAGCCCGGCCCGCAGGCGCCGGAGGAGGGGGCGGTGACCGTCGGGGCCGGCGTCGCGCTCGGCGGCTCGCGCGAGCTGCTCGAGGCGCTCGTGCGGGCCGAGGCGCCGGGCCCCTTCACGCTGCTGCTCGGCTACGCGGGCTGGGCGCCGCTCCAGCTCGAGCGCGAGGTCGCCGCCGGCGCGTGGGTGCCGATGGGGCTCCACCAGGATCTCGTGTTCGACGTGCCGCTCGAGCAGCGCTGGGAGTCGGCGGTGCGCAGGCTGGGCCTGGATCCTTCGGGGTTCCTCGTGGGCGGCGGGGGCGCGAGCGCCTGAAGCGCGTGGACGAGCCCGCGCCCGGGCCACATCCGGATTGCGACCCGTCGGCACGGCGGTGATGTTCCTGTCGTCGCGATCTTGACGGTGGACCGCCCGTCCAGTATCCATCCGTTCAGGTATGCGGCCGCTCGCTGTCAGGGAGGCCTGGTAGTTCACCCAGGCAGCCGCGCGAGGGAACGGAGAGAACGATGCCCGTGGGACCGGAGAAGGAAAAGGCGATCGACCTGGCCGTCTCGTCCATCGAGAAGGCCTTCGGCAAGGGCTCGATCATGCGCCTCGGCAACGAGGAGGCGCTGGTGAAGGACGTCCAGGCGGTCTCGTCGGGATCGGTGTCGCTCGACATCGCCCTCGGCGTGGGCGGCTTCCCTCGAGGCCGCATCATCGAGATCTACGGGCCGGAGTCCTCGGGCAAGACGACGCTCGCGCTCCACGCGATCGCCGAGGCGCAGAAGAAGGGCGGCATCGCCGCCTTCGTGGACGCCGAGCACGCCCTCGACGTGACCTACGCCCGCAAGCTCGGCGTCCGCACCGACGACCTGCTCATCTCGCAGCCCGACACCGGCGAGCAGGCGCTGGAGATCGCCGAGACCCTGGTCCGCTCCGGCGCGATCGACGTGCTCGTCATCGACTCGGTCGCCGCCCTCGTCCCGAAGGCCGAGCTCGAGGGCGAGATGGGCGACGCGCACATGGGCGTGCAGGCGCGGCTCATGAGCCAGGCGCTCCGGAAGCTCACCGGCACCATCTCCAAGTCGTCCACCATCGTCGTCTTCATCAACCAGATCCGGATGAAGATCGGCGTGATGTTCGGGAACCCCGAGACCACCACCGGCGGCAACGCGCTCAAGTTCTACGCCACGCAGCGGCTCGACATCCGCCGGATCGGGGCGATCAAGGACGGCGAGCAGGTGATCGGCAACCGCACCCGCGTGAAGGTGGTGAAGAACAAGGTCGCTCCGCCCTTCAAGGAGGTGGAGTTCGACATCATGTACGGCCAGGGGATCAGCCGCGAGGGCGACGTGCTCGATCTCGCCTCGAACGAGAACATCGTCGAGAAGAGCGGCACCTGGTACAGCTTCGACGGCGAGCGGATCGGCCAGGGCCGCGAGCAGGCCAAGGCGTTCTTCCGCGAGCACCCCGAGATCCTCCAGCAGGTCGAGGGCAAGCTCTACGAGAAGTTCGGCGTCCGCCGCGGGCCCGTGCCGGTGCCCGCCCCCGTCGCAGACGAGCCGGAGGAGAAGGAAGAGAAGCGGAAGGCCAGGAAGTAGTCACGGCTGCCAGGGATCCGCCCCGGAGACGGGGCCCGAGTCAGAGGCCGGCTCCGAGAGGGGTCGGCCTCTTTTCTTCCCGCCCCCTCCGAGCGCCCATCCGCCCGCTCACCTGCCTGGTCCCCCAGCGCCTGGGGGATCCGCGCTACACTCGACGTGGGACCGGCCGTGGGGCCGGCGCCCGAACGGTTCCCAGGTGGCGAAGCCCTTCCCGGACAAGACCTGGCTCGCGACGCTCGTGGACGACGCCCTGCGGTCGCACGAGGTGGGCGCGGGCGCCCCGCGCGCGGCGGCGGATCTCGTCGCCGCCCAGAAGCTCGACTTCGCGGCGGCGGCTCGGATCATCGTCGCGCGCTCCCTGCGCGCGCCCCGCCCACCGCGTGCGCCGGCCGACGAGCGCGACGGGTTCCTCACGCTCGTCCAGCAGCACCTCCTCCTCCTGCTCGATCTGCTCCTCCTCGCCCCGGTCCCGGTCCCCTCCGGTGAACAGCGCGCCGTCGTCGCCGCGACGCTCGCCGCCGCGCTCGGCGCGGAGCGCGCGGCGATCGACGCGCTGCACGGGGCGACCCCGAAGGCCCGCGCACGCGCGGCGCAGCGGGCCCTCGCGGTCGCGGGCGCCGCGCTCCGGGCGCGGTTCCATCCGCCCGGGGATCCGCGCAGCGGGCTGCCCCTGTTCTCGGGCGCGATCGCCGTCCTGCGCCGGCACCTCGCGCGGGTCGTGGGCGGCGTCGCCCGGGCCGGCACGCTCGAGGCGGAGGCGCTCCGGCGCCACACGGAGTACGCCGCGCGCGAGCTCGCCCTGCTCGCCGAGGCGCTCGCCGGGCTCGTCGGCACGGCCGCGGCGCCCGGCCCCCGGGAGGCCTGGGTC
>JAEYZK010000360.1 GCA_023428085.1 Pseudomonadota bacterium
GCTCCGGCCCGGCGCGGCGTGAGCGGGCTCGCGGGCGCCGCGGTCCTGGCGCGGGCTCCCGTGAGGCCGTGCGGCCTGGCGCTCAGCCCGCGCGCCAGCGGAGCCGGTAGTACACGGCCCCCCGCGCCCGGTCCACGTGGTCGAGCGCGAACTCGCCCTCGGCCTTCGCGAGGACGAGGAAGCTCGAGAAGCTGCTCGCGACCGAGCGGAGCCACACCTCGTCCTCCAGCGCGCGTGCGGGCGGCGCGACGAACGCGAGGTCCACCGCGCCCGGGCCCGTCCGCTCGACCTCCCACCGGCCGCAGTTGCGGAACACCACGGCCCAGCCGCGCGGGATCCAGCGCGCCCAGGAGCCGGGATCGAGGCCGAACAGCGCCGTGGCGCTGTCCACGAGCGACTTGAGCAGGGGCCCCCGCCACGCGGCGAGCTGCTGCTCCTGGAAGAACCGATGCATCCCGTCCGGCCCCAGCGCGCGGGCGATCGCGTGCGTGAGCTCGACGTCCCAGGTGAACGGCACCCAGTCCGCGCCGGTGGAGGCCTCGACCTGCGTCAGGATCGCGGGGGCGATCGCCTCGCGCACCGCCTGGCGCGCCTGCGCCGGCAGCTTGTCCACGTGCTCGAGGATCGAGAGGAGCTGGCGCGCGCGGATGAGTGGTTCCGGTTCGCTCGACATGGGTCAGGTCCCCCCTCGACCTGCCGCGGCGGGAGACAGCGGATCCAGCGTACCCGAGGACGACCGCCGCGAGTAGGGCGTAGCGCGCGGGGTCGGTGCTTGGGTTCGGGGTGAGCGACCTGCCGTCGGCCCGACGCCCGGTCCCCGGGGGCGCCCGCGGCCGGTGCGCCGCCGGCGCACGTCCTTAGATTGACGGACAACGCGCTGGAGGGAGGGGGCGATGAGGACGCTGTTCTTCGTGGTGAGCGCGGCCGCGCTCGGGGCGGCGTGCGCGTCGAGCGGGCGCAGCGCGCGGCTGGCGGCGAGCGCCGGAGCCGGCGAGACGGCGGCCGCCACCCTCTCGGACGTGCGCGGCGAGCGGGTGGGCGAGGTCCAGCTCCGGCAGGCGCCCGGCGGCGTGATCGCCCGCGTCCTGCTCGCTGGCGTTCCGGAAGGGGAGCACGCGTTCCACGTCCACGAGGTCGGCCGGTGCGAGCCGCCCTTCGACACGGCGGGTGGCCACTACGCGCCGGGCCGCCAGGCGCACGGGATCGAGAACGTCCGCGGCAAGCACGAGGGCGATCTCCCCAACCTCCAGGTCCCCGCGACGCGCACGCTCGACGTGACGTTCTTCCTCGACGCCGTCTCCCTCCGCGGCGGGAACCCGCTCCTCGACGCGGACGGGTCCACGTTCGTGATCCACGAGAAGGCCGACGACTACCGGACGGACCCGGCGGGCAACGCGGGCGCGCGCATCGCGTGCGGAGTGGTCGAGCGTCGCTGACCGGGGAAGCCGCGCGCTCGCTCACCGCCACCCGGCGGTCATCACCAGCCCGAGCCCCAGGCTCCGCCACCGCGGGCTCGCGGGCTCCGCCTGCTGGTTGAACGAGAGCTGCCCGGCGCCGGCGACGCCGAGCGTCCAGCGCTCGCCGGCGCGCCACACCTTGCCCGCGGCGAGGCGGAGCCCGAAGCCCCACTCCCAGTCGAAGCCGGCCTGATCGTTGTCGGACAGCGACACGCGCGTCACCGACGGCGTCGCCGCGACGAAGACGCCGGCGGGGGACAGCCAGCGGAGCCGCGGGCCGAACCCCCACGCGTGGAACCCGAGGCCGCTCCCGCTCGAGGGTCCCACGGTCTCGAGATCGGGGCCGTACACGGCGGTCCCCCAGTGCTCGAGCCCGAGCATGAGGCCGGGGCGATCGCCGTACGAGACGCTCACCGCGTACGCGGCCCCGAGGCCGTTCACGGCCTGTGTGAAGCCGTTCCGGCTCGCGCTCGACCGGATCCAGCCCGCGCCGAGGTCGGCGCCGACCTCGAACCCGCGGCGGCCGGGCGGCGCCGCGCGCACGGCCGGCGCGGCGAGCAGCGCGAGGGCGCCGAGGACGGAAGCCGCGAGGGGCGTGCGCATGCGTGGTTCCTCCGGTACGGCCGCGAGGGGGAGCCAAAGCTCTGCAACAACGAGGGCCGTTGCACAAGTCACCGGCGGTGCGGCAATGTGCGTGACGCCCGGCGGCGGGCGCCCGTCCGCGGGGGCACGCGCGCGCGTGGTAGAAACGATCGCGTGATCCCGACGCGACTGCGCTGGACCGCGGCCCTGGCGTGCCTGCTCCTCGGCGGTTGCCCCGCCACCACCAAGCGCACCATCGGTGACTGGAGCGCGACGGTCGAGGTCGCGCCCGAGGCCTGGACGCCGGGGCAGGCGCTGACCGTGAAGGCCCGGCTGAGCCCGCCCGCGGGCCTCGCGAGCGCCCTCGAGGCGCGGGGGCTCCCGGCGGACCGGCTGGTCGTGCTCGTCACCGCGGAGCGGACGTTCGACGCCGACGGCTGGCTGCGCCTTCCGTCGGACGAGAACATGTCCACGCTCCTCACGCCGACGGGGCTGCCGATCGAGGGCGGCGTGCAGGGGCCGGTCACGGATCGCTTCGGGTACGCGTTCCGGACGCCGGTGGACGTGCTCGTCGAGCGGCCGTTCAGCTCGTGGCCGCTCGAGTTCGAGGTCCCGGTGACGATCCCCGCCGACGTGCCGCCGGGGCTGTACCGCCTCCGGTTCGACTTCGGCGTCCGCTCCGGCAACCGGATCGTGGACCTCTACGGCGGGAACATCGGCAGCCGGCCGTTCCGCCCGAGCCGCGGGTCGTACGTCTACTCGCGGGTGTTCCCGGCGAGCGGCGCCGACGTGCACGGCCGCGCCGTGGACGCGACCGCCCTCCAGGCGCGCCTCCCGTGGGTCCTCCTCGGCCGGTACAACTCGAACGGCTACCGGGGCGTCGTCGCCGACGAGGACCGGGGCCGGTTCAACCTCTCCTCGCGCAACCTCATCCAGGACGACGTGATCCTCCCGCGCTACGGCGGCGACGGGCGCTGGACGCAGACGTACTCGCTCGAGCCGACGCTCCCGGCCGACTCGATCGATCCGTACCAGAACCTGGCGTGGGACTTCACGCGGGGTGAGCTGAGCCTGGAGATCACCGCGCCCGACGGGACGACGACGACCGTGCCGCCCGCGCCGATCGTGGGCACCGCCGACCACGGCGGCCCGACCACCCGGAACCCCGCGTTCACGGAGTGGCGCCCGCCCGCGTATGGCCGGTACACGGTGCGGCTCACGGGCTGGATCGCCGACAAGAGCGGCCGCCGCTACGAGGGCGGCGGGACGTACCGGTTCTGGATCGCGAAGCGGATGACGCTCGCGACGGCCACGTTCCAGGGCAACGCGTACCCGGTCGGCTACCGCTACGGCCGCGACATGGCCTTCAACCCGCCGCTCCCGGCCGACGTGGAGATGACGGCCACGCTCTACCCCGACTCGGACCCGGCGCAGGCGCGCACGATCACCTGCTCCGGGAAGGCGACGCGCGGCGGGATCTTCGGCGCGGCGCAGGGCATGGTGCAGCTCCCACTCGACGCGCCGGGCGAGTACGCGGCGCACGTGCTCGCGCGGGCGTGGGACGCGGAGGGGCACCTCTGGGTGAGCACGATGCGCCACGCGGGCGTGGTCTACCCGGTGCCGTCGCCGATCGAGGCGCACGGGAAGAAGCTCCGGGTGGGGAACGGGTGGGTGGACCGCGGCGCGACCGGGCGCGAGGGGCGCGACGGCGGGGCGTACGGCGCGTCGCGGCGCCTCGAGCACATCGCGTACCCGTACCGCCAGGGCGACGTGCTCCTCATCGCCGCCGACCACGGCGGCGCGAACAAGATCGAGCCGGTGCTCGTCGCGGCGCCGGCGGGCGAGGACATGGCCTGGAGCTGGACGCTCGAGGACATCGGGCGGACGAACCTCTCCCTCCGCACGTCGAACGGCCTCTCGCCCCACCTCTTCCCCGAGTACATCACCGACCGGGAGTACTACTACGCCTCGGCCGCGCGCCCCGGCTTCATGCCGCGGTTCCTCGTCGGCGAGAGCAACGTCCGCGCGCCGTACTGGTCCACGAGCCCGAACTACTTCGGCGGACAGATCGCGGCGAGCTCCAACGGCGACCTGCCGGGCGATCTCTACCGGCTCATCGGCGGCGTGGTGAAGCGGCCGCAGGGGCAGGCGCCGCAGTACGCGGGCTACCTCGCCTCGGCGGCCATCCTCCCGCGCGGCACCAACAACAACCGGATCGTGGCGCCCGGGTCCGAGGACCTCATCGGCCCGACCGGCGCGCGGGCGCGGTTCTTCCTCACCGGCTACCGGCCGGGGATGGCGCTCCCCGCGGGCGCGTCGTGGCGCCCGGCGATCCAGGTGGACCCGCAGGTCCCCGCCGCGATCCACCTCGTGCTCACGTCCCCGGACGGCCACGCCGAGACGGTGGACGGCACCGCCGACGCGAGCGGCTCCTTCGCCGGTCCGGCCGCATACACGCTGAGCGAACCCGGGGTGTACCGGTACCAGCTCACCGCCACCTGGAGCGGCCACGCGGGTCGCATGCCCGGCCTCCCGGACTCCGGCGGCGAGTTCTACGTGTACACGGAGCCGCGCCCCGCCGGCGCGACCGGCCTCGAGCTCGACATGGCGAACCAGTGGAGCTTCCCGGCGACGGGGCCGCTGGTCGTGCAGGGCCGCTCGACCGCGGCGCGCGTGCGGTACGCGCTCATCATGCCCGGGGCGGTGCTCGCGCAGGGGGACGTGCCCGTGGTGAACGGCGCGTTCACGCTGAGCGTGGACCCCGCCGGGCTCCACCGGACGGTGCCGATCTACGACACGCACAGCGTGACCGACGGGCGCCCGATGCTCGGGCGCGTGCTGCACCTGTCGCTCTTCTCGGAGGAGGCCGCGCCCGGCGGGGGGAGGTTCTGGGACTTCCGCCGCGTGGTGGTGCGGGGGACGACGGGGATCGCGGCGGGGGCGGGGGAGTAGCGTCAGCGTGGGAGTCGCGCGCGTGCCCTCTCACCCCCGTTGCGCCAGCAGCAGGAACGACAGCGGCAGCCTCCCTTCCCGCTCGAACGCCTCGAACCCGGATACCATGTCGAACGGGAGCTCCTGGAGCTGCCGCAGCGCGAGGCCCTGCTCGGCCATGGCGGTGAGGATCTCGCCCAGGGTGGGGTGGAACTCGCACGCGGTGGGGCCGTCGTAGCTGGTGTTGCCGTAGTAGTCGAGCCCGCCGCGGTAGGTGACGGGTCCCCGGTCGAAGTACGACCGGCGCGGCGCGAGCGGGTTCGCGGGGTCACCGCAGTCGAACATGAAGGTGAGCGGGTGCTGGTCGTAGATCACCAGCCGGCCGCCGGGCGCGAGGAGCCGGGCCACCACCGCGAAGTAGCGGCGCAGGTCGGGGATCCACAGCAGCGACCCCTCGGAGATGTAGATCAGGTCGTACCGTCCGTCGTGCTCGGGGCCGATGTCCTCGACGGCCGACTGCGCGAACGTGCACCGCCGGCCCGAGATCGCCGCGAGCTCGCGCGCCTGGGCGATGGCCGCGTCGGAGAGGTCGAACCCGACGCCCTCGGCCGCGCCGTACAGCATCAGCGACAGGAGCTCGCGGCCGTTGTTGCACTGGAGCTGGGCGATGCGGGCGCCCTGGAGCGGCAGGGTGGCGAGCAGCGCGCGGAGCGGGACGTCACACGGACCGCGCGCGAGCGTCGTGAACGCCGGATCCCTGAAGCCCGCGCGCAGCTGCTCGCCGCGGGCGCGCTCGTGGTGGGGCGTGGCCACGTTCCACGCCTCGCGGTTCATGGCGATCGCCGACTTGGGGTCCATGGGGCCTCCGCTCCGGGTGAGCGGCCGAGTCTACCGTGGTCGGGTACGGACGGGTACGCGTTCGCTGGAGGCGCCGCTCTATCGCGCGCCCCCCAGATACGCCGCCTGCACGCGCGGGTCCTCCGCGAGGTCCGCGGACCTCCCCTCCAGCGCGAGGCGCCCGCGCTCGAGCACGTAGGCGTGGTGCGAGATCGAGAGCGCCAGCCGCGCGTTCTGCTCGACGAGCAGGATCGTCGCGCCCTCGCGGTGGATCGCCTCGATCATCCCGAACACCTGCTTCACGAGGAGCGGCGAGAGCCCCATGGACGGCTCGTCGAGGAGGAGCACGCGGGGCTTCATGAGCAGGGCCCGCGCGACGGCGAGCATCTGCTGCTCGCCGCCGGAGAGCGAGCCCGCCGGCGCGTGGCGGCGGGCGCCGAGGACCGGGAAGCGCCGGTACTGCTCCTCGATCGCGGCGGCCAGCGCGGCGCGGGGCTGCCGCTTCTCCCCGGCGAGCACGAGGTTCTCCTCGATGCTCATCCGGCCGAGGATCGCCCGGCCCTCCGGCACGAGCGCGAGGCCGGCCTGCACCGTCCGGTGGGGCGGCAGGCCCGTGATCGCGGCGCCGCCCAGCCGCACCGCGCCGGCGCGGGGGCGCACGAGGCCGGCGATCGCGGAGAGGATCGACGTCTTCCCCGCGCCGTTCGGGCCGATGAGCGCCGCCACCTGCCCCTCGGCGACGCGGAGCGAGACGCCGCGCACCGCGTGGACGTGCCCGTACCCGACGTGGAGGTCCTCGACCTCGAGCAGCGGCGGCGCGGCCCCCGCGTTCACGCGGCGTCCCCCAGGTACGCGGCGATCACCGCGGGGTCGGCCGCCACGGCGGCGGGCGCACCGTCCGCGATCACCTTGCCGAAGTGGAGGACCGTGAGCCGGTCGCAGACCTCCATCACGAGCCGCACGTTGTGCTCCACGAGCAGCACCGACGTGCCCGCGGCCGCCACCTGCCGGATGAGGCCGGCCACCGCCTCGACCTCGACCGGGTTCATGCCCGCGGTCGGCTCGTCGAGGAGCAGGAGCCGCGGCGCGGACGCGAGCGCCCGGGCGATCTCCACGCGCCGCTGCTCGCCGTACGAGAGGTGGCGCGCGTGCGCGTGGGCGCGGTCCTCGAGCCCCACGCGCGCGAGCAGCCGCTCCGCCTCCGCCCGCGCGGCGCGCTCCTCGGCCCGCGCGCCCGGCAGGAGCAGCAGCCGCGCCGCGAACGACGCCCGGCGCCGGAGGTGCTGGCCCACGACCACGTTGTCCCGCGCCGAGAGGTCGGGGAAGAGCCGGATGTTCTGGAACGTCCGCGACACGCCGAGCGCGGCCACCTCGTGCGGCGGGAGCCCACCCGCGTCGCGCGCGCCGAGGACGATCCGCCCGGCGGTCGGCGCCAGGAGCCCGGAGACGAGGTTCAGGAGCGTCGTCTTGCCCGCGCCGTTCGGGCCGATGAGCCCGTGCACCGTGCCCGCGGCGACCGCGAAGGTCGCGCCGTCGACGGCCCGGACGCCGCCGAAGGAGCGGTGCACGTCCTCGAGGCGGAGGACGCCCTTCGACTCCGCAGCCGCTTCGCGGCTGCTCCGCTCGGGGTGACCGGAGCTCACGCGCGCCCCCGCGGCGCGCGCCGTGCGCGCACGCGCGCCGGCAGCGAGGCGAGCCCGCGCGGCAGGAAGAGGATGACGAGGAGGAGCACGATCCCGTTCACGAGCTGGCGGAGCGGCCCGGGCTCGAGGCCGACGCGCGGCGCGACCTCGCGGAGGATCTCCGGGAGGAGCGTGAGGAGCGCGGCGCCGAGCACCGGCCCCCCGTACACCTGCGAGCCGCCCACGACCGCGAAGACCAGCATGGAGACGACCTTCTCGAAGCCGAAGCCGCTCGGCGCCACCATGAAGGTGAAGTGCGCCTCGAGCGCGCCGGCGAGCCCCGCGAGCGCCGCGCCCGCGGCGAGCATCGCCAGCTTGTAGCGCGCCACCGGGATCCCCATGGTCCGCGCCGCGGGCTCGTCCTCGCGGATCGCCTCGAGGGCGAGGCCCCACCGCGATCCGCGCAGCCGCCCGAGCACGAACAGCGCCAGCGCGAGCGCGAGGTAGATCATCCAGACGCCCGTCTTCTGCGGGATGCCGACCAGCCCCTCGGCGCCGTTCACGAAGTCCCAGTTCACGATCCCGAGCCGGACCACCTCGCCGAACGCGATGGTGGCGATGGCGAGGAACACGCCCCGGAGCCGGAGCACCGGCAGCCCGAGGGGCACCGCGACGAGCGCCGGCAGGACGACCGCGGCGAGCAGCACCACCGGGAGCGGCCAGCCGGCGCGGAGCGTGAGGAGCGCGGAGGCGTAGGCGCCGATCGCGGCGAACCCGGCGCCGCCGAGCGCGAGCTGCCCGCACGAGAGCGTCGTGAACACGGAGAGCGCGAGGAGCGCGTTCAGCCCCACGTAGCCGATCGTGCTCTGGTACGTGTCGTAGAAGATCGCGAGGGCCTCCACGTCAGGCCTCCCGGGTCGCGGCCGCGCCCAGCAGGCCGTGCGGCCGCAGGACGAGGATGAGGAAGAGCCCGGCGAAGGAGACCACGTCGCGGAAGGAGCCCCCGAGCTGCGCGACGACCAGGGTCTCCACGACCCCGAGCGTCACGCCGGCGATCACCGCGCCGGGCATCGAGCCCATGCCGCCGACGATGATGACCGCCAGGCCCTTGAGCTCCACGCTCCGGCCCATCTCGACGTGCACGTCGTAGGCGAGGCCGTAGAGGACGCCCGCCGCGCCGCCGAGCGCCGACGAGAGGAAGAACGAGGCGGCGATGGCCCGGTCCACGTTCACGCCCACCACCTGCGCCGCGCGCGGGCTCTCGGCGACGGCGCGCAGCTCGCGCCCGAGCCGGGTGCGCTGCACGAGCCAGGTGAGCGCGAGCACGAGGACGAGCGCCACCGCGATCACGGCCAGCTGCATCCGCGAGACGATCCCGCCCATCCGCGCGGTCGCGTTCGGGAGCGTGTCGAACGGGAACCGCGTCACGTTCGGCCCCCAGAGCTCGTGGGCGAGCGCCCCGAGGATGGTCGCCATCGCGAGCGAGCTGATGAGGCCGGCGATGTTGGAGTCGGCGCGCGCGCGGAGCGGCCGGAAGGCGAGGCGCTCGAGGACGAGCCCGAGGAGGCCCGCGGCCACCATCGCGATCGGCAGCGCCGCCAGGATCGAGAGCCCGAGCGCCTCGACGAGCGTCAACGCCACGAACGACGCGACCATGAACACCGCCGCGTGGGCGAGGTTCAGGATGTCGAGGACGCCGAAGACGAGCGTGTAGCCGAGCGCGAAGACGGCGTACATGCTCCCGACGAAGAGCCCGTTGACCAGCTGTTGCAGGTTCAAGGGGCGCCTACTGCGCGATCTCGAACGCGCCGTTCCGGACCTGCTGCAGCGCCGGCTCGTGGCTGCCGTCGCGGTTCGCGAGGAACGAGAACTTCCCGAGCGGCGTGTCCAGGTCCTTCACCCTGGAGAAGGCGCCCCTCACGTCCTCGCGGCCCGTCTTCCCGCCGGCGAGCTTCGCCGCGTGCGCGATGGCCAGCACCCCCGTGTACGCCTGGGCGCAGAACTGATCGGGCTCGTGCCCGCGCCCGGCCATGAGCTTCAGGAACGCCTGGTTCCCGGGGTCCGCGCTGACGCGGTTCCAGGACGTGCCCACGAGCACGCCCTCGGCCGCCGGGCCCGCGTTCCTGACGAGCGCCGCGCTGTTGAAGCCGTTCCCGCCGAGGATCGGCCCCTTCCAGCCGAGCTGCCGCGCCTGGGCGACGATGCCGGCCGCGTTCTCGACGAGCGCCGAGACGACGAGGATGTCCGGCTTCTGCGCCAGCAGCGCCGTGAGCTGGGCGTTGAAGTCGCGGTCGGGCTTGGCGAACGTCTGGGTGCCGACGAGCTTCACGCCCATGCCGTCGAGCGCGGAGCGCATCACGTCGAAGCCCGCCTTGGTGAACGCGTCGTCGTTGCCGTACAGGAGGCCCGCGCTCTTGAACCCCAGCCTCGCCTGCGCGCGCTTCAGGGCCCCCGGGATCACCTGCCCCTCGGTGAGCGAGACGCGCCAGATGAAGTCGCCGATGTCGGTGATGCCGCGGGGCGCGGTGTTGGAGATCGCGACCACCGGCACCTTCGCCGCCTGCGCGAGCGGGTTGGCGGCGGTGGCGGTGTTGGAGAGGGTCGGGCCGAGGATGGCCGCGACCTTCTCGCGCGTGATGAGCCGCTGGTACACCGCGATCCCCTGCTCCTTCGTGGAGGCGTCGTCCTCGATGACGACCTGGAGCTTCACCCCGGGCACGTACTGCTGCCGGTTGAGCTCCTCGACCGCGGCGAGGATGCCCGCCTTCTGCTGCGCGCCGTAGACGGCGGCGGGGCCGGTGAGGCTCAGGCACGCGCCGATCTTGAGGACCCTGGGATCGGCCCCGCGGGCCGGGAGCGCCGCGGCCAGGAGGGCCAGGCCGGCGGCGAGCGAGGGGGCGAAGCGCGAGCGGCGCATGGCTTCCTCCTGTGTGCGTCGAGGGCCCACTTCGTAAGCCAGCCGCGCGAAGGAAGCAAGCGGGGGCGGCGGTCTACCCGCCCACCGCCACGCTCCACTCGCGGATCCGCCAGCCCGTGACGAGCCCGTGCTGCACGTACGGGTCGGCCTTCACGAACGCCTCGACCTCGGCCGGCGCCTCGGCGCGGAAGACGATCAGCGCGCCGTCCACCGGCGCGAACGCGCCCGCGAGGACGATGCGCCCCTTCGCGTGGAGCTCGCGGACGAGGGCCAGGTGCGCCTCGCGGTGCACCTTGCGGCGCTCCAGCATGTCGGGCACGTAGTCGTAGAACAGGGCGAAGTACACTGTCGGCCTCCGGGTCGAGGGACCGACAGCCTAGTCCGGGGCGAGCCCCTGCGCCGCTTCCTCGCGCTGGTGGACCACCATGACGGGGCACGGCGCGTCGCGCGCGACCCGCTCGGCGACGGAGCCGAGCAGGAGCCGGCCGAGGCCGGTGGGCCCGCGCGTGCCGACGACGAGCAGGTCGAGCCCGCGCGCGCCGAAGCGCGTGAGCTCCGCGGCGGGGCTGCCGACGAGGAGCTGCGCCTGCGCGCGCCCTCCCGCGATGTGATCGGCGGCGGCGCGCCACTCGTCGAGCTGCCCGAGGATCCGCTCCTCGGCCGCGCCCGGCGCCCGCTCCGCCTGCGCGCGGACGCCCGGCTGGCCCGACGGGATCACGTGCACGAGGATGAGCTGCGCCTCGAGGCGGCGCGCGAGCTCCGCGGCGCGCTGGAGCGCGGCCCAGGAATGCGCCGAGAAGTCCACGGCGCAGCCGATCTGCTTCCAGGCGGACATCGGCGGCCTCCGCGCCGCTCCCCGGCGGCGCACCGCGGGTGATCTTGCGCGGTCACGCGGCGGCGAGAAGGCGCTCACTTGGGAGGGGTGAGGCGGGCCCCGCGCGGCCCCGCCGAGGCGCGGCTACGCACCCTCCGCCGCGACCACGCGCCCGGCGCGGAACAGCTCGGCGAAGACCTCCTCCAGCGGCGGGTCCTCGACGGTCAGGTCGGCGATCGGGAACGCCGCCAGCAGCCGGGCGACCGCCGGCGAGACCTCCTCGGCGGGCACCTGGAGCGTCGCCTCGTCGGCCTCCGCGGCGACGACGTTCCCGTAGCGCGCGAGCTCGGCCGCGAAGGGGGCGCCGTTCCCGCCGCTCGTTCGCCGGATCCGGATCCGCTTGTCGGGACGGACGCGCAGGGCGAGCGCGCGGAGGTCGCCGTCGTACACGAGCCGGCCGTGGTCGATGACGATCACCCGCGGGCAGAGCTGGAGCACGTCCTCCATGTAATGGCTCGTGAGGAGCACGGTCGCGCCGGTCCGCTCGTTGTACTCCTTCACGAACCGGCGGACGATCGCCTGCATGGACACGTCGAGGCCGATGGTCGGCTCGTCGAGGAAGAGCACGCGCGGCTCGTGGAGCAGCGCCGCGGCGAGCTCGCACTTCATCCGCTCGCCGAGCGAGAGCTGGCGCGCGGGCTTGTCCACGAGGTCTCCGAGCTCGAGGAGGTCGGAGAGGTCCCGGACCGTCCGCTCGAACCGGGCCCGGGGGAGGTCGTAGACGGCGCGGTTGAGCGCGAAGGTCTCGGACGGCGGCAGATCCCAGAGGAGCTGCTGCTTCTGGCCCATGACGAGCGTGATCTGCTTCAGGAACTCCGGCTCCCGCCGCCGCGGGACGTGCCCGCCGACCGTGACCGCGCCGGCCGTGGGGTGGAGGAGGCCGGAGAGCATCTTCAGCGTGGTGGTCTTCCCCGCGCCGTTCGGGCCGAGGAACCCGACCCGCTCGCCTTCACCCACGGAGAAGTCGATCCCGTCCACCGCGCGGACGGTCTGGTACTGCCGGTGGAAGAGCGACCGCACCGCCGCGGCGATGCCGGGCGGGCGGGAGTGGACGCGGTAGTGCTTCGCGAGGCCCTGGACCTGGATCACGGCCCGGATATTGCGGTCCGACCCCGCCCGGGGCAAGGAGGAAAGCTCTCACGCGCGGTACCATCCGCTCATGGCCCAGAAGAAGCGCCCCGTCACGAAGAGCGGCCGGCCCCGCGCCCGGAAGGGCGTGAAGCTCAAGCCCACCGAGCTCGGCCCGCGCGAGCTGGTCCTCGCCGAGCGCCCGCCCGAGCTCGCGGCCCTGGCCGAGGCCGTGGAGGCGGACGGCGGCGCGGTGCTCGCCGCCTACCGCGAGCCCCTGGGCGGGCACGCGCTGCTCTTCACGGCGCTGCCGGTGGACAAGGTGGAGCGGACGCCGTTCCAGCGGGACGTCTCCGATCCGCACGTGCGGAAGCTCACGCTCGCGATGGACAAGACGCGCCGCTACCTCGACCCGATCATCGCGGTGCGCGAGGGCGATCAGTACCTCACCCCCAACGGCGGCCACCGGCTCACCGCGCTCAAGGAGCTGGGCGCGAAGAGCGTGCTCGCCCTGCTCGTGCCGGAGAAGGCGGTCGCGTACCAGATCCTCGCCCTCAACATCGAGAAGGCGCACAACCTCCGCGAGAAGGCGCTCGAGGTGGTCCGGATGTACCGCGACCTCGCCGGCGCGACGGATCCGAAGGAGGAGGAGCTCGCGCTCGAGTTCGAGGAGCCCGCGCTCGTCACGCTCGGCTTCGCGTACGAGGAGCGCGGGCGGCTCTCCGGGAGCGTGTACGCGCCCATCCTGCGCAAGGTGGACGGCTGGCTCGACGGGAAGCTCTCCCGGAACGTCGAGGAGCGGCAGCGCCGGGCGCGCGTGGTGCTCGCCTTCGACGACGCGATCGCCGCGGCGGTGGCCCGGCTCAAGGAGAAGGGGTTCGACTCTCCGTACCTCAAGAACTTCGTGGTCGCGCGGGTGAACCCGCTCCGGTTCATGAAGGGCAAGGCGCCGCCCTACGACGAGCTGTTCGCGCAGATGACGAAGCGCGCCGAGGGCATGGATCCGTCGCGGGTGAAGAGCGAGGACGTGGCGCGGAGCGGCGGGGCGGGCGCGGCGGCGGAGGGGGAGTGAGCGCGCCCTTCGACTCCGCAGCCGCTGCGCGGCTGATCCGCTCAGGGCGAGCGGTTCCTCGTCTCCCTCACGACGGCCGCGGCGTCGTCTTCCGCGCCTCGGTCCGCGCCAGCACGAGCCGGCGCTCCAGCTCGCCGCCGATGGTGGCGAGCGTGTCGGCGTCCACGTGGCCCTCGGCGTACGGGAACAGCTCCCGCTCCTCCCAGCGCACGTGCCGCTCGAGGAGGTCGGCGAACCCGGCCAGCGCCCCGCGCTGCTCGAGCGGGTCGCTCCCGCCCGCGGCTTCCACGAGATCGCGGAGCTGCGCGTGCTCGTGGCGGAGCCTGCGGAGATCCTCGGGCGCGAGGTACGTGCCGAGGACGTCCTCCTCGGTCCGCACGTGGGTGCGGAGCACCTGGCCGTCGAAGCGGCGGACGAGCGCCACGAGCCCGCTCAGCTCGCGGGGCGCGCCGGCGCTCTCCGCGTGTCCCGCCAGCGCTTGCTTGAGCTGGAACGCGACCAGGAGCGCGTGGTGGTGCTCGCTGGAGAGCGGCTTCAGCTGCCGGGAGCGCCTCATGGGACGATCGTGGACGACGGCGGCCGGGCACGCAAGAAGTCGCTCGCGCTCCCTGCTCGCGGGCGCGGGGCGGGAGAGCGGGCGAGCGCGTGCCGGACCCCGGCGGGGAGGCGCCTGGCTTCCCGTTGACGCTTTGCGGCAACGTCCTTACTCGTTCCACCGAAGCCCACCCGATTCCAGAGTCAACGGGAGTCACCGATGAGCCAGAACGGATCGCCAGCGCCCGGCCGGCGCACCGCCGTCGTGGACGGGCTGCGGACGCCTTTCGTGAAGGCCGGGACGGACTTCCGCGACCTCGGGGCCGTGGATCTGGGCGCACTGGTGGTGAACGAGCTGGTGGCGCGGAACCACCTCGCGCCACGCGAGGTGGACTCGGTCATCTTCGGCCAGGTGATCCCCTCCACCACAGTCACCTTCATCGGCCGCGAGATGGTGCTCCGGTCCCAGCTCCCCCGGAGCGTGCCCGGCCACACCGTCGCCCGCGCCTGCGCCACCTCCATCCAGGCGACCGCGGACGGCGTCGATCAGATCGCGCTCGGCCACTCCGACTGCGCCATCGTCGGCGGCGCCGAATCGCTCTCCGACGCGCCCATCTTCGCCACCCGCAAGCTGGCCCAGTCGCTCGTCGAGCTCTCGAAGGCCCGGACGCTCGCCGAGCGGCTCCGGCTCATCTCGCGGCTGCGGCTCAAGGACCTCGCGCCGGTGCCGCCCGCGCTCACCGAGCCGACCACCGGGCTCACCATGGGCCAGAGCGCCGAGAAGATGGCGCAGGTGAACGGCATCCCGCGCGCCGCCCAGGACGCCTTCGCCATGGCGAGCCACCACCGGGCCGCCGCGGCCTGGGAGAGCGGCAAGTTCGGCGAGGACGTGCTGCACGTCCCGGTGCCGCCGCGGTACGAGCGGGTGTCGGCCCGGGACAACGTCGTCCGCAAGGACACCACGCTCGAGGCGCTCTCGCAGCTCCGGCCGGTGTTCGACCGGAGGTACGGGACGATCACCGCCGGGAACGCCTCGCCGCTCACCGACGGCGCCGCAGCGCTCCTCCTCATGAGCGAGGAGCGGGCCAAGGCGCTCGGGGTGACGCCGCTCGGCTACGTCCGGAGCTACGCGTTCGCCGCGCTCGATCCCAACGACCAGCTCCTCCAGGGCCCGGCCTACGCGGCGCCCCGCGCGCTCGACCGCGCCCGGCTCGGCCTCGCCGACATGGACCTCGTGGACATGCACGAGGCGTTCGCGGCGCAGGTGCTCTCGAACCTCCAGGCGTTCGGCTCGAAGGCGTTCGCGGAGAAGGAGCTCGGCCGGCCGGCGCCGCTCGGCGAGGTCGATCCGGAGAAGCTGAACGTGAACGGCGGGTCGATCGCCCTCGGCCACCCGTTCGCCGCCACCGGCGCGCGGATGATCCTCCAGACGCTGCGCGAGCTCGGGCGGCGCCGGAAGCAGTACGCGCTCCTCACCGTGTGCGCGGCGGGGGCGCTGGGCGCGGCGATGGTGCTGGAGCGGGAGTGAACTACGCCCTTCGACTCCGCCTGCCCTGAGCGTAGGCCGTGCGGAGCACGGCCGGAGTCGAAGGGCCCAGGGCGAACGGATGTTCGTCGCCGGCTCGGGAGAGAAGACATGAGTCCAGCCGAAGCAGCCGCGATGACCCAGATGCCAGGCAAGAACTTCCGCGTGGACGTCCGCGACGGGGTCGCGACGCTCCTGCTCGACGTGCCGGGCGAGACCCTGAACGTGCTCGGCGAGGACGTCGCCGAGGAGTTCGCCGCCCACCTCGCCCGGTTCGAGCGCGACCCGGCGATCGCCGGCGTGGTGCTCGCGAGCGGCAAGAAGGACAGCTTCATCGCGGGCGCGCGGATCGACCTCTTCCAGCAGGCCCGCACCGCCGCCGACGCCGAGAAGCTCGCGCGCGGCGCGCAGGCCCACTTCGACAGGGTCGCCGCCTGGCCGAAGCCGATCGTGGTGGCGATCCACGGCGTCTGCCTCGGCGGGGGCCTCGAGTGGGCGCTCGCCTGCACCTGGCGGATCGCCACGAACGATCCCAGGACGAAGCTCGGGCTGCCGGAGACGAAGCTCGGCGTGATCCCCGGCGCGGGCGGGACCCAGCGGCTGCCGCGCCTCGTCGGCGTGCGCGCGGCGCTGGAGATCATCGTCCAGCAGAAGGAGCTCCGCGCGTCGAAGGCCCACCGCGTCGGCCTCGTGGACGAGGTGGTCCCCCCGGCGATCCTCCTCGACGTCGCGCGCCAGCGCGTCCGGGGCCTGGCGCAGGGCAAGGTGCGGCGCGAGCCGCGCAAGGCCGCGCCGGCCGAGCGGCTCCAGCAGCGGCTCCTCGACGGCACCGCGGCGGGGCGAGCGCTCGTGTTCTCCAAGACGCGCCAGGCCATCCGCGCCAAGGCGGGCGACCACTACCCGGCGCTCCTGCGGGCGGTGGACTCCGTCGAGTACGGCCTCGCGAAGGGCCTGGCGGCCGGCCTCGCCAACGAGGCGCGCATCTTCGGCGAGCTCGCCGTGGGCGACACCGCGCGGCAGCTCATGCAGATCTTCTTCGCCACCACCGCGCTCAAGAAGGACTCGGGCGTGGACGACCCGTCGGTCCGGCCGCGCCGGGTCGAGCGGGTCGGGGTCCTCGGCGGCGGCCTCATGGGGAGCGGCATCGCCATCGTCTCGACGAAGGCGGGGCTGCCGGTCCGGATCCGCGAGAAGGACGACGCCGCGACGGCGCGGGCGCTGGCGGCCGTCCGGCAGTCGTACGACGAGGGCGTGAAGAAGCGCGCGATCGACAGGCTCGAGCGGGATCGGAAGATGACGCTCGTCACCACCACCACGACCTGGAGCGGCTTGGAGGCCGTGGACGTCCTCATCGAGGCCGTCTTCGAGGACCTCGCGCTGAAGCAGGAGATGGTCCGGGCGTTCGAGGCGGTGAACCCGAAGGGCATCTTCGCCTCCAACACCTCGTCGATCCCGATCGCCCAGATCGCCCAGGCGTCCGCGCACCCGGAGACGGTGCTCGGGATGCACTACTTCTCGCCCGTCCCGAAGATGCCGCTCCTCGAGGTGATCGTCACCGACCGGACCGCGCCCGACGTGACCGCCACCGCGGTCGCGCTCGGGAAGAAGCAGGGCAAGACGGTGATCGTCGTCGGCGACGGGCCGGGGTTCTACACTAGCCGCATCCTCACGCCGTACATGAACGAGGCGGCGCACCTGCTCGTCGAGGGCGCGCGCATCGAGGACCTCGACGGCGCGCTCGTGGCGTTCGGGTTCCCCGTCGGGCCCATCAACCTGCTCGACGAGGTCGGCATCGACGTGGGCGAGAAGGTCGGCAAGATCCTGCACGCCGCCTTCGGCGCGCGCATGGCGCCGCCCGGCTCGCTGCACGACGTGCTCGCGTCGGGGCGCACCGGGCGCAAGGGCAAGAAGGGCTTCTACACGTACGACGGGAAGGAGAAGCGCGTCGACGAGACCGTCTACGACGTCCTCCCGGGCGGCCGCGCGCGCAAGCGGATCGACGCGGGAGAGATCCAGGAGCGCGTCGTTCTCCAGATGGTGAACGAGGCGATCCGGTGCCTCGGCGACGGCATCCTCCGGAGCGCGCGCGACGGCGACATCGGCGCGGTGTTCGGGCTCGGCTTCCCGCCGTTCCGTGGCGGGCCGTTCCGCTACGCGGACGCCGTGGGCCCCGCGGCGCTCGTCGAGCAGCTCCGCCGGCTCGAGCAGAAGCACGGCCCGAGGTTCGAGCCCGCTCCGCTGCTCCTCGAGCGTGCGGCCTCGGGTCGCACGTTTCACGGTTCGTAGGAGCGGGTCGCCGGATTCAGGCGCGAATCCCGTGGCTTGAGCCGGATGCCCGACGGTCGGTCTGCATGGGTGCCGTGGCACCCTGGAGGCAAACCGTTGCGCGCGGGCTCGCAAGCGTTTCGCGCGTCGGACGTGCGCACGAGGCGGCGAGCGCGCTCACTCCGCCGCTATCACGAAAAGTGCAGCAAGTACCGTGGTTTGCTCGGCAGGTCCGGAGCCTGAGTCCGGATGGCGCGGCGCGCGAACTTTGCATGCGAGTCAAGCGTCTGAATTTGCAAGGGAACATTGAATGATCGGGCGGCCGTGTTGACGGCCGCCTCCGCGGGCTTTTTCATGCCTGCTACCAGGCGTTTAGCAACTGTCGCTCGCCGCGGAGATCAAATGACCCTTACTTTCACGAAGCGGATCGGCGCTCTCCTCG
>JAEYZK010000231.1 GCA_023428085.1 Pseudomonadota bacterium
CACCTCGGCCGGCAGCGCGCCGCACGCCGCCGCGACCGCGTCCCACCAGCGCGCGGGGTCCGTCTCCGCGAGGCCCGGGCCCGGGCGCTCGACCGCGTACGGGGCGCTCGCCTCGGCCACGGCCTCCCCGCGCTCGTCGATCGCGAGCGCCTTCGTGGAGCTCGTCCCGATGTCGAGGCCGAGGAGCATTGGGCGTCTTCGTGCCGCACGATACAGCCGGGGGTGCTCCGGGGCGACGGTGCTACCCTCCGGGGCGAGAGAGGTTCCCTGCGTGGACGCGGCGAGCGGAGCGGAGCGGAAGAAATACCCGGTCCTGGCGGCCGTCGGCGTCGGGACGTTCATGTCGGCGCTCGACGGCAGCATCGTCAACACGCTCCTCCCGCGGATCGGCGGCGCGCTCGGCGCGACGGTCGCGGAGACCGAGTGGATCGTGGTCGTCTACCTCCTGGTCGTGAGCGGGCTGCTGCTCGTCGTCGGGCGGCTCGGCGACGTGCGTGGGCACAAGGACGTGTACGTCGCCGGGTTCGCCGGCTTCGTCGCGAGCTCGGCGCTCTGCGGCCTCTCCCCCTCGCTGCCCTGGCTCGTCGGCTTCCGCGCGCTCCAGGCCCTCTCCGCGGCCATGCTCTTCGCGAACGCGCCCGCGATCCTCACCGCGAGCTTCCCGCCGGAGGAGCGCGGCCGCGCGCTCGGCCTGCAGGCGGTGATGACGTACCTCGGGCTCTCGGTCGGGCCGCCGCTGGGCGGGCTCCTCGCCACGCACCTCGGGTGGCCTTCGATCTTCTACGTCAACGTGCCGGTGGGCGCGGTGGGGCTGTGGCTCAGCCACCGCACCATCGCCCGCGACCGGCCCCAGGGCCCGCGGCCGCGGTTCGACGTGCTCGGGGCGGGGCTGTTCTTCGTGGGGCTCCTCTCGCTCCTCCTCGCGCTCAACCAGGGGCACGCGTGGGGGTGGGGCTCGGCGGCCGTCGTCGGCCTGCTCGCCGCGGCCGCGGCCGGGCTCGGCGCGTTCGTGAAGGTCGAGCGCAGCCGGGCGGCGCCCATGCTGGACCTGTCGCTCTTCCGGAGCCGCGTCTTCAGCGGCGCGGTCTTCAGCGCGATGCTGAGCTACGTCGCGCAGTTCGCGGTGCTGTTCCTGCTGCCGTACTACCTCCGCGACCGCGGGCTCCGCGCCGACGTCGCCGGGCTCGTGCTCACGGCGCAGCCGGTGGTGATGATGATCACCGCGCCGGTGGCGGGGTCGCTCTCCGACCGCATCGGCACGCGCGGGCCGGTCGTCGCCGGGCTCCTCGTCCTCACGGGCGGGCTCCTCCTCCTCTCCACCGTGGGCGCCGCGACGCCCTGGGGCCTCGTCGTGTCCGCGCTGGCGGTGTGCGGCGTCGGGTTCGGATGCTTCGTCGCGCCCAACAACAGCCGCCTCCTCGGGGCCGCGCCCCCGAACCGCCGCGGCATCGCCTCCGGCGTGCTCGCGGGCGCGCGCAACGTCGGCATGGTGCTCGGCGTCGGGCTCGCCGGCGCCGTCTACACCACGGTGCTCGCCCGCCGCGGCGAGGAGGCCGTCGCGGACGGCGTCGCGATCTCCCTGCAGGTCGTGGCCGGGCTGGCGCTCGTGGCCGCGCTCACCTCGTGGCTCGAGGGCAAGGGGACCGGGCCCGCGGCGCCGCGCGACTGAGCGTCCGGACGGATCGCGGCCGGCCCCTCCCTCGTCCGCCCCTCGCCGCGACGCGGCGCGAGGCGCACCGTGTCGGCCGAGGAGGGCCGCATGTCCGAGCCGAAGTCCCGCGCGCGCAAGATCGAGGCCGTCGTCCCGGGGGTGTTCCACTGGAGCGTGAACGACGACCGGATCGGCTTCCGGGGGGACGCCTGGGCGGTGAAGGGCGACGGCGCCGTGGTGTGGATCGACCCGCACCCGCTGCAGGCGCCCGCGCTCGAGAGGCTCGAGCCGCCGACGGACATCGTCCTCACGATCCAGTCGCACCAGCGCGCCGCCTGGCGGTACCGGCGGCGGTTCGGCGCGGAGGTGCACGCGCCGAAGGGCGCCCAGGGGCTCGAGGAGGAGCCGGACCACTGGTACGGGGAGGGCGACCGCCTGCCCGCCGGCCTCCGGGCCGTCCACGCGCCGGGCCCCTGCGACGCGAGCTGCGCGCTGCTGCTCGAGCGGCCCGACGGGCACGTCGCGTTCACGGGCGACCTCGTCGTCGAGGACGACGAGGGCCGGCTCACCTTCGTCGCCGACGCGTACCAGGACGAGCCGCGCCGCACGCGCGACAGCGTGCGCAGGCTGGCGGGCGAGCGGATCCGGGTCCTCTGCCCGGGCCACGGGCCGCCGATCCTGTCGAACGGCGCGCAGGCCCTCGCGGCGGTGCTGGAGCGGGAGGCCGGAGGCTGAGCCCGACCGTCACCCGCCGCCCTCGAGCCACCCCGTCCCGAGCGCCGCGGCGAGCGCGCCGGGGCCGCCGTCCTCCGCGCAGAGCTCCCAGACCACCACGCCGCCGAGCCCCTTGAACGACGCGCGGCCGACGCGCCGGAACAGCTCGAGGACCCGCCCGTCCTCGAAGCAGGCCACGAGCTCCTGCGGCTCGTCCCCGAACCACCAGCGGGCGCGGAGATCCTCGGGGATCTTCTCCGGGTCGAGCGTGACGCGCCGCACCTCGCGCTTCCGGGTGACCTCGGCGAGGAACACCTCGAGCGCCTCCTCCGAGAGCGCGGCGCCGCTGTTGTAGATGTCGCCCGTGGCGTCGCCGTCGTCGTGCGCCGCCGCCTGCAGCGCCTCGCGGGCGGGGCCGGAGAGGGCGCGCATCGCGCCGGTCGCGTCCCCCGCGCGCCACGCGTGGACCGCGGCCGCGGCGGCGTCCGGCGCGATCGGGATCGCGAAGGGCTGGCCCACGAACACCGACCACGCGTGGGCGAGCTC
>JAEYZK010000246.1 GCA_023428085.1 Pseudomonadota bacterium
TCGCGCTCGCGGTGCGCGAAGGCGCGAGCCAGGCCGTGGTGCTCGAGCAGCGCCGTGAGCTCGTCCTCCGCCGGGGCCGCCCCGCTGGCCGTCCGCCACCCCGCGAGCGCCGCGAGCAGGTGCGACCTCCGCGCCCCGTGCTCGCGCACGAGCCGCTCCAGCACCGCGCGGCCGGGCGGGTCGAGCAGCCGCTCGAAGCGCGGCGCCTCGGGGGAGGGCGGGAGGGCCGGCGGGGGCCGATCCCGTTGGCGGTGGATCACGGGCGGGCTCGGGCGGCGCGCGCGGGAGCGCCGCCCCCGGTTCGAGGGACGCGGCTCCGCGGGTGCGCCCGCATCGCCCGGCGGCGCCGGGGCGAGGTCCTCGTCCTCGCGCCGGTACCGACCCCCGCGCTCGCGCTCCGCGGCCACGTCGGGCGGGGTGCCCCGCGCGAGATCGGCGAGCGCCGCGGGGCCGAGGGGCCGGACCGGGGGCGGGTCCGCGAGGAGGGCCATCACGTGGAGCATCTCGTCCCAGCGCAGCGGGGCCAGGGCGGCCCGGATCTCCGCGGCCGTGGTCTGTCGCCCCGCCTCCGCGCACCAGCGCCGCACGCGCTCCAGGGTCTCGTCGTCGAGCTCGGCCATCGCCGCGCAACCTTGCCGAGCCGGCAGGCCGAGTCAAGCGCAGCCGTTGCGCTCTCGCCTGCGACGAGGACGCACAGGCCCGGGGCTTGCGTGCCCGGGCCCGCTCCGCGATAATGAGAATCGGTTGCAACTTGCAGCCGGGACCGGCCGGGAGCGCGATGGCGAGCGAGACGAGGAAGCGGAACGGCGGCGCGGAGGACTTCACCGCCGCCCTCGGGGCCTACCTGGCGCGGCGGGGGCTCAAGCACTCCCGCCAGCGGGAGCGCATCGCGGAGATCTTCCTGGGCCTGCGGGGCCACGTGAGCGTGGACGAGCTGCTGGCGCGCGCCCGGCGCGAGGACCGGCGGGTGAGCCTCGCCACGGTGTACCGCACGATGAAGCTGCTGGCCGAGAGCGGCCTCGCCGCGGCCCGCGAGTTCGGCGACGGGCAGACGCGCTGGGAGGTCGCGGCGGGGCGGGCGCACCACGACCACCTCATCTGCACGGCCTGCGGCGAGATCGTCGAGTTCACGAACGAGCAGATCGAGGCCCTCCAGGCGGCGGTCGCGAGGAAGCACGGGTTCGAGGTGGAGCGTCACCGGCTCGAGCTCTACGGGCGGTGCGCCCGCTGCCGCGACGCGCGGCGCGGGGGAGGGCGGCCGTGACCGCGCGGGCGGCCGCGCCGGCGTGCCACGGCGGCGGTGATCTCGAGAAGAAGCAGGTCGTCGCCGCGGCGCGATCGGCGATCCTCGTGGGCAACCCGAACGTCGGCAAGAGCGTGCTCTTCGGGGCGCTCACCGGGCGGTACGTCACCGTCTCCAACTATCCGGGGACCACGGTCGAGGTGACCCGCGGCTCGGCCGCCATCGGCGGCGCCGCGTGGCACGTGCTCGACAC
Source organism: Pseudomonadota bacterium (assembly GCA_023428085.1). Classification (GTDB taxonomy): domain Bacteria; phylum Myxococcota; class Myxococcia; order Myxococcales; family Anaeromyxobacteraceae; genus Anaeromyxobacter. The sequence goes on from JAEYZK010000246.1 coordinate 1,497, forward strand.
CCCGGGCACGAACAACCTGCTCCCGATGTCCGAGGACGAGCAGGTCACGCGCGACATCCTGCTCTCGGAGCGGAGCTACGTCTGCGTGCAGGTCGGAGACGCCAAGAACCTCCGCCGCGTGCTGCTCCTCACCGCCCAGCTCGCCGAGGCCGAGGTGCCGCTCGTCCTCGCGCTCAACATGGCGGACGAGGCCGAGAGCCGAGGCATCGTGGTGGACGATCGGGCGCTCGGCGAGCGGCTCGGGATCGACGTCGTGCCGACGGTCGCGGTCGAGCGGCGCGGCCTCGCGACGCTCCAGGCGCGCCTGCCCGAGGCGCGCCCCTCGCCCTGGCGCCCCCGCTACGACGGTCAGGTCGAGGCGGCGCTGGCGCAGGTGGAGCCCCTGCTCCCTCCCGGCGGCATCGGCCGGCGCGCCCTCGCCGTCATGGCGCTCGTGGGCGACGAGTCGATCCGCGCGCACCTCACCGCCCGCGTCGCCGAGGCGGACCTCCGCCGGATCGACGAGGTGCGGCGGGAGCTCGCGGCCCGGTACCCCGAGTCGCTCCGGTTCGTGCTCGCGCGCCAGCGCCTCGCGGAGGTGGACCGGCTCCGCGACGCGGTCACCCGCCGGAAGGGCGCCTCGGCCGCGAGCGGCGTGGGGCGCCGGGTCGCGGCGCTCTCCACCCACCCGCTGTGGGGCGTCCCGTTCCTCTTCGCGGTCCTGTTCGTCGCCTACGAGTTCGTGGGGGTCTTCGGCGCGGGGACGCTCGTGGACTTCCTCGAGAACACCGTCTTCGCCGAGTACCTCGTGCCGTGGGTCACGGCGGCGGTCCGCGCGGTCACTCCGGGCGGCGGCGTCCAGGACTTCCTGGTCGGTCCGCCCGGAATGCCCGTGGACGAGAGCGGCGGGATCCTCGTCGGCAAGTACGGCCTGTTCTCGATGGGGTTCGCCTACGGCGTCGCCATCGTGCTGCCCATCGTCACCACGTTCTTCATCGCCTTCAGCATCCTCGAGGACTCGGGGTACCTGCCGCGGCTCGCGGTGATGGTGAACAAGATCTTCAAGCGGATGGGGCTCAACGGCAAGGCCGTGCTCCCCATGGTGCTCGGCCTCGGCTGCGACACCATGGCGACCATGACCGCCCGGATCATGGAGACGCGCAAGGAGCGCGTCATCGTCACGCTGCTCCTCGCGCTCGCGGTGCCGTGCTCGGCGCAGCTCGCGGTGATCCTGGCGATGACCGCGGGGCTCTCCCTCACCGCGAACCTCTTCTTCGCGGGCACCCTGCTCCTCGTGCTCTTCCTCATCGGCTGGCTCGCCGCGAAGGTGCTGCCGGGGCGCGGCTCGGACTTCGTGCTCGAGCTGCCGCCGCTCCGCGTGCCCCAGGCCGGCAACATCCTCGTCAAGACCACCTCGCGCATCGAGTGGTACCTGCGCGAGGCGCTGCCGCTCTTCCTCGTGGGGACGCTGCTCCTGTGGCTGCTCGATCGCTTCGGCGGGCTCGCGGTCCTCGAGAAGGCCATGTCGCCCGTCGTGGTGGGGCTGCTCGACCTGCCGAAGGAGGCGGCGAGCGCCTTCATCCTCGGGTTCCTCCGCCGCGACTACGCCGCCGCCGGCCTCTTCCAGCACTTCGAGGAGCCGCTGCGCGCGGGGACCATGACCTGGGCGATGGAGGTCCAGGTCACGGTGGCGCTCGTCACCATCACGCTGTTCATCCCCTGCATCGCCAACTTCTTCATGATCCTGAAGGAGCGCGGCTGGAGGACGGGGCTCGCCATGGCCGCCTTCATCCTCCCGTTCGCGTTCGGCGTGGGGGCCGCGGTGAACCAGGTCATGCGGCTGCTGGGCTAGGAGCACGCACGTGTCCGCGGTCCTCGCGCGCAAGGAACAGTGCCCGCTCTGCGGCTTCGCGTTCGACGCGGAGGGCCAGGGGTGCCGCCCGAGCTGCCCGATGGCGCGGGGGTGCAGGGTGGTCTGCTGCCCGTCCTGCGGGTACAGCTTCCCGCAGGAGGGCGGCGTGGCGCTCGGCCTGCGCAAGATGATCGATCGCCTGAAGCGGAAAGGGGAGAGTGCAGCGTGAGCGAGCGTTCGCAGCGCGAGGACGAGATCCTCGAGGCCGTGTTCGTGGAGCGGGAGGCGGGCCGCGACGCCGCGGCCGGGATCCTGTCCGCCGCCGGTGGCGGGGCGAGCGCGGAGGGGACGTCGCCCGCGGGCCACGCTCCGGGCGCGGGGGAGCACGACCTCGACGCGCTCGCCGCGGCCGGGCTCGTCACCCGCGACGGCGCGCGCGTCGCGCTCACGCCCGCGGGCGAGCATCGCGCGCGGGACGTGGTCCGGCGGCACCGCCTGACGGAGCGGCTCTTCCGCGATCTCCTGGCGGCCGGCGAGGACATCATGGAGGCGCAGGCCTGCGAGTTCGAGCACATCCTCTCGCCGGAGGCGACGGAGTCGGTCTGCACGCTCCTCGGCCACCCGCCCACGTGTCCGCACGGCAAGCCGATCCCTCCCGGGCCGTGCTGCAACGCCTTCGCGCGCACGCTCCGGCCGCTCGTCACGGGCCTGCCGTCGTTCCCGATCGGCGCGACGGGCCGGATCGTCTTCATCGCCCCCAAGTTCCACGACCGCATGGACCGCCTCGCCGCGCTCGGGGTCATCCCGGGATCGACGGTCCGCCTCCACCAGCGGGAGCCCTCGTACGTCATCGAGGTCGGGGAGACGACGATCGCCCTCGACCCGGAGATCGCGAGCGAGGTCTACGTGAAGCCGGTGGACGCGGCGGCGTAGGGGTGGAGAGGGGTGGTGCGGGTCGAGGTCGGCCCCCGCCCGCCCTCGGGCTCGTCGGGGAGGGTGCTCCCGTGCGTCGCGCTGCGCCCGCCCCCGGTACCAGCCGATTTCTGGACGGCCCCCGCCCGGCTGCTACGGTCGAGCCGCGAGGATCCATGTCGGCCGTTCCCGTGCGCAGGTGGGTGATCTCCGTGGCGGTGGTGGCGATCCTGGCGCTGCTCTCGGCGGCCACGCCCGGGGGCGTCCGCGACGCGCTCGGGCTCGGGGGCGAGGTCGAGCGGATGCGGGCCGAGAACGCCCGGCTGGCCACGGAGAACGCCGAGCTCTCGCTCGAGATCCACGCGCTCAAGACCGACCCGGCGGCGGTGGAGCGGGCCGTGCGCGAGGAGCTCCGGTACATCCGCCCCGGCGAGCGCGTCTACGTCCTCGAGGACGAGCGCGCGGAGGAGCGCCGGTGACGCCGCGCGCGCGCGGGAGGCTGGCGCGCGACCCTGCGCGGGAGGGGGTGGCCGCGCGCGCCGCAGGCGGTGCGGCCACGATCCAGCAGCACCTCGCCCGCCAGCGACCCCGGCCGGCGCTCGTGCGCCTGTACGCGGCCGTCGCGAGCGACGTGGGGTTCCTGGGCGCGCCGGCGCGCCGCCGGGGCGTCCGGTTCGTGCTGCGGGCGCTGCCGAGCGCGGTCGCCGTCGCCGCGGGGACGCTCCTCGCGCTGCGGGCCTTCGAGGCGCCGGAGCTCCAGTGGCCGCAGTGGGCCGTGCTCGGCGCCCTGCCGCTGGCGCTCCTCGCGGTGGTGCGGCGCCGGCTCGCGCGGGCGGCCGCGGGCGCGCCGCCTCGCACCCGCGACGAGCTCGAGATCGCCGCGCTCTTCCTCGTCGCGGCGTACGCGGCCGCGCAGGCGGCCGCGTACGCCGGGGGCGACTCGCCGCTCCAGCCGGTCGTCTACCTGGTGATCGCCTTCCTCGTGGCCTTCTTCACCCCCGCCGTCGGGGCCGTCGTGGCCGCCGAGGCGATCGCCCTCGAGGCGCTGCTCTGGGCGGCCCGGGGGGCCGCGCCGCTGGAGCTGCCGGACGTCGCGGCGCGGGCGGCGTTCGTCGTGGCCTTCGCGCTCCTCTTCCACGCCGTCCTGGCGGCGCAGATCGCCTCCGGGCGGCACGAGCGCCGGGCGGCCATGGAGCAGCGCTTCGAGGAGCTCGCCCGCGCGGCCCGGCAGTTCCGGCTGCGCGCCGCGGGCTCGGACGAGCCGGAGGACCCGGCGGAGCGCGAGCGGCGCTGGACCGAGGGCGCGGTGGCCGAGATCCAGGCCGCGGTGGCGGGGGCGCTCGAGGTGGCGGGCGCGGCCCTGCGGAGCCACACCTGCGCGCTCTACTGGCTCTCCGACGACGAGCAGAGCCTCACGCTCACCGACTGCCGGTCCGCGAGCGAGACCGTCGCGCGCGGCCCGCTGCCCGCCGGCGAGGGGGCGCTGGGCGGGGCCGTGCGGCGGCGGGCGGCGGTCCGGCTCCAGGGCGAGCTCAAGCCGGTCAACTACTACCTCGACGCCACGCGCCCGGCGGCGCTCCTGGCGGTTCCGCTCGTCGAGGCCCCTTCGACTTCGGGCCGGCCAGGAGCCGGCCCTACGCTCAGGGCGAACGGGGGAGAGGTGCGCGGCGTGCTGGTCGTGGATCGGCTCTCCGGCCCGCCGTTCGGCGACGAGGACGAGGCGCTGCTCCAGATCGTGGGCGCGGAGGTCCTGCGGGCGGTGGACGCCGAGCGGCTCATGCGCGACGTGCGCGAGACGCGCGCGCAGGCGGACCGGTTCTACCAGGCGATCCAGCGGCTCAACCGGGCGAAGAAGCTCGCCGAGGTGCTCGACGAGCTCATCGGCGTGGCCCGGCAGATGGTGCCGGCCGATCTCGCGGCGGTCGTCCTCGTGGACGAGGAGGCGCCCGGGCGGGCGCGGGTGGCGCGGGTGGTGGCCGCGCCCGCGCTCAAGGGCGCGGAGCGGCTCGAGGGGCTCGACTTCGACGCGGGGGAGGGGATCGTCGGCTCGGCCATGGCGCGCGACGCGACGCTGCCGCTCGCCGAGGTCGATCCCGCCCGCACCCCCGTCTTCGGGACCACCTCGCTGCGCGGGCTCGGCGCGCTCAAGGTGATCCCGGTGAAGGCCGGGACGGCGGTGCTCGGCGCGCTCGTGCTGGGAGCCCGGCAGCGGGGCGCCTACCCCCGCGACGTGGTGCTCCAGCTCGAGGTGGTCGCGATGCAGGCGGGCCAGTCGATCGAGCGGGCCCGCCTGTTCGACCGCACCGAGCGGCTCGCCACCACCGACGGGCTCACCGGGCTCACGAACCACCGGACCATGCAGGAGCGGCTCGAGGAGCACCTCGCGCTCGCGCAGCGCTACGGCAAGCGGGTCTCGCTGGTCCTGTGCGACGTGGACCACTTCAAGTCGGTGAACGACACCTACGGGCACCCGGTCGGCGACGAGGTGCTGCGCGCGGTGGCGCGGACGCTCGCGAAGGAGGCGCGCGGCACCGACGTGGTGGCGCGGTACGGCGGGGAGGAGTTCGCGATCGTCCTGTCGGAGACCGACACCGCCGGCGCGACGGTCATCGCCGAGCGCATCCGCGAGTGCGTGGCGCGGCTCGTGCACCAGACGCCGCAGGGGCCGCTGCGCGTCACGATCTCGCTCGGCACCGCCACCTTCCCGGACGACGCGAAGACCAAGGCCGAGCTCGTCGAGCGGACGGACGCCTGCCTCTACCACGCGAAGCGGCACGGCCGGAACCAGACCGTGGCGGCCGCCAGCCTCCGGGCGCCGCGGCGCCTCACCGGGTCCTCCTGATCGGCCACGCCGCGCGTGTGCTCCCCCCCGCCGGCCTGCTAGACTGGGAGCCGGCGTCGCCGACAGTGCCCCTCGAGCACCGGAGCCGCGCGGAGTGAAAAAGAACTTCGTCCTCGACACCAACGTCCTGCTCCACGATCCCCGCAGCCTCTTCGGGTTCGACGACAACGACGTCGTCATCCCGATCTACGTCATCGAGGAGATCGACAACTTCAAGCGCGACCTCTCGACGCTCGGCCGCAACGCCCGCCAGGTCTCGCGCTACCTCGACGAGTTCCGGGTCCAGGGCAAGCTCGGCGAGGGCGTCTCGATGGGGCCCGAGCACGGGCGGGTGCGCGTGCTGATGATGGACCGGAAGCTCGCGCCGGAGATGGCGAACGGCACCCACTCGATCGACGACAAGATCCTGGCCGTCGCCGTCTCGCTGCGCGATCGCGAGAAGGACAAGCCCACCGTGTTCGTGTCGAAGGACACGAACCTGCGCATCCGCGCCGACGCGCTCGGGCTCCACGCCGCGGACTACGACGTCGAGGGCGTGGTGCTCGACGAGCTCTGGAGCGGCATCTCCGAGCTCGACGTCGCGCCGGAGGAGGTGAACGAGTTCTACGCGAGCGGGACCATCCCGTGCCCGGGCGAGCCGCCGCCCCCCAACGCGTTCATCGTCCTGCGCGATCGCACGAACCCGCAGCACTCCGCCGTCGCGAAGTACTCGGCCGCCAAGCAGGCGCTGGTCCAGCTCATCAAGACGCCGAAGGAGGGCGTCTGGGGGATCCGGCCGCGGAACAAGGAGCAGTCGTTCGCGCTCGATCTCCTCCTCAACGACGAGGTGCGGCTCGTCACCATCGTCGGCAAGGCGGGCACCGGCAAGACGCTGATGGCGATCGCCGCGGGGCTGCAGAAGACGATGGAGGACGGCGTCTACCAGAAGCTCCTCGTCTCGCGCCCGATCTTCCCCCTCGGCCGCGACATCGGCTACCTGCCCGGCTCGGTCGAGGAGAAGCTCAACCCCTGGATGCAGCCGATCTTCGACAACGTCGAGTACCTCATGAACCTCTCGCGCTCGGAGAAGAAGGCCGGGCGCGGCTACCACGAGCTGCTCGACCTGGGCATCCTGGAGATCGAGCCGCTCACGTACATCCGCGGCCGGTCCATCCCGAACCAGTACATCATCGTGGACGAGGCCCAGAACCTCACCCCGCACGAGGTGAAGACCATCATCACGCGCGTGGGCGACGGGACGAAGATCGTCCTCACCGGCGACCCCTACCAGATCGACAATCCGTACGTCGACCAGACGAACAACGGCCTCATCCATGTCGTGAACCGCTTCAAGAGCGAGCGGCTCGCCGGCCACATCACGATGCAGAAGGGCGAGCGGAGCCCGCTCGCCGAGCTGGCGGCCAACCTGCTGTAGACATGGGGCGGGCTCCGCGAGGCAGGGGTGGGGCCCCGGCGGCTCCGCCGACGGGGCGGGGCGGCACGCCCCGTGGATCACCCGGTCGCCGCTGGCGGAGCTCGCGGCGAACCTCCTGTGAACCCGGCGCTGCGGCCCGTTAGGCCTCTCGCATGAAACAGCCGCCCACGCCCCCGGATGCGTCGCAGGCGCCGTCCCTCGAGTACCCGCTCGCGTACGGGTTCACGATCATCGGCCTCGCCGGCGACGACTTCCCGGAGCACGCGCGGCGGCTCGTCGCCCGGCACGTCGCCGAGGTGCCGGCCGAGGGCGTGGTCGTCCGCGCGAGCGCCGGCGGCAAGTACCACTCGGTCTCGGTGTCGGTCCGCCTCGACTCGGAGGAGCAGCGCCGGGCGGTGTACCGGTCGCTGCACGAGGACACGCGCGTGGTGTTCGTGCTGTAGCGCGCGTGACGCCGCGCCCTACGCGGCCGCGCGCGCGCCGAAGTCCACGATCTCGACCGGGTTCGCGGCCATCCCGAAGGCGACCTCGTCGCGCCACCCCTCGGCGTCGCCGCCGATCTGGAGCGGCATCGGGCGCTCGAACCGGAGGGCGACCCGGTCCGCGTGGAAGTCGAGCAGGCCGGGGTGCGCGAACTCCCCGGACCAGATGCTGCCCAGGTTGAGGAGCAGGGTGTGCAGGTGGATGCTGGTCGCGATCCGCACCTGCATCATCCCCGGGGCCTTCTGCGCGAACGGGAAGACGCGCAGCCCGAGCCCGTAGTACGGCACCGTGCTCGCCGCGGTCAGCATGCACGGCCCGGCGTAGAGGAGCTCGCCGCTCGCGATCGGCCGGCCGATGCGGCGGCCCGCGGGATCGAGGCGCCACGCCGGGCGGCCGGCGTTCACGACCTCGCAGTAGGTGGGGCGGCGCTCGGAGAGGAAGCGCGGGACCGAACGGAGCGCGAGCGCGAGCCCGTACCCCGGGACGCCCTCGCCCAGCCGCCGGAGCGGCGTCGCGCCGAGCTGGCCGCGGATCCAGTTGTAGTCGTTCATGATCGCCGCGTCGATCCCCACGCCGGCGAACGGCGTCCGGCGGCCCTCGCACGTGAGGAGATCGAGCCGGCGGACCTGATCCACCTCGCCGCGGACGAACCGGGCGAGGTCCTGCACGTGGCGCCGCGGATCGGCGCCGACCATCTCGGCGACCGCGTTCCCGGTGCCGAGCGCCAGGACGCCGAAGCGGGGCGGGCGGGCGGCCCGCCGCTCGGCGCTCTCCAGGATGCGGTTCACCCACGCCACGAACGTCCCGTCGCCGCCGCCGGTGAACACGGTCCGGTACCGGCGGGCGATCACCTCCTCGGCGATCTCGACCGCCTCGCCCGGGGAGCGCGACAGGTACAGGTGCTCGTCCGGCAGCACGGAGGAGAGCGCGCGCCGGACGTCGTGGTTCACCTGCTTGGCGTGGGCGTTGAGGAGGACCGCCACGTCCGTCCCGGCCGTCCCAGGGAACGGCTCTCGTGACGTACTCGGCTGTGCGGTTCGCACCATCCGTCGCATCCTCTTCTTCCCCCCGAGGGCTCTGACGCCGATGTCCGAGGACGAGAGCAAGTGAGGTGCCACGGTGCGTCGAGCTCCTAAATCCCAAAGGTTTCGGCCACCTCCGCTGTCCCACGTCCCGGGGAGGGGCAGCGTGGGACGCGTCGCGGGGGTGGCGGTGCGAATCACGGTACGCACCTGATGGGGGTGGCGCTACCGTTCAGGGTGCCGGGCGAGCCGCGCGACTCCCGCCCGTCCAGGAAGCGCAAGTCGCTGTTTGACAGCCTCCTTCGCGGACTTAGGTTGCCCCGCGTCCAGGAGGACTTCCAGCCAATGGCCAAGATCATCGGCATCGACCTCGGCACGACGAACTCCGTCGTCGCGGTGATGGAGGGGAAGGACCCCGTCGTCATCACCAACGAGGAGGGATCGCGCCTCACCCCGAGCGTGGTCGCCTATACCAAGGAGGGGGAGCGGCTCGTCGGGCAGGTGGCGAAGCGCCAGGCCATCACCAACCCCGAGAAGACCGTCTACTCGATCAAGCGGTTCATGGGCCGCCGGTACGGCGAGGTGCAGGACGAGATGAAGCGCGTCCCGTACCACGCCTCCGAGGGCCCGAACGGCGACGCGCGCATCGAGATCGACGGGAAGCAGTACTCGCCCCCGGAGATCAGCGCGCAGGTCCTGCTCAAGCTGAAGCGGGCGGCCGAGAACTACCTCGGCGAGAAGGTGACGGACGCGGTGATCACCGTGCCGGCCTACTTCAACGACGCCCAGCGCCAGGCGACGAAGGACGCCGGCGAGATCGCCGGCCTCAACGTCCGGCGCATCGTCAACGAGCCGACGGCGGCGGCGCTCGCCTACGGGCTCGACAAGAAGAAGAACGAGAAGATCGCGGTCTACGACTTCGGCGGCGGCACGTTCGACATCTCGATCCTCGAGGTGGGCGAGAACGTCGTCGAGGTGCTCGCGACCAACGGCGACACGCACCTGGGCGGCGACAACATCGACCAGACCGTGATCGACTGGCTGATCGCCGAGTTCAGGAAGGACACCGGCATCGACGTCTCCAAGGACAAGATGGTCCTGCAGCGGCTCAAGGAGGCGGCGGAGAAGGCGAAGATCGAGCTCTCCTCGATGACGGAGACCGAGATCAACCTGCCGTTCCTCACCGCGGATCAGACCGGCCCGAAGCACCTCTCCATCAAGCTCTCGCGCGCCAAGCTCGAGCAGATGGTCGAGGCCCTCATCGAGCGGTCGATCGAGCCGACCCGCAAGTGCCTGGCGGACGCGAAGCTCCAGCCCTCGCAGATCGACGAGGTGGTGCTCGTCGGCGGCCAGACGCGCATGCCGAAGATCCAGGAGACCGTGAAGCGGTTCTTCGGCAAGGAGCCGAACCGCACGGTCAACCCGGACGAGGTGGTGGCGGTGGGCGCGGCGGTCCAGGCCGGCGTGCTCTCCGGCGAGGTGAAGGACATCCTCCTCCTCGACGTCACCCCGCTCTCGCTCGGCGTGGAGACGCTGGGCGGCGTGATGACCCGGCTCATCGACCGGAACACGACCATCCCGGCGAAGCGCTCGGAGACGTTCTCCACCGCGGCCGACAGCCAGACCTCGGTCGAGATCCACGTGCTCCAGGGGGAGCGCGAGATGGCGCGGGACAACCGGACGCTGGGCCGGTTCCACCTCGAGGGCATCCCGCCCGCGCCGCGGGGCCTGCCGCAGATCGAGGTCACGTTCGACATCGACGCGAACGGCATCCTGAACGTCTCCGCGAAGGACAAGGGGACGGGCAAGGAGACGAAGATCACCATCACGCACTCCTCGGGCCTCAACAAGAACGAGGTCGAGAAGATGGTGGCCGACGCCCGCGAGCACGAGTCCGAGGACAAGAAGCGGCGCGAGGAGATCGAGCAGCGGAACCGGGCCGAGAACCTCGCGTACCAGATGGAGAAGATGGTCCGCGAGAACAAGGACAAGCTCTCGGCCGCCGTCGCGAAGGAGCTCGAGGACGCGATCCAGGAGGTCCACAAGGTCCGCGAGAAGGGCTCCGCCGACGAGGTGAAGGCCGCGGCCGAGCGGCTCGAGCGCGCCAGCCACAAGGCGGCGGAGGAGCTCTACAAGGCGGCGCCCGGCCCCGCGGCCGGCGGCGACGGCGCGCAGCCCGGTCCATCGGAGGAGAAGCCGAAGGACAACGTCGTGGACGCGGAGTTCAAGCAGGTGTGACCGTTGCGGCCCCGCCTCGGCGGGGCCGCAGGGCCTCGGGCCTCAGGCTTCGGGCCTCAGGGGTGCGGCGCCAGGTGACCTGGAACCGCCCAGCCTGAGGCCTGAAGCCTGAGGCCTTTTTCGTCGCTCCGCCCCGCGCCTCGCTTTTGGGGATCGCGGGCCTTACCATCGAGGCGCCGTGAACCTGACCATCCTCTCGCGCTCGCAGGAGATCTACACGACCGGCCGGATCGTGGAGGCGGCGCGCGCGCGGGGGATCCGCACCCGCGTCGTCGATCCGCTGGAGGTGGAGCTCGGGCTCGGCGAGCGCGCGCCCGCCGCCTACTGGCGCGGGCGGCGGCTCCCGCGGGCGGACGTGGTCGTCCCGCGCATCGGCCTCTCGGTCCACCAGTACGGGCTCGGGGTGGTGAACCAGCTCGAGCTCATGGGCGTCCCGGTGATGAACGGGACCTACGGCATCGCCGCCAGCCGCAACAAGATGCGGGTCCTGCAGATGCTCTCGGCGGCGGGCGTCGCCGTCCCGCGGACGGTGATGGCGAGCGAGCCCGCGCGCATCAAGCACCTCGTGAAGCTCGTGGGCGGGGTCCCGGTGCTCGTGAAGCTCCTCTCGGTGAGCGAGAAGAGCGGGGTCATGATCTGCGAGAGCCTCCAGTCGCTGGAGGCCGCCCTCGAGGCCATCCTGGGCCTCGGTCAGAACATCGTGGTCCAGCAGTACCTGCGCGGCGCGCTCGGGCGCGATCTGCGGGTGCTCGTCGTCGGCGGAGAGGTGATCGCGGCGATGCGCCGGCGGGCCCCGCCCGGCCGCTTCACGCCGAACCTCCGGCGCGGCGCGCAGTTCGAGGCGGTCGAGCTCTCCCCCGGCTACCTCCGGCCGGCGCTCGAGGCCGCCCGTGTGCTGCAGCTCGAGATCTGCGCCGTGGAGATGCTCGACGGGAAGGGCGGCCCGCGCGTGTTCGAGGTGAACAGCTCCCCGTCGATCCGCGAGGCCGAGGCCACCTGCGGGATCGACGCGGCGGGGAAGATCGTGGAGCGCGCGATCCAGCTCGCGGCCGGGCGGGCCCCGTCGACGCGGCGGGCTCCGCGCCTCCGGGACGCGGCCCCCGCCGCGCGGTTGCCGTGACGCACCAGCCGCCCGGCCGCTCGGCGGCTGGAGGACGAGGGCCGGCGCCCGGGCCCCATCGGTGAATCCTCGAGTCCTCCGCGGCGTCTGTTGATATAGAGGTTCGCCATGCGAGCGTTCATCCTCTCGATCTCCTTGCTCCTCGCGGTCCCCACCGGGGTGGCCGCGGATCCGGAGGCAAACGCGGCCAAGAGCTACCGGGTGGACACGCAGGGGACGACGGTCGCCGTCCCGGCGGGCGGGTCCGGGACGCTCGTCCTCTCCATCGTCCCGCTCCAGGGGACGAAGGTGCACCCCCAGGCGCCGCTCAAGATCGCGCTCGCCGGCACCCCGGGCCTCAAGCTGACGCGCGACACGCTCGGCCGGAAGGACGCCGCCGATCCCAAGGCCGAGGGGCCTCGGTTCGAGGTGCCGTTCACGGCCGTGGCGGCGGGCGCGCAGGAGGCCCGCGCGAAGATCGAGTTCTACCTGTGCGCCGACGACTGGTGCTCGCGGCAGACCCGGGACGTCGCGGTCGCGATCGCCGTGAAGTGAGCTCCTCCGGGGAGCCGAGGGGATCCCGCGCGTGCGCGTCGTCTACGGAGTGAACCCGGTCCGCGAGCTGCTGCGCGCCGAGGGGGATGGCCCGTCGGAGCTCTGGCTGGCCGAGGGCGGCACGCGCGGCGCGGCGTTCGCGGCGCTGGAGCGGGACGCGCGCGCGCGCGGCGCCCGCGTCCGGACGGCGCCCCGCGCGCAGCTCGACAAGCTCGCCGGCACCGATCGGCACCAGGGCGTGGTCGTCACGGTCTCGGACTTCCGGTACGCCGAGGTCCCGGAGGTGCTCGCCCGGGCGGAGGCGGCGGGCGCGGCGCCGCTCGTGCTCGTGCTCGACGGCGTCGAGGACCCGCACAACCTCGGCGCGATCATCCGCTCGGTGCACGCGCTCGGCGGGCACGGGGTCGTGATCCCCAAGGACCGCGCGGTCGGGGTGACGCCGGTGGTGGCGAAGACGTCCGCCGGCGCGGTGGAGCGGTGCCCCATCGCACGCGTCGTGAACGTGGCGAAGGCGGTCGAGAAGCTGAAGGAGGTGGGCGTCTGGTCGGTGGCCCTCGCGCAGGACGCGGAGCGGCCGCTCGCCTCGCTCGATCTCCGCGGGCCGACCGCGCTCGTGCTCGGCAGCGAGGGCGCCGGGCTCCGGCCGCTCGTCCGCAAGACGTGCGACTTCGAGGCGAAGATCCCCATGCCCGGCGCGCTGGAGAGCCTCTCCGTCTCGGCGGCCGCGGCCATCGCGATGTACGAGGTCTCCCGGCAGCGGGGCGCCCGGCCGGGGGGCAGGGAAGCGGAGTTTCGGCCGTCGGAATCCCCTGTTGACAAGACCCGCTGAGTCGTTTTAAAGACGCCCCTCCACTCAGGGCGGTGGCCGACTGCCCTGGCAGGAAGGCAGGCGTCCGAACCGGAAGGATTTCGCTGGCGTAGCTCAGCAGGTAGAGCAGCTGCCTTGTAAGCAGCAGGTCGCGGGTTCGAGTCCCACCGCCAGCTTGGAGCGCGGGGAAGGGAAGGGCCCGAAGAGTGTCAGAGTTGCGGAGGGATTCCCGAGCGGCCAAAGGGAGCAGACTGTAAATCTGCCGTCTTACGACTTCGGTGGTTCGAATCCACCTCCCTCCACCAAGTAACCTGGGGTTTTCGAAAAGCAGCGGAGACGACGTTTCGGAGGCCTGCGGGAATAGCTCAGTTGGTAGAGCGTCAGCCTTCCAAGCTGAATGTCGCGGGTTCGAATCCCGTTTCCCGCTCACGGAAGGTCGGAACGAGGAAAGGTTGCCCTGGTAGCTCAGTCGGTAGAGCGCGTCCTTGGTAAGGACGAGGTCTCCAGTTCAATCCTGGACCAGGGCTCTCAGGATCGGCGGCGGTGACGGACGGCGAGAGCCGTCCGTCACGCGTACGCAGAAGGATCCAGTGAGGAAGGGCAGCCATGGCCGGAAATCGCACGATCATCACGCTCGAGTGCAAGACCTGCAAAGAGCGTAATTACACGACGACGAAGAACAAGAAGAAGACCCAGGACAAGCTCACCCGGTCCAAGTACTGCCCGCGCTGCCGCAAGCACGTGGAGCACAAGGAAGCGAAGTAGCGGGACCGGGCAGGGTCGCAACGGGATAGGCCAGTAGCTCGAACGGTAGAGCAGCGGTCTCCAAAACCGCGGGTTGGGGGTTCAAATCCCTCCTGGCCTGCCAGACGGAACGAGGGCGGGGCAGCCGGATCGGCGGCCCCGCCCTCCCTCACAAGCGGTCGAGAGAAGCCATGGACAACGTCGCCGTCGTGGATCGGGCCAAGCGGATCGTCGGGATCGCCTACGTCGTCGCCGCGCTCGTGGTCGGCGTCTTCCTCGCCCGCGTGTTCCAGGCCGCGTTCGTCTGGGGCAGCGTCAACGACCTCGACCTCCTCGGCCTCACCAGCCTCTCGGGGGCGCTCGGCTACGGGATCGCGGCGCTGGTCGCGATCTTCGTGTGGCGCATCCCGCGGACCCGGCAGGTGTCGCTCGACATCGCGCTGGAGCTCGGCCGCGTGACCTGGCCGACGATGCGCGAGACGCGCGCGGCCACCATCGCCGTGATCGTCGCCTCGCTCGTCGCGGCGGTGATCCTCGGGCTCTTCGACCTGGGCTGGGCCACGATCGCCAACTGGGTCTACGGCACGCCGAAGTAGCGGGCGGGCCGGCGGGAGTTGGGCGGGCGGGCGGCGCGGGCCGCCGCGTATCGCGGGCATCCCGGTAGTGCACGCGGCGCGAACACGGAGAACCCAATGGCGAAGAAGTGGTACGTGGTGCACACCTACTCGGGCTTCGAGAACAAGGTGAAGAAGTCCCTGGAGGAGCGCGTTCGCCAGCACGAGCTCCAGGATCAGTTCGGGGAGATCCTCATCCCCATGGAAGTGGTCCAGGAGATGGTGAAGGGGGAGAAGAAGACCTCGAAGCGCAAGTACTTCCCCGGCTACATCCTCGTGAACATGGAGATGGACCTGCAGACCTGGCACCTCGTGAAGGGGACGGCCAAGGTCACCGGGTTCGTCGGGAACGCGAAGACGCCGGATCAGGTGCCCGCCGTCTCCGACGCCGAGGTGCAGCGGCTCACCACCCAGATCTCCGAGGGCTCGCTCAAGCCGAAGCCCAAGGTCCAGTTCGAGGAGGGCGATCAGGTCCGCGTGATCGACGGCCCGTTCTCGAACTTCAACGGCACCGTCGAAGAGGTGAAGCCGGAGAAGGGCAAGCTGCGGGTGCTCGTCTCCATCTTCGGCCGCGCGACGCCGGTCGAGCTCGATTTCATGCAGGTGGAGAAGACGTAGCGCCGCGGGCTTCAGCCCGCGGAATGGCCTGCAGCACGGGCCGCCGTCCGTACGGGACGTCCTGCAGTGGCAGCGGACGCAAGGGAGTCAACATCGCGTGGAAGAGCTCCGGTGAGCTCGCGAGACCACGCAGGGTCTTCAACTCGGGGCCCGGAAGGAAGCCATGGCGAAGAAGGTCACAGGACAGATCAAGCTGCAGCTCCCCGCCGGAAAGGCGAACCCGGCGCCCCCCGTGGGTCCGGCGCTCGGCCAGCACGGCGTCAACATCATGGAGTTCTGCAAGCAGTTCAACGCGCAGACCCAGCCCCAGGCGAAGGAAGGGCTCATCATCCCGGTCATCATCACGGTGTACCAGGACCGGACCTTCTCCTTCATCCTGAAGACGCCCCCCGCGGCCATCCTCCTCAAGAAGGCGGCCGGTCTCCACACGGAGAAGAAGAAGGGCTCCGGCGCGCACACTCCCGGCAAGGAGAAGGTCGGGAAGGTGACGCGCGCCCAGGTGGAGCAGATCGCCAAGACCAAGATGCCGGACATGACGGCGGGGAGCCTCGAGGCCGCGATGCGGACCGTCGAGGGGACCGCGCGCTCCATGGGCATCGAGATCGTCGGCTGACCGCGAGGAGGACACGGACATGGCTCAGGGCAAGAAGTTCAAGGCGGCGCTGGCGAAGGTCGATCGCAACAGGCGGTACAAGGTCGATGAGGCGATGGGCCTCGTGAAGCAGACCGCCACGAAGAAGTTCGACGAGACGGTGGACGCGGCCATCAACCTCGGCGTCGATCCGAAGCACGCCGATCAGGTGGTGCGCGGCGCGGTGGTGCTGCCCCACGGCATGGGCAAGACCGTGAAGCTCGCCGTCTTCGCCAAGGGTGACAAGGCCCGCGAGGCGCAGGAGGCCGGCGCGGACATCGTCGGCGCCGAGGACCTGGCCGAGAAGGTCCAGGGCGGCTTCATGGACTTCGACAAGGTGATCGCCACCCCCGACATGATGGGCGTGGTCGGCCGCCTCGGGAAGGTGCTGGGCCCCCGCGGCCTCATGCCGAACCCGAAGATCGGCACCGTCACGATGGACCTCACCCGCGCCATCAAGGAGCAGAAGGCGGGCAAGGTCGAGTTCCGCGTCGAGAAGGCGGGCATCGTCCATGTGCCGTTCGGGAAGGCCTCCTTCGATCCCGAGAAGCTCAAGGCGAACTTCACCGCCATCATGGAGATCATCTACAAGGCGAAGCCCCAGACGGCGAAGGGGGTCTACGTGAAGAACGTCACCGTGAGCACGACCATGGGCCCCGGCATCAAGGTGGATCTGGCGGAGCTCGCCGCGTCTCACGCGTAGTCCAGAGGATTTTCGAGTTCCCGGCGGCTCGCCGCCGCCGGGGTTCTGGTCCAAGACAGCGGGCCCGCTCCACCCCGAGTGCGGAAGGCGTAGGGGAGGGTGGCCAAGCGGATGGCAGCGCGCATCCGACCCGCCGAGACGGGAACCTGCGAAGTGGTTGCAGCGTCCCCTGCTTGGCCAGGGGGTCTCGTACCGGACGTCCGGTCCGAAGCCCAGCGAACGACGCCGACCGGCGGAAGCCGGCGGTCGGAAAGGTGGTGAGCAAGCTTGAACCGGACGGAGAAAGAGCAGGTCATCGGAGAGCTTCACGAGAAGATGGCCAAGGCCCGGGCGGCCATCGTGGCAGAGCCCAAGGGGCTGACGGTCGCGGTGGTCACGGACCTTCGCAAGAAGCTGCGGGACGCGAAGGTGGACTACCGGGTCGTGAAGAACACGCTCGCCGCGCGCGCCGCCAAGGGCACGCCGGTCGAGGTGGTGGCGGAGAAGTTCGTCGGTCCGACCGCGATCGTCATGTCGTACGACGACGTGGTCACCGCGGCGAAGCTGATCACGGAGTTCGCGAAGGACCGTGAGAACTTCACCATCCGCACCGCCGTCGTGGAGGGCCAGGTCGTGGACGCGAAGGGCGTCCAGGCGCTGGCGAAGCTGCCGGGGCTCAAGGAGCTGCGTGCGCAGATCCTGAGCATGCTGCAGCAGCCCGCGACGAAGCTCGCCCGCGTCATCGGCACCCCGGGCCAGCAGCTGGCCCGCGTCGTCGACGCGCGGAGGGAGCAGCTCGAGAAGCCTGCGTAAACGGTACGTGAACTGGTCCTGCGCGGAAGCGCGCGGGGCTCCAACGCTGCGGGCGCCCCGGGCGCCCCTCAGAGAAGAGAGGAAGAAGACGTCATGGCAGACCTGAATACGATCGTCGACCAGCTGTCCGGCCTCACGGTGATGGAGGCCGCCGACCTCGTGAAGAAGCTCGAGGAGAAGTGGGGCGTCACGGCCGCCGCCGCCGCGCCGGTCATGATGGCCGGCCCCGCCGGCGGCGCGGCCGCTCCGGCCGCCGAGGCGCAGACCGAGTTCTCCGTCGTGCTCGCCGACGCCGGCGCCAACAAGATCAACGTGATCAAGGAGGTCCGCGCGATCACGGGCCTCGGCCTCAAGGAGGCGAAGGACCTGGTCGAGGGCGCCCCCAAGGAGGTCAAGGCGGGCGTTCCGAAGGCCGAGGCCGACGAGCTCAAGAAGAAGCTCGAGGCGGCTGGCGCCAAGGTTCAGCTCAAGTAGCAGCGTCTCGTTTCACGGATTGCGGAGGGACCGCCGAGCGGCTGTCCCTCCGCAGTTCGCATCCGCGGGATTTTTTGACGGGCAGGGGCGAAGCGGTTACAAACCGGTATCCCTTCATCCACTCCGTGCACACGAGGCCTGAGGCCGAGCGAGGCTGATTAGCCGGTCGAGAGACCGGCTAGACGCTTTTGTGCCGCCTTTTTCGTTGGGGAAGAGAGGTCCGAGTTCGATGGCGACCACGATCCAGAACAGCTTCCGAATCCGCCGCAACTTCGGAAAGATCAACAAGATTGCAGAGATCCCCAACCTCATCGCCATCCAGAAGTACAGCTACGACAAGTTCCTCCAGGCCGACGTCCCGCCCGAGAAGCGCGATGACACGGGCCTCCAGGGGGTCTTCAAGTCCGTCTTCCCCATCAAGGACTTCAACGAGACCAGCTCGCTCGAGTTCGTGAGCTACCACCTCGAGAAGCCGAAGTACGACGTGGACGAGTGTCACCAGCGGGGCATGACCTACTCCGCCCCGATCAAGGTGGTCGTCCGCCTGGTCGTCTGGGACAAGGACGAGGAGACCGGCGCGCAGTCGATCCGCGACGTCAAGGAGCAGGAGGTCTACTTCGGCGAGATCCCGCTCATGACGGAGAACGGGACCTTCATCATCAACGGGACCGAGCGCGTGGTGGTCTCGCAGCTCCACCGCTCGCCGGGCGCGTTCTTCGACCACGACAAGGGCAAGAGCCACTCGTCCGGCAAGCTGCTCTACAACGCCCGGATCATCCCGTACCGCGGCTCGTGGATCGACTTCGAGTTCGACCACAAGGACATCCTCTACGTGCGCATCGACCGCCGCCGGAAGCTGCCGGCCACGGTCCTGCTGCGCGCCCTCGGCGCCGTCCCCGACACCTCCAAGAAGGAGCCGGTGGACTTCCGCGGCACCGCCGAGGAGATCCTCAAGTACTACTACGACACCGAGACGATCCGGATCGAGGGCAAGGGCAAGTTCGAGAAGGACCTGAACCCCGACCTCCTCAAGGGCCAGCGCGCGACGCGCGACATCCGCGATCCCAAGTCGAACGAGGTGATCGTCAAGAAGAACCGCAAGTACACCGAGAGCGCGATCAAGAAGCTCGTCGCCGCGAAGCTGAAGTCGCTCCCGATCGATCCGGAGGAGGTCTACACGAAGATCTCCGCCGAGGACGTCGTGGACGAGGCCACCGGCGAGGTCCTCCTCGAGGTCAACGAGGAGGTCACCGAGGCCAAGATCGAGGAGCTGCGCAAGCGCGACCTCAGCTCGTTCAAGGTCCTCTTCATCGACAACCTGAACGTCCTCCCCTCGCTCCGCGACACGCTCATGCAGGACAAGATCGCCTCCCCGGAGGAGGCGATCATGGAGATCTACAGGCGCCTGCGCCCCGGCGATCCGCCGACGCCCGAGACGGCGACGAACCTCTTCGTCAACCTGTTCTTCAACCCCGAGCGCTACGACCTCTCGAAGGTCGGCCGCCTGAAGCTCAACTACAAGTTCTCGATCGACGAGCCGCTCGACAACTCCGTCCTCACGAAGAGGGACGTCCTCGAGGTGGTGCGGTTCCTCATCGACCTCAAGAACGGCTCGCCGAACAAGGACGTGGACGACATCGACCACCTCGGCAACCGCCGCGTCCGCGCGGTGGGCGAGCTGCTCGAGAACCAGTACCGGATCGGCCTGGTCCGCATGGAGCGGGCGATCAAGGAGCGCATGAGCCTCCAGGAGATCGAGACGCTCATGCCGCACGACCTGATCAACGCGAAGCCGGTCACCGCGGTGATCAAGGAGTTCTTCGGGTCGAGCCAGCTCTCGCAGTTCATGGACCAGACGAACCCGCTCTCCGAGGTCACCCACAAGCGGCGCCTCTCGGCCCTCGGGCCGGGCGGCCTCACCCGCGAGCGGGCCGGCTTCGAGGTGCGCGACGTCCACTCCACGCACTACGGCCGCATCTGCCCCATCGAGACGCCGGAGGGCCCGAACATCGGCCTCATCGCCTCGCTCTCGACCTACGCGCGCGTGAACGAGTACGGCTTCGTCGAGACGCCGTACCGCAAGGTCGAGAAGGGCCGGGTGACCGACGAGGTGACCTTCTACTCCGCGCTCGAGGAGGAGAAGCACATCATCGCCCAGGCCAACGCGGCGGTGGACAAGAAGGGCAACTTCCTCGGCGCCGTCAACTGCCGCAAGGAAGGCGAGTACATCATCTGCAAGCCGGAAGAGATCGACCTGATGGACGTGAGCCCGAACCAGCTCGTGTCCGTCGCCGCCGGCCTGGTGCCGTTCCTCGAGAACGACGACGCCAACCGCGCCCTCATGGGCTCCAACATGCAGCGCCAGGCCGTGCCGCTCCTCCGCACCGCGTCGCCGCTCGTCGGCACCGGCATGGAGGGCATCGTGGCGCGCGACTCGGGCGTGACCGTGGTCGCGAAGCGCGACGGCGTCATCCAGTCGGTGGACGCGTCCCGCATCGTGGTCAAGGCCGACGTCGCCACCTCGACGACGGACGTCGCCAACGAGGTGGACATCTACAACCTCATCAAGTACCAGCGCTCGAACCAGAACACCTGCATCAACCAGAAGCCGATCGTGAAGCCCGGCGAGCGGGTGAAGAAGGGCGACGTCATCGCCGACGGCCCCGCGACGGAGATGGGCGAGCTGGCGCTCGGGCAGAACGTGGTCGTCGCGTTCATGCCCTGGCAGGGCTACAACTTCGAGGACTCGATCCTCCTCTCCGAGCGGCTCATCAAGGAGGACATCTTCACGTCGGTGCACATCGAGGAGTTCGAGTGCGTCGCGCGTGACACCAAGCTCGGCAAGGAGGAGATCACCCGGGACATCCCGAACGTCGGCGAGGAGGCCCTGAAGGACCTCGACGAGTCGGGCATCGTGCGCATCGGCGCCGAGGTGAAGCCGGGCGACATCCTCGTCGGCAAGATCACCCCGAAGGGCGAGACCCAGCTCTCCCCCGAGGAGAAGCTCCTCCGCGCGATCTTCGGCGAGAAGGCGGGCGACGTCCGCGACAGCTCGCTGCGCGTCCCGCCGGGCGTCTCCGGCACCGTCATCAACGCCAAG
The DNA here is from genome assembly GCA_023428085.1 of Pseudomonadota bacterium. Classification (GTDB taxonomy): domain Bacteria; phylum Myxococcota; class Myxococcia; order Myxococcales; family Anaeromyxobacteraceae; genus Anaeromyxobacter. The sequence goes on from JAEYZK010000246.1 coordinate 22,377, forward strand.
GTCTTCAGCCGCAAGGGCGTCGAGAAGGACGAGCGCGCCAAGGCCATCGAGGAGATGGAGGAGGCGAAGCTCCTCAAGGACCAGAACGACGAGATCCGGATCATCCAGGACTCGGCGTTCCAGAAGATCCGCCGGCTGCTCTCGGGCAAGGAGGTCCAGGGCCGCCTCGTGGACGACAAGGGCAACCAGCTCCTCAAGAAGGGCGACGTCCTCGACGACGCCCTGCTCGACGCGGTCCCGCAGCGCTACTGGGGCGAGATCGCCGTCGAGGGCGACGTCCAGGACCTCGTCCGGAAGATCGCCGAGAACTTCGAGGAGCAGAAGGAGCTCGTGAAGCTCCTGTTCGGCGAGAAGATCGGCCGCCTGAAGAAGGGCGACGAGCTGCCCCCCGGCGTCATCAAGATGGTGAAGGTGTACGTCGCCATCAAGCGCAAGCTGGCCGTCGGAGACAAGATGGCCGGCCGCCACGGCAACAAGGGCGTCGTCTCGCGCGTGCTGCCCGAGGAGGACCTGCCGTACCTCGAGGACGGCACCCCCGTGGACATCGTGCTCAACCCGCTCGGCGTGCCCTCCCGCATGAACGTCGGGCAGATCCTGGAGACGCACCTCGGCTGGGCAGCGCGCAACATCGGCCTCCGGCTCCAGGAGATGGTCGAGAAGAACTTCGGCCCCGCCGAGCTCCGCAAGAAGCTCAAGGCCGCCTTCGCCGGCCTGGATCCGGCGGCGAGCGACAAGCTCGCGGCGCTCATCGACGACGTGCCGGACAAGGAGCTGCCGAAGATGGCGCAGAAGCTCCGCCGCGGCATGCACGTGGCCACGCCGGTGTTCGACGGCGCCCGCGAGTCCGAGATGAAGGAGCTCCTCCAGGAGGGCTCCGCGACGATGCAGTCGATCCTGTTCGATGGCCGCACCGGCGAGCCGTTCGACCAGGACGTGACCGTCGGCGTCATGTACATGCTGAAGCTCCACCACCTCGTGGACGAGAAGATCCACGCCCGGTCGATCGGGCCGTACTCGCTCGTCACGCAGCAGCCCCTGGGCGGCAAGGCCCAGTTCGGCGGCCAGCGCCTTGGCGAGATGGAGGTCTGGGCGATGGAGGCCTACGGCGCGGCCTACTCGCTCCAGGAGTTCCTCACCGTGAAGTCCGACGACGTGGTGGGGCGCACCCGGATGTACGAGGCCATCGTCAAGGGCGAGAACACGCTCGAGTCCGGCCTGCCGGAGTCGTTCAACGTGCTCATCAAGGAGCTCCAGAGCCTCGCGCTGGACGTCGAGCTGCTCGAGTCCCCGGAGGCGCAGGCGGCCCGCGAGGCCGCGGAGCGGGAGCTGGGCGGCCCGCTCGGCGCCCCGCGCGGCGCGGCGGCGGACAAGAACAGGGACACGGCGTAGCGCCCCTTCGACAGGCTCAGGGTGAGCGGAGTCGGGGTGTGGCTGTCGGGTTCCAAACCTTTCGCTGAACGAGGTACGACGTGAAGGACATCTTCAATTTCTTCGAGAAGCCGAAGGACCCGCTCTCCTTCTCGGCCATCCGCATCTCGCTCGCGAGCCCGGACAAGATCCGGCAGTGGTCGCACGGCGAGGTGAAGAAGCCGGAGACGATCAACTACCGGACGTTCAAGCCGGAGCGCGACGGCCTCTTCTGCGCGAAGATCTTCGGCCCCGTGAAGGACTACGAGTGCAACTGCGGCAAGTACAAGCGCATGAAGCACCGCGGGGTCGTCTGCGAGAAGTGCGGCGTCGAGGTGATCCAGTCCAAGGTCCGCCGCGAGCGGCTGGGGCACATCACGCTCGCCACGCCCGTCGCGCACATCTGGTTCCTGAAGTCGCTGCCGAGCCGCATCGGCAACCTGCTCGACATCACGCTCAAGGACCTGGAGAAGGTCCTCTACTGCGAGTCGTACATCGTCATCGACCCGAAGGAGACGGAGTTCCAGCGGGGCGAGCTCCTCTCCGAGGACCGGTACCAGAAGGCGCTCGAGGAGAAGGGCGACGACGCGTTCTCGGCCGGCATGGGCGGCGAGGCGGTGCTCCAGCTCCTGCGGGCGGTGGGCCCCGCGGACAAGTCGCACGGCGAGGGCATCCCCGGCCTCGCGCAGGAGCTCCGCGCCGAGATGAAGGAGGCGACGAGCGACGCCAAGCGGAAGAAGATCGCGAAGCGCCTCAAGGTCGTCGAGTCGTTCCTCCAGTCCGGGAACAAGCCGGAGTGGATGATGCTCGAGGTGATCCCGGTGATCCCGCCGGATCTCCGCCCCCTCGTCCCCCTGGACGGCGGCCGGTTCGCGACCTCGGACCTGAACGATCTCTACCGGCGCGTCATCAACCGCAACAACCGTCTGAAGCGGCTCCAGGAGCTCAACGCCCCGGACATCATCATCCGCAACGAGAAGCGGATGCTGCAGGAGGCGGTGGACGCGCTCTTCGACAACGGGCGGCGCGGCAAGACCATCACCGGGCCGAACAAGCGGCCGCTCAAGTCGCTCTCCGACATGCTCAAGGGCAAGCAGGGCCGGTTCCGCCAGAACCTGCTCGGCAAGCGCGTGGACTACTCGGGCCGCTCGGTCATCGTGGTCGGCCCGGAGCTGAAGCTCCACCAGTGCGGCCTGCCGAAGATCATGGCCCTCGAGCTCTTCAAGCCGTTCATCTACAACAAGCTCGAGGAGCGGGGCTACGTCACCACCATCAAGAGCGCGAAGAAGATGGTGGAGAAGGAGCGCCCCGAGGTCTGGGACATCCTCGACGAGGTCATCCGCGAGCACCCGGTCCTGCTGAACCGCGCCCCGACGCTGCACCGCCTCGGCATCCAGGCGTTCGAGCCGGTGCTGGTCGAGGGCAAGGCCATCCAGATCCACCCGCTGGTGTGCCACGCCTTCAACGCCGACTTCGACGGCGACCAGATGGCCGTGCACCTGCCGCTGTCGGCGGAGGCCCAGGCCGAGAGCCGGGTCCTCATGCTGTCGGCCAACAACGTGCTCAGCCCGTCCGACGGCCGGCCGCTCGTCACGCCGACCCAGGACATGATCATCGGTGCCTTCTACCTCACCGAGGAGGTGGCGGGTGACAAGGGCGAGGGCATGACCTTCCGCACCATCGAGCAGATCGAGCGGGCGTACGAGAGCGGCCAGCTCTCCCTGCACGCCAAGATCACCTGGCGCCACCCGTCGCAGATCGAGACGCCGGCCAACGGCGTGGCGGCGACCTACCGCACCACCACCGCTGGTCGCGTCCTGTTCAACCAGGCGCTGCC
>JAEYZK010000251.1 GCA_023428085.1 Pseudomonadota bacterium
CTCGTTCATGGGAACGCTCCTCGACCTCGCCGCCAAGCGAGGCCAGTTCACTGGTGGTTCGAGGAGCTTCCCTTCTCTTCTCAGCCTCCGCGAGTTTCTGATTCACACAATTCTAGGGACACGAACCGCACCTCCTGGAGATGCCCTAGAAGCACTTCGGCGCCTGGTCAAGGGTGCGTCTGCGCGCCTCGCTTCTGGAGTTGTCGACGGACCTTGGCGCGCGGGCATCTATCCGAGCGCGAATGAGGCGGAGATCGCCGCAGGGCTAGTGTGGCTGAGGCTGGGGTCTCCTCGGGCTTCCTCGCGGTGGCGGGCGGCGCATGCGGTGCGGTCATTTGCGCGCCTTCGCAAGTGGGAAGTTGTGGATGCACTCGTGTCCATGATCGAGAGGCGCGACGCTCATCCGTTTCAGGCTCCAGAGCTCCCGTTCTTCCACCTGCACGCGCGGCAGTGGTTGATGATCGCATTGGCCCGCGTCGCTCTCGAGAGCCCCGCCGGGGTGGCCCGATACGCCGCCGAGCTGAAGCGTGTAGCGTTCGAAGACGGATTCCCTCACGTGGTCTGTCGACACTTCGCTGCTCTGGCACTCCGGGAGTGCGAAAGGGCGGGCGTTATTGGGTTGAGTCACGTCGAACTGGACCAACTCCGGAGTGTGAATCGATCCGAACTTCCGCTGAGGCGCATGCGTATGGGCGTCGCGGACTCGTTCTACAGTCCCAAGAAGAGGGACGCGGCGGTGCCCGGGCCGCAGCCGGAGTTTCACTATGACTATGACTTCGACAAGACCGATATTCAGCGCCTGAACGATGCGTTCGGTCTGGAACGATGGCAGACGAAGGACGCAATCACGCGCTGGATTCGGACCTTCGATCAGAAGGTGAGCAGCATGTATGAGACTGCGGGACGCTCGACGCCGCGCAGACTATCTGTCGACATGAGCGACCGACATCATGGGTATGGGCAGTATCTGGCGCTTCATGGACTTCACCTTGCGGCCGGCGAGTTCCTGCGTGCGCGTTCAGTCGTGCAGCGGGACGGATACAGCGAGGATGAGTGGACCAGGTTTCTTGCGCGGGAGACCTTGACGCGGAAGGACGGTCTGTGGCTCGCCGACGGCGTGGATCGGCAACCGCTTGAGTCCCGTGTGGCTCTTCTGGAGAGGCGCGGGAGTCAGGCTTGCGTTACTGGCGACCCAGATAGGCTTCTGTCGTTGCTTGGGTGTGCTGCCGCCGTTGTGCGGGAAGCCGTCGTCGAGGGCGATTGGACGTCCGACGACGGCGTGGGCGTTCATGTTTCATCGGCGCTGGCAAGGCCGAGTGATGCCGACCGGATCTCCGAGCAGCTTGCGGCCGAAGATCCCTTCAGGGTGTGGGTGCCGTCGGCCGAAGAGGACGCGCTTGGGGAAGAGTCCGTATCATCCGAACTGGGTGGGCTCAAACCGTGGATTGTGTGCCCGTGGCGGGAGGTCCGGCTAGATCATACTGATCCGCTTGGGGCTGACTCGGTTGTGCGGCGTCCGCACTTTATGAGTGAGGTGGAGTCCATGGGGTTAACCGCGGGTGACGTATGGGGCCGCACCTGGGTAGACTCGGATGGTCACGTGGTTGCGCGTTCAAGTGCTTGGGGTAGCAACCCGGAAGATGATCAGAGGGAAGCGGTCCAGGGAACGAGGTTGGTGTGCAGCGCGGGATGGCTGAAGCGTGTGCTTGAGAAGCGCCAGTCAGAGTTACTGGTGCTCTTGGTTCTTCGGCGGTACGTCGAAGGGTATGGTGATGAGCGCAGCAGGTATTGGCATACGACGGCGGTGGTGCGGATCAGGCGGTCACTAGAGGTGACGTTCTATCCGGGGGTGGTGAACGCAGCGTACGGTGGCGAGGATTCCTGACGGTCGTGGCCTCGCGGGACCTCGCGCGCCTCGGCAGGCTAGGGTGGATCCAAAAGTTCACGTCAGCGGAGGGTATAAGGCTTTGAGGCTGAGTCGCGGAGCGAGACGACATCAAGCTGCGGCGGCCGCCGGTCTAGTACGGCCGCCGGTCTAGCGGCCGCAACCAATCGTGACGTGGGAGGAAGAACGTGGCTTCGAACTGGAGCGACACGACGGTCCCGTCGTGGAAGGACGAGTGTGTGGCGGCAGTGGAGAAGGTTCGTTCAGGTAAGCAGGTCGTCGCGACCGTCCTCTGCGGTGCTCAGCGGCGGGACGCGGAGCGACTTGTGCGTGAGTTGGTGTCCAAGACCGAGGGCTCGCACACCCGTTATCAACTGGTGGGAATGGCTCGTGAGTACAGCGCTGAGGAGTACGACTTCGACTTCGACGATGGTGTTGAGGTCGTCGTGGCGCAACGGCCGGAGTTTCTCGAGCTCTACTCCAGGCTGAGAGGGCTCTCGGATCGGCTCGTGAGGCGCGCGCTGTTCGAACTGTTGACGGGGGGGAGCAGAGAGGATCTCGCCAGAGTGATCGCGGCCTTCAAAAACGCCTGGGATGAAGGGCAGGACTCCGCCGCGCGGCGGGCGCCCGAAGGGCCGACCCCGGGCGTGAACTACTGGATGATGGGCGAGGCGTAGCCGAGAGCCCTCGCCGTCGCCGAGCCACGCGTGAGCGGGCTTGTCGACGGCGGGGGCGCGGCGGAGTGCGAAGTGCTACCGCGTTGCTACCACCCGGCGGAAGCACTGCTGCGCCGGCGATTCCGTTGCGACCCCACGGGTTTTGCCACCGTCTGCCACCAGCTCTAAAACGCCTGCAAAAGCAAGGTGTTGGATGACCCCACGGGGATTCGAACCCCGGTTACAGCCTTGAAAGGGCCGGGTCCTGGGCCTCTAGACGATGGGGTCGTCGGCGCGGTTGGATACCGTGGAAGGGTCCCCGTGTAAAGGGCCGCCGGGCAGGATGGGGGGCCGGGGAGCCTGCGAGCGGCTCCCACCTGTCACCTGTGTGCGCGGACGGTTGCGAGACGCGGTCCCGGGCTCCTTCGACTCCGCGGCCGCCTGCGGCGGCCGCTCCGCTCAGGATGCCCGGATGAGCGAGGTGGCGCCGCTCACGATCCCCGCCGCGCGAGCGCGGGCTCGCCCGCGGGTGGCCGGGCGGGCTCGGCGCCGTGGATGGTCCCCTTCACCCAGTCCCACAGCGGCAGGGTCACGTTGAAGTTCCAGCGCTGCATGAGGTGCGGCGCGTGGTGGCGCTGGTGGTGCCGCCGGAGCTTCTGCACGAGCGGCAGCCGGCCGATCGCGCTCGTCTCGGGCAGGTGATACGCGAGGTGAAGCCACTCGTACGTGAGGATGTAGAACACGGCGCTCGCGACCCAGAGCGCGGCGAGGTTCGGCTGGCCGATCCAGAGCAGGACGAGCGCGATCGGCGAGGAGGCGAGCAGGATCGCGAGCAGGCCATAGGCGGGCAGGAGGATGAACCGGAGCTCGCGCGCGGAGCGCAGCGCCATGGCGTCCGAGACGTACAGCGCGTGGTGCATCGGCGTGTGGTGGACGTAGAGCACCTCGAGGAACCGCGTCCGCCGGTGGAGGAGCCCGCGGTGCGCGTGCCACTCGATGGCGTTCCCCATCACGAGGAACACGGGCACGAAGAGGAGCTGCCACGCTTGCACGTCTTGGAGCTGGGCGAGCGCGAGGGCGGCGATCGCGAAGCCGGTGAGGGCGGGGAAGAGGAGGTGCACCGCGGGCACGTACCAGCGCGGCACCCGGCTCAGCAGATCCTCCCGGAACTCCGCACGCGACGCAGGGGTCATGCCGCACCTCGATTCTCGAATCGATCCCTGCGACAAGAAGTACGTACGGCCCTTGGGGGATGCAACGTGCGGGTTGTGGCTGCCCCAAAACGAGCGGCCCGGCGCCTGGGGGGCGCTGGGCCGCTGGGGTGCTTCTCGTTCCGGATGGGATTCGCCCTTCGACTCCGGCCCGCTGCGCGGGCCTACGCTCAGGGCGAACGGTCCTGGACCTACGCCGGAGGCGGCGCTTCCTCGTACAGCCACGTCGTCAGGTAGCGCTCGCCGGTGTCGGGGAGGACCACCACGATGAGCTTCCCGGCGTTCTCGGGCCGCTGCGCGACGATGCGCGCCGCGGTGACGGCGCCGCCGCAGGAGATGCCGGAGAGGAGGCCCTCCTCGCGCGTGAGGCGGCGGGCGTCCTTGCCGGCGTCCTCGTTGCCGACGGTGATCGTCTCGTCGATCACCGACGTGTCGAGCACCTTCGGCACGAACCCGGGGCCCCAGCCCTGGATCTTGTGTGGGCCGGGCTTGCCGCCGGAGATGACGGGCGAGTCCTTGGGCTCGGCGGCGATGATCTTGATGCCCGGCTTCCGCTGCTTCAGCACCTGGCCGACGCCGGTGACGGTGCCGCCGGTCCCGGTGCCCGCCACGACGATGTCCACCTTCCCGTCCGTGTCGTTCCAGATCTCCTCGGCGGTGGTCCGGCGGTGGATCTCGGGGTTGGCCGGGTTCTCGAACTGCTGGAGCACGAGGTAGCGGGGATCCTCGGACGCGAGCTGGTTCGCCTTCGCGATGGCGCCCTTCATGCCCTCGGAGCCGGGCGTGAGGATGAGCTTCGCGCCGTACGCGAGGAGCAGCCGGCGGCGCTCCATGCTCATCGTCTCGGGCATCGTGAGGACGAGCGGGATGCCCTTCGCCGCCGCGGCGAACGCGAGGCCGATGCCGGTGTTTCCGCTCGTCGGCTCGAGGAGGATGGTGTCCTTCTTGATCTTCCCCTCGCGCTCGGCGGCCTCGATCATCGCCACGCCGATGCGATCCTTGACGGAGCCGGCCGGGTTCCTGGCCTCGAGCTTCGCCACCACGGTGGCCTTCGCCCCGTCCATGATGCGGTTGAGCCGCACCAGCGGGGTGTTCCCGATGAGCTTCGTGACGTCGTCCGCGATGCGCATCCGCACTCTCCTGGTCCGACCCGGGATCCGGGCCTCGTCTGTTATAGCGGACGAATCCACTATAACCGTGATCACTTCCTGTCAAGCGGATGTTCCCTTGCGGCTCCGGCGAGCATCTTCTCGAGCCGGTCTCCGAGGGCCGGACGCGTAAGAGACCTTTTGGGCCGTCCGGGCGTGTGCACCTTGATCGAGCAGCCAGGCGGCACCACGCTCGATCGGGTACCGCACGCGAACCACGAGTCCGGGGGTCTGGGGTCCGATGGACCGGCTGACGCTCTTCCTCGCAGGAGGCTCGCTCGGGCTCGTGCTCCTGCTCGTCGTCGTCCCGGCGGCGCTGCGCAGCCGGCGGGCCCGCCGCGACGCCGCGCTCCTCGAGGAGAAGCGCCGGCTCGGCCAGCACCTCGCGCGGTCGCTCCACCCGGTCATCGACCCGGACCGCTGCATCGGCAGCCTCGCGTGCCTGAAGGCCTGCCCGGAGGGCGACATCCTCGGCGTCGTGGACGGCAGCGCGCGGCTCGTCCACGGGGACCACTGCATCGGCCACGGCCGGTGCGCCGCGGAGTGCCCGGTGGGCGCCATCCGCCTCGTGTTCGGCAGCGCCGAACGCGGCGTCGATCTCCCCGAGGTGAACGAGGTGTTCGAGTCGTCGCGGCCCGGCGTCCACGTCGTCGGCGAGCTGGGCGGCATGGGGCTCATCAAGAACGCCATCGTCCAGGGGCTCCAGGCGGCGGAGCACCTCGCCGCGGTCGTCCCGCGGAGCGGGCCGGGCGTGGTGGTGGTCGGGGCCGGCCCCGCGGGGATCGCCACCGCGCTCGGGCTCGCGGCCAGGCGGATCCCGTTCCGCCTCGTGGACCAGGGCACGATCGGCGGATCGGTCGCGCACTATCCGCGGCGCAAGGTGGCGATGACGGAGCCGGTCGAGCTGCCGCTCTGGGGTCGGTTCGGCAAGCCCACCATCACGAAGGAGGAGCTGCTCCGGACGTGGGGCCGGATCCTGGGCCGCACCGGCATCGAGGTGGCCGAGGGCGTGAAGGTCACCGCCATCGAGGGCGCCGACGGCGACTTCCGGGTCGCGACCGAGCGCGGTCCGTCGCTCCCCGCGAACAAGGTCGTCCTCGCCATCGGCCGGCGCGGAACCCCGCGGCGGCTGGGCGTGCCCGGCGAGGAGCAGGCGAAGGTCGTCTACGGCCTCACCGACGCCGCGCAGACGACGGCGCGCGCGTGCTCGTGGTCGGCGGCGGCGACGCGGCGCTCGAGGCGGCGATCCAGCTCGCGGAGGAGTCGAGCGCAGAGGTGGGGCTCTCCTACCGGGGCGCGGAGCTCGCGCGGTGCCGGGAGGCGAACCGCGAGCGGTTCGGCGCGCTCGTCCGCGCGGGGAAGATCGAGGCGCTCCTCTCCTCGCAGGTGAAGGAGATCCGGCCGCGCGAGGTGGTGCTGGAGGTGGGCGGCCGGCGCGCGACCGCTCCCAACGACTTCGTCATCGTGAACGTCGGCGGCGAGCTGCCGGTCGAGTTCCTCCAGAAGGCGGGGGTCGCGCTGCGCCGCTACCACGGCGAGGCGCCCGGACACCTCGACGCGCGCGCGGGCGGCGACGACCGGCGCCGCGCCGCGACGGGCGCGCGCGTCCGCCGCGCGCAGCTCGGGCGCCGCATGCTCCGCCTCCTCTACTTCGCCGCAGGCCTCTCCGCGCTGGCGCTCCTGGCGTGGAAGGGCCGCGAGTACTACCCGCTCGAGCAGCGGGCACGGCGGGCGTCTCCGCTCCACCTGACGCTCCGGCCCGCGGGCGGCTGGGGGCACTCGGTCGGCATCGCCGCGACCGCGTTCATGCTCTCCAACTTCCTCTACGCCGCGCGGAAGCGCTGGAAGCGGCTCGCGCCGCTGGGGAGCGTCCGGGGCTGGCTCGACTTCCACGTCTTCGTGGGGCTCATGAGCCCGTGCGTGATCGCGTTCCACGCCGCGTTCCAGTCGAACAACCTGCTCGCCACCTCGACGGCCACCGCGCTCGCCATCGTCGTGGGCACCGGCGTCGTCGGGAGGTTCATCTACGGCGCGGTCCCCTCCGACGGCGGGAAGGCGGTGGAGCTCGCCGCGCTGCTCGGGCAGTTCGAGCGGCTCCGCGGCGCGCAGGCGAGCGCGGTGGCGCGGGCCGGTGCCGGCGCCGGAGCGCTCCTCCGGCGCGCGACCGAGCCCGTCGGCGCCGGCGCGCTGCCCGTGCTGTTCGTCCGGATGCCGCTCGAGGCGGTTGCGCTGCGACTGCGTCTCAGGCGGCTGCGCAGCGCCTTCTCCCGCGAAGGGTACCTCGAGTTCCGCCGCGCCCTCCTCGCGCTGGCGCGGATCCGCTGGCAGATCCGGTTCTACGCGTCGTTGAAGCGTCTCCTCCGGGGCTGGCGCGCGTTCCACGCCTCGCTCGCCGTGTTCCTCGTGCTTGCCATCACGGCGCACATCGCCGTATCGCTCTTCCTGGGCTACGGGCTCTTCCGATGGAACGGGTGATCGCCTCGACCGGCCGGATCGCCATCGCGCTCGCCGCGGCCGCGCTCCTGTCGCCGGCGGCTTCACGCGCGGTGGACCTCTTCTCGCCGGGCCCGCTCTCCCGGGCCCACCAGGCGCTGGAGGGCGGCCTCGAGAGCTGCACCCGCTGCCACGTGGCGGGTGAGCAGCTCTCGCAGGAGCGGTGCCTCGGCTGCCACGCGGAGCTCCGCGCGCGGGTGGCGGAGGGGCGCGGGCTCCACGGCCGGTTGCCGCCCGCGGAGCGCCAGTGCTGGTCCTGCCACCACGAGCACCTCGGCCGCGACGAGCCGCTCGTGGAGTGGGGGAAGGAGGGGCCGCGGGGGTTCGACCACGCGCGCACCGGGTTCGCGCTCCGGGGCAAGCACCGCGCGGTCGACTGCGCGCGGTGCCACGACGCCAGGCGGATCGCCGATCCGGTCGTGAAGGCGATGCTCGAGAAGCGGCCGGGGCGGAGGACGTTCCTCGGCCAGCCCCAGGCGTGCGCGTCGTGCCACTTCGACGAGCACCGCGGCCAGCTCGGCGCCGACTGCCAGCGCTGCCACACCGAGGACGGGTGGAAGCCGGCCCGCAGGTTCGACCACGCGCGCGCCGCGTTCCCGCTCACCGGGCGCCACGCCCGCGTCGAGTGCGCGCGGTGCCACAGGTCCGAGGCGCAGCCGGCCGCCGGCGTGCCGTCGACGGTCACGCCGCCCGTGAACGCGAAGGCGTTCCTGAAGCTGAAGGGCCTCGCGTTCGCGGTGTGCACCGACTGCCACCGCGACCCGCACGAGGGCCGGTTCGGCGCGAGCTGCACGAGCTGCCACACGACGGAGGACTGGCGGCGCGTGAGCGGCAAGGCCGACGAGCGCGCCTTCCACCGGAAGACGCGGTTCCCGCTCGAGGGCGCCCACGCGACCGTCGCCTGCGCGGCCTGCCACGGGCCGGGGCCGGGCGGCCGCCCGGCGAGGTTCCGGGGCCTCGCGTTCGCGCGCTGTACGGATTGCCACCTCGACGCGCACGTCGGACAGCTCGCGACGCTGGCGCGCGCCGAAGGGGGGCAGACGTGCGAGGCGTGCCACACGGTCGAGGCGTTCCAGCCGGCGCGGTTCGAGCGCGAGGACCACGCCCGCACCGGCTTCCCGCTCGACGGCGCGCACCGGCTCGTCGCGTGCGTCTCCTGCCACCCGAGGGACCCGGCGCTGGCGGCGAGGGTGCCCGCCGCGGTCCGCGCCGAGCTCGCACGGCGGAAGCGCCCGGTCCGCGTGAGCCTCGCGCGGTTCGCGCCGGTCGCGAACCCGTCCGACTGCCGCCCCTGCCACAAGGATCCGCACGCCGGCCAGTTCGACCGGCGCGTGTCGGCGGAGGGGTGCACCGCCTGTCACACGACCGCCTCGTTCCGCGCGGTGAAGTTCGACCACGCGAAGGACGCGCGGTTCGCGCTCGCCGGCAAGCACGCGCAGGCGGCGTGCGCGTCGTGCCACCGGCCGGACGCGGCCGGCGTGGTGCGGTACGCGCCGCTCGCCGCCGCGTGCAGCGCCTGCCACGCAGACCCGCACGCGGGTCAGTTCTCGGCGGGGCGCGGGAAGGGGACCGACTGCGCGCGCTGCCACGGCGTGGACGGGTGGAAGGACCTGAAGTTCGTCCACGCGCCGCCGTTCACCTCGTTCGAGCTCGCCGGCAAGCACCGGGCGCTCGAGTGCCAGAAGTGCCACCCGGCGGTCGCGGTCGCCGGCACGACCGTGCGCAAGTACCGCCCGCGGGAGCCCCGATGCGCGGGGTGCCACGAGGACTTCCACCGCGGCGCGTTCCGCGCGTTCGCTTCGCCGGGCGCGGCGCCGGGAGACTGCGCTGGTTGCCACGGGCCCCAGGGCTGGCGCCCGGTGGCGTTCGATCACGCGCGCACCGGCTTCACGCTCGAGGGGCGCCACCGCGAGGTGACCTGCAAGGCCTGCCACCGGACGAGCTCCTTCGCCGATCCGGTGCCTCGCGCCTGCGCCGCCTGCCACCGCGACGTCCACCTCGGCCGCCTCGGCCAGCGCTGCCAGGACTGCCACGACCCGAGCTCGTTCCAGGCGCGCACGTTCGGCCCGGACGCGCACCGCCGCACGAGCTTCCCGCTCACCGGGCGGCACGCGGTCATCGCCTGCGAGGAGTGCCACGGCGACCGGCGCGATCGCGGGTTCGACCGGCCCTCGCCGCGGTGCGCGGGCTGCCACGAGGCGGACCTCGCCCGCGCGTCTGGCGGCGGCGCGTCGATCGATCACGGCGCGCCCGGGTTCCCGACGGACTGCCGCCGTTGCCACCAGACGTGGCGGTTCCGGCCGGCGAGCTTCCCCGCGCACCAGGCCTGCTTCGACATCCGCCGCGGCCCGCACGCCGGGATCCGGTGCCTCGACTGCCACACCACGCTCCCGCCGGTGGACCTCTCTGCGCCGTGGACCTGCACGAGCGACACGGCCAACTGCCTCCGCTGCCACGGCGGAGTGGCGTCCGAACACGACGACGTGCCCGGTTTCACGCTCGTGAACCGCGCCTGCTACGAGTGCCACCGCTTCGGGGTGGAGGACTGAGGGCCGCGTCCATGACGCTCGCCGCCGCGATCGCCACCTTGCTCCTCGCCGCCCCGCGGGCGGCGGGTACGGTCTCGTACGTCACGGCGGCCCGGGCCTACCTGGACGCGGGGAGCGAGGACGGGCTCGCGGCGGGCACGGAGCTGGCGCTCCGGCGCGAGGGCGCCCCCGCAGCGCGGTGCACGGTCGAGGAGGTCGCCCCGCATCACGCGGTCTGCACCGGCGCGCGCGCCCGCGCCGGCGACACGTTCGCGCTGCCCGGGGTCCCGCCAGCGGCCGCGCCGCGCCTCCTGCCGCCGCCGCCCTCCGAGGAGGTGCTCGCGCACCGGCGCGCGGTGGTGGAGGGCGCGCAGGTCGGGCTCGTCTCCTACGTGGCCGGTCCAGCCGCGGCCGAGGTGCTCCCCCGCGTGCGCGCGCTCGACGTCGCCTTCACACACCAGACCTGGAGCGTCTCGCCGGGCGGGAGCTCCAGCAAGGAGTCGCTCGACGTCCTGGCGCGCGGCGTCCCGCTCACGGGCTGGCTCTTCCTCGACGTCGACGCGCGGCTCGAGCGCTGGACCGCGCGGACGGCGGCGCGCTTCCGCCCGCGCGACGAGACGCAGCTCTCCCTGTGGCAGGCGCAGCTCACGGCGATGCCGGGCGACGCGCTCACGATCTCGGTCGGCCGCGTCCTGCCCTGGGGGATCCCCGGCGCGACCATCTTCGACGGCGGCATGGCCGGCTGGCGCGGGCAACGCGGCGCGGCGCGGACGGAGGTGGGCATCTTCGGCGGCGCGGTGCCGGAGCCGGACCGGCTCGGCGGCTCGAGCGAGCGGTACACCGCGGGCGCGTTCTGGACGCTCGACCGCCGCGCGGGCGGCGCGACGTTCCGGAGCGAGGGGCGCGTGGCGGCGGTGCGCACGCCCGAGCTCGGCGCGCGCGGCGAGGCGTCGCTCACCGGCCGCCTCTTCCTGCGGGCGGCGGATCTCTCGGCGGAGGTGGCGCTGGGCGTCGGCGGCGCCGAGCAGGCGCCGGGGGCGGTGGACGCGGCGCGCGTCGATCTCACGCTGCGCCCGGGCGGCGGGGTGCGCGCCGGCGGCAGCTTCCGGTACGCGGGGCTCGCGTGGCCGCAGCCGTTCGAGCCCGCGGCGTTCCCGGGACGGACGCGCGCGGGCGACGCGTTCGTGAGCTACGACGTCGCGCGGTGGCTGCGCGTGGGCGCGATCGGCGGGCTGGCCGAGGACGCGGCGACGGGCGTGGGCAGGCGCTGGTTCGGGCCCGAGCTCACGTTGCCGGGCATCGTCTTCGGGCGCGGCACGCTGAGCGCGGCCTACCTCGAGGAGCGCGGCTTCCTCGAGGGGCGGAGCGCGTACGCGCAGGTCGTCGGGACGCCGGTCCGCCGGGTGTGGCTGCTCGCGCGGGCGAGCTGGATGCATGAGGAGGTCGGCGGGCTCGCGCAGGACGAGGGGAGCCTCACGCTGGGCGGCCGCGCCGCGCTGACGAGCCACCTGGCGCTCCGCCTCTCGCTCTCCGGCCGGACCGGTCTTCGCGAGGAGTCGGGCGGCCGCGGGGTGATCGGCTCCGCGACCCTGGCCGGCGGGTTCTGAGGCGCCCAGATTGCCTCCATGACGATCGAACAGGACACCCCCGGCCTCGCCGGTGGCCCCGGCCAGATGCCGCCGGGTTACGAGGGCAACACCCCATCTCCGCGCGAGCCGGCGCCGGACGAGGCGGGCGCGGCGGACCGGCAGCGCGAGGCGGGCGAGGCCTCCGAGCGGAGCGCTGGCACGCGCGGCGGCGAGATCCGCGAGGACGGTGGCCAGGAGCCCGGGACGCCGCAGCCGGAGGAGCAGCAGCCGGAAGAGGGGTGAACGCCCCGGCGCGGAGGCGCGCCGGTCAGGGCGTGTGGCGCTCGCCCTCGAGGTGCGCCTGGAAGAGCGGCACGACCGCTCCCGAGAGCTGCGCCTTCGCGATCTCGTGGCCGCCCGTGGTGGTGGTGCCGATCCCGGCGAGCCTCACGGCGCCGTAGCCGTCGCGTGTTCCTCCCGCGGCTACCGGGGATCGGTCGCCGCGGGCTGGGCGCCCGCGTGCGCGAGCCCCGGCACGTCCCCGAGCTCGAGCCGCCACCCGTCACGCGCCGCCAGCGTCGCGACGCCGGTCCGCGCGGAGATCCCGAGCGCGACCTCCTGCGCGCGCGTGGGCGGGAGCTGCATCCCGAAGTGCGTGAGCACGCAGAGGCGCGGGCGGATCGCGGCCGCGAGCCGCGCGGCGTCGTCGGCGCCGAGGTGCTTGTAGCGCAGGTCGCGGCCGGCGAGGCGCGTGGTGTTCACCAGCAGGAGATCGACGCCGGCGTACGCCGCGACCAGCTCGTCCATCCAGTACGTGTCGATGACGTGCCCCGCCGTGAACCCGGGCGCCTCGAGCCGGTACCCGTAGGTCTCGATGCCGTGGTCGTGGGCGAGCGGCGTGACGACGGTCAGCGCCGGGCCGAGCGGGTACCGGCCGCCGGCCTCGAGGAGCTCGCGGCGGGCGACGAACCCCTGCGCGTACCGGAAGACGACCGGCTCGTCCTCGAGCGCGCTCCGCGGCGCGAGCAGCGTGCCCCGCCGGCGGAAGCCGCCGCCGGTCATGGCCTCGACGACGGCGGTGGCGTCGCCGACGTGGTCGAGGTGCGGGTGCGTGAGGAGGAGCGCGTCCACCGTGGACGGATCGACCTTGGGCCGCGCGGACAGGGCGCGGACGAGCGCGCCCGGGCCGGGATCGACCCAGAGGACGACCCCGCCGAGCGACCACACGAGCCCGCCGGAGTGGCGCGCCTGCGTCGCGACCGCGAAGCGGGCGCCGGCGGTCCCGAGGAACTTGAGCGTGCCGGGCGAGCCCGGTGGCGAGGCCATGGTCGCGTGAATAGCGGCGGCCTGCGCGCCGGTCACGGCGCGCGCGGGGCGTCGGGGCCCGGGGCCGTCGGTCCGGCGAGCAGCCGCTCCAGGTGGTCGGGATCGGCCGGCTTCGCCACGTGCTCGTCGAACCCGGCCTCCGCCGCGCGCTGCACGTCCTCCGGCTGCGCATATCCGCTCAGCGCCACGAGGCGCACCGCGCCGTCCTGGGCGGCGCGGATCGACCGGGCGACCTCGTAGCCGTCCATCCCCGGCAGGCCGATGTCGCAGAGGATCACCTCGGGCCGGTGCGCCGCCGCGTGCGCGACGGCCGACGGCCCGTCGAAGACGACCGCGACCTCGTGCCCGAACAGCGCGACGAGCTCGGCGAGCGAGGAGGCGGCGTCGTGGTTGTCGTCCACCACCAGCACCCGGCGTCCCCGGCCGCCGCTCCCCTCGGGCGGGGCGGCGCGCGCGTCGGGAGCGGCTGGCGCGAGCGGCAGCTCGACGGTGAACTCGCTCCCGCGTCCGGGCCCGGCGCTCGCCGCGTGCGCAGAGCCGCCGTGCAGCTCCGCGAGGCCGCGCACGAGCGCGAGCCCGAGGCCGAGCCCGCCCTCGCTCCGCGCGAGCGTCTGCTTCGCCTGGAGGAACGGCTCGAAGAGCTGCGCCAGGATGTCGGGCTGGATGCCCGCGCCCGTGTCGCGGACGGAGAGCCGCGCGGCGTCGCCCCGCCGCTCGACCGTGACGTCCACCCGGCCGCCCTGGGGCGTGAACTTGCGCGCGTTCAGGAGCAGGTTCCCGACGATCTGCGCGAGCCGCGCCTCGTCGCCGTGCACCCGGAGCGGCGCCGCCGGCGCGTGCACGGCGAGCGCGAGGCCGTCCGCCTCGAGGAGCGCGCGGTGGTCGTCGCACGCCCGGCGCACGACCGCCGCGAGGTCGAGGGGCGCGCGGCGGAGCTCCACCTTCCCGCGCGAGATGCGCGTCACGTCGAGCAGGTCGTCCACGAGGCGGGTGAGGTGAGCCACCTGCCGGCCCAGGACCTCGCGCGCCCGCCACGCCTGGGTGCTCCCGGGGGGCGCGCGGTCGAGGAGGTGGAGGCTCGTGCGGATGGGCGCGAGCGGATTCCGCAGCTCGTGCGAGAGCATCCCCAGGAACTCGCTCTTGCGGCGGTCGGCCTCGCGGAGCGCCAGCTCGGCGCGCTTGCGGTCGGTGACGTCCTCGATGACCGCGATCTCGTAGGCGGGCCTGCCCAGCGCGTCGGGGACCGCCGAGAGCGTGAGGCGGGCCCAGACCTCGCTGCCCGCCCGGTGGATGTACCGCTTCTCGAGCGTGTACGAGTCCAGCTCCCCCGCGGCCAGCCGTCGGAACGGGACGAGATCCTCCTCGACGTCGTCCGGGTGCGTGAGCGCGGGCCAGGGGGTCCGGAGCAGCTCCTCACGCGTGCGGCCGAGCATCCGGCAGAGCGCGTCATTCACGTCGATGGGGCGCGCGTCGGCGAAGCGGACGCGCGCCATGCCGATGGCCGCCTTCTCGAACACCGAGCGGAACTTCTCCTCGCTGGCCCGGAGCTGCTCCTTCCGCTCCTGCTCGCTGCGGTAGAGCCGCACGTAGGCCGAGAGGAGGCCGAACAGCACGGCGGCGAAGCCGAGGACCCAGCTCGAGACGTGCGCGTACCACCACGGGCCGAACCGGACGACGCCCGCGGAGGCGCTGAGCACCCCGAAGTGCGCGATGAGGAGCTGGCACAGCGCGACGTAGGCGGGCAGCACGTCCCGGGTACGCCGGTAGCGGCGCGCGGAGACGAACACCCCCGCGGTGCTCAGGATCACGACGGCCACGCTCGCGGCGCGGAGCGGCCACTGGTAGCGGCCCTGGTCGTCCACGAGCGCGGGGAGGTGCGGCGCCGCGACGTAGAGGACGACGTTGAGCCCGAGCTGCGCGAGCGGCCACGCCGCGAGGGCCCGGCGCCAGGCGCGCGCCGTCCCCGCGGGCCACGGGGCGAGGCCGCTGAGGAGCAGCGCGACGACCAGGGTCGAGTTCCCCAGCAGGTTCGACCAGAGCGAGGCGCTCGGCGGCGCGGAGAGCAATGATTGCCCGGGGGCGAGCAGGCCCGGGAAGGTCAGGAAGTGGAAGGCGGTCGCGACGGAGAAGCCCGTGAAGCCCGCCACCGTCCAGAAGGAGGCCGCGTCCTGGAGCACGCGCCAGCGGCCGAGCGCCAGGACGGTGATGGAGAGGCCGACGAAGACGAGGAACGCATCGACCGTGGGCACGAACCAGGTGAGGACGATCGTCCGCCCGGGCGCACGCCCGGCGAGGGCGAACGACGCGGACAGCGCGACCAGGAGCGCGAGCCCCAGGATCGCCCGCAGGAGCGGATCCTTCGACCAGTGGGGCGATCGCGGGGGGCTCACTCGACCTCGAATCTCCGGGTTGTGGGTGCGGCGGTTCGGCGTGCGCAGCAAGGCTCACATGGGAACGCGGCGCACGGGGGGAAGCATTCCGGTCCCGGGCCGTGGCGGCGGGGGATCGACGGCCGCGCCGGCGGGTGACCAACCGTTCCCTCGGCTGAGCTCGGCGTCCTCGCGGGCGAGCGCCGCTCGTGTCCGCGCGGCCGATTGGCCAGCGATGTCAGACCACCGTGCAATCAATTGGATCGTGCGCGCCGTCCCCGTCCACGTCCCGATCGCCCGCGAGCCGCCCGCCGCGTACGGCGACGGCCTCGCGCCGCCTGCGCTCGAGCTCCGGCCGTACACGCGGTCGGAGCTCTGGGAGCGGTTCCGGGGCGGCGAGCGCGAGGCGGACGATTGCGAGCGCTGGCTCGCCACGGCCGCCCGCGCGCGGGCTGCGCTCGACCTCGCCATCGCCGAAGGGCTCGCTGCGCTGCGTGCGGGGAATCGGCTCGCCGCGCTCGGGTTCCACCTCGAGGACTACGCGCGGGAGGTCCTGGGGATCGGGGAGCGGACCGCGCTCGATCTCGTCCGGCTCGCGCGCGAGCTGCGCCGCCGGCCGCTCCTGCGGGCGGCGGTGCGGGCGGGCGAGGTCGGGTTCCGGGCGGCGCAGGTCGTGCTCCCGGTGGCGGTGGGCGAGGCCGAGCCGCTCTGGACGGAGCTCGCGTCGCGCGAGACCGTGCGCGCGCTCGAGCGGCGGGTCGCGGCCGCGCGGAGCGGCGCCGAGGTGGAGGAGGAGTGGGGTCGGGTCGAGCTCCGCTGCAAGCCCGAGGAGCGCGAGGTCATCGACGCGGCGCTGGAGGTCGCCGGGCGAGAGCTGCCGGGGTCGCGCAGGTTCGAGCAGCTCGAGGCGATGGCTGCGGAGTACCTGGCCGAGTTCCCGGAGCCGGCCGACCGGCTACGGGAGGGGACCGACGGTCTCTTCCGCAGCCCGCGGAGCGCCGCGCGCCAGGACCGCCGCGAGGCGGAGCTCGAGGTCGAGACGGACCGATGGGCGATGCTCCCGCTGGTGCGGGGCGCCGCCGCGCCGGAGCTGGAGCTCGAGACGAGCGCGACCGCGGCCGAGGTGGACGCCCGCCTGCGGGACCTCGCGCGCCTGCAGCGCCGCTGGGACGAGATCGTCGGGTACTGCGCGCACATCGTCCGGGCGAGCCGCATCTACCAGCTCCTCGGGTTCGCGAACTTCGGCCAGTACGTCAGGGAGAGGCTCGGGCTCCCGGTGCGCGCCGTCGAGCAGCGCGCCGCGCTCGAGGCGCGCATCTGGGAGAGCCCGGCGCTGCGGGAGGCCCGGGCGCGGGGGCTGTCGTACGAGAAGCTGCGCGCGCTGTCCCGCCTCCCGGAGAAGGAGCTGGCCGCCGCCGTCGAGCGGGCGCGCGGCGCGACGTGCATCGCGCTCCGGCGCGCGCTCGCCGAGCGGGACGAAGCGCAGATGCGTGCAGCCGGGAAGCTGGCCGGGCTGGCGCCGAAGCGCGTCGCGAGCCTCGTCGCCGCGGCGATCCGCGCCGTCCGGGCGCGCCTGGGCCGGCCCGTCCCCGCGGGGACGTGCCTCGCCATCGTCGCCGCGCATTTCCTGACGGTCTGGGGCATGCCGACTGCGCCGAAGACCGTCTCCCAGCGCATCCGCGAGCGGGACCTCGGGATGTGCACCGTGCCCGGGTGCAGCCACCGCGCGACCGACGCGCACCACCTCGTCTACCGCTCGCACGGCGGGGACCTCATCGATCCCGCGAACCAGACCGCCGTCTGCGAGTTCCATCACCATGCGTGCATCCACGCCGGGTACCTGCGCGTGTACGGACAGGCGCCGGACGGGCTCACGTGGATGCGGGGACGGGAGGTGTTCCGGGGCGGGGCGGAGTGACGAGGTGACTGATGGGGCGCCCGGGGCTCGAACCCGGAACCTACGGCTTAAAAGGCCGCAGCTCTACCATTGAGCTAGCACCCCGACGACGGGCCCTTCTTATCAGGATCCGGCCCGGTCCGCCGCTCGGCCGCGTCCGGGGCGGCGTCACCCCTCGAGCCCTGCGGCGATCCGCGCGCGGAGTTCGGGCAGGGACGCGTCGCCCTGGAACAGCATGGCGCGCATGCCGACGCCCTCGGCGCCGGCCACGTTCTCGGGCCGGTCGTCCACGAACAGCGCCTCCTCGGGGGCGACGCGGAGCTGCGCGAGGGCGGTCCGGTAGATCGCGGGCTCGGGCTTGAGCGTGCCGAGCTCCCACGAGATCACGAGCGCGTCGAAGTACCGGGTCACGTCACGCTGGGCGCGAACGCGGTCGATCACCTCGGGCCCGCAGTTGGAGAGCATCGCGGTCTTGCGCCCGTCCGTCCGGAACCGGGCGGCGAGATCCCAGACCTCCTCGCGGTACTGGGTCCACGACTCGGCGTCGAGGGCGCCGAGGCGGGCGCGGGCGGCGTCGCGCTCCGCGGCGGGGAGGGCAGAGCCCGCGTCGCGGAGGACGTCGTCCCAGTACCGCCGCGCGCTCCCGGAGCGGTCGAACTCCGGCCGGTGCGCCCAGTAGGCGGCCTGGAAGGCGGGGAGGGGGACGGCGGCGGTGTCGGCCATGCGCTGGACCAGCGCGGGGGGCTGGGAGCGGACGAGCACCTCGCCGAGATCGAGGACGAGCGCGCGGAGCCTGGGCATGCCCCTCTCTACAACGCGCGTGGAGCCGCCGCACGGATGGATTTCGTACGGGGCATGCCGCCCCGCCCCAGCGGCGGAGCCGCCGGGGCCGCAGCCTTCGGGCGGGGGACGCATTCGCGTCCCCCGGATGCTGCGCGGGGCCCTGAGCCGTGCGCGCCGCACCGCGGCTGCGCGCGGCTGCCCCGTTCCCATGTCCCGCTCAGCCTGAGCGTAGGGCCCGCGCAGCGGGCCCGGAGTCGAAGGCCGCCCCTCCCCCAGCTTCGCGGGGGCCCCCACCCCGTTCCCGATTCACGATCGACCGTCTAGGATCGGCCCCCATGGAGGCGCGGCCCACCCTCGAGCTGGAGACGCCGGAGCGCGTGGCGGTGACGCTCGAGCTCGCGGGGCTCGGGGCGCGGGCGTTCGCGTGGCTCGCCGACGCGGGCTGCATCGTCCTGCTCTGGCTGACGGTGCTCGTCGCCTACTCCGTCTCCGGCGACCTCCTCCGCGAGGTCCAGGCGCTCGGCTGGCTGGGCCAGCTCGCGGCCCTGGTCTCGGTCTTCCTGGCGGGCTGGGGCTGGGACGTCCTCTGGGAGACCCTCGGCGGCGGGCGGACGCCGGGGAAGCGGCTCGCGGGGATCCGCGTGGTGCGCGAGGACGGCGGGCCGCCGGGCGTCGTCGAGTCGCTGGTGCGCAACCTCCTCCGCGCGGTGGAGCTGCCGCTCGCCTACGCCCCGGGCATCCTCGCGGTGGCGCTCGGTCCGCGGCAGCAGCGGCTCGGCGATCTCGTCGCGGGCACGCTCGTCGTCCGCCAGAAACGGTTCGACCTCTCGCGGTACGAGCTCGCGGCGGAGGGCACGGCCGCGCGCGCGCGCTTCCCGCAGCTCCGCGCGCGGGCGCTCGCACTGGGCGCGGACGAGTACGAGCGGACGGTGGGGTTCCTCCTGCGCCGGCCGGAGCTCGATCCCGCGGCGCGGCACCGGGTGGCGGCGCGGCTGGCGCGCGCGCTGGCGCTGCGCGCCGGGGTGGAGCCGCCGGCGGACGGCGACGCCGAACCCTTCCTCGAGGCGCTCGTCGCGCAGGCGGCGGAGGGCCGGTGAACGCGCCGCGGAGCGTCGCGGCCTTCGTCCGCGCGCGGCGTCCGGCGTGGGAGCGGCTCGGCGCCCTCGCGGCGCGGGCCGCCGGCGGGCGGCTCCCGCTCGCCGAGGTCGAGGAGCTCGACCGGCTGTACCGGCGCGCGGCGGCGGACCTCGCGCTGGCGCGGAGCCGCTTCGCAGGCTCGGACGCGGAGGGCTACCTCTCGGAGCTCGTCGCCGCGACGTACCGCGCGCTGTACCGCCCGCGCGCGCGCGGGGCGGCGTTCGCGGCGCTCGTGCGCACGGAGATCCCCGCCGCGGCGCGCCGGCGCCTCCGCGAGCTGACGCTCGCGGCGCTCCTC
>JAEYZK010000302.1 GCA_023428085.1 Pseudomonadota bacterium
CCCGGGCGCCGGCGCGCGCCGCGGAGGCGGCCGCGTGGAGCTGCCGGCGGGCGAGGTGGCAGACGGCGAGCGCGAGCGCGTCCGCCTCGTCGGAGAGCGCGGGCGTGGCGCCGAGGAGGAGCCGCGCCGTCCGCAGCATCTGGTCCTTGTCCGCGCGGCCGTTGCCGGTGAAGGCGAGCTTCACCTCGGCGGGCGCGTACTCGAACACGGGGAGCCCGGCCCGGGTCGCCACCGCGAGCGCGACCCCGCGGGCCTGCCCGAGCACCAGGGCCGAGCGCGCCGAGGCGCCCGAGAAGACCGCCTCGACCGCAACCTCGGCGGGCCCGAGGCGGCGGACGAGGTCCTCGAGGCCCTCGAGGATCCGCCCCAGCCGCTCGGCCATGGGGAGCGCGCCGGGCGCGAGCACGCCGGAGGCGACCACGCGGAGCTGCTTCCCCTCGCGCGCCACCGCGCCGAAGCCGCAGCGGCGCGAGCCGGGGTCGATGCCGAGGACGATCACGCGGGCATCGTAGCAGAGCCGGCTGGCAACGCCCGATTCCGGCGCGGTGTGCGCTCGGGCTCGGGCTCGGGCGCGGGCTCGGGTGGGTCACAGCTCCAGCTGCGCGCCCATCTCGACGACGCGGTTCGGCGGCAGGCCGAAGAAGCTCGACGCGGTCTGCGCGTTGCGGGCCATGATGATGAAGAGCCGCTTCCGCCAGCCGGCGAGCTTCGAGCGCCCCACCGGGAGGAGGGTCTCTCGCCCGAGGTAGAACGTCGCCTCCATGGGCCTCACCACCAGCGACGGCCCATCCTGCGGCGGGAGCTTCGCGAGCGACTCGAGCAGCGCCGGCACCGACGGCGTCTCCATGAAGCCGTACCGGGCGAGCACCTGGTACAGCCCGCGCCCGAAGTCCTTCACCGTGACGCGCTGGGTGTCGCGCACGTAGGGGATCTCCTCGCCGAGGAGCGAGACGATGAGCACGCGCTCGTGCAGGACCTTGTTGTGCTTGAGGTGGTGGAGCATGACCGGCGGGACGGTGCCGGCGTTGGAGGTCATGAAGACGGCCGTGCCCTGCACCCGCTGCACGTCCTTCCGGTGCAGGTCGGCCATGAAGACCTCGAGGGGCAGGCCGGCGTCCTTGAGCATCCGCGCGAGCGCGTCGCGGCCACGCTTCCAGGTGGACATGAGCGTGAAGACGGCCAGCGCGGCCAGGAGCGGGAACCAGCCGCCGTCCTGGAACTTGCGGAGGTTCGCGACGAAGAAGGGGGTGTCCACCGCGAGGAACAGCGCCGTGAGGGGCCAGGCCCGCCACCGCGGCCAGCCGAAGCGGTCGCGCACCACGCGGTGGAAGAGGACCGTCGTGACGATCATCGTGCCGGTGACGGCGACGCCGTACGCGGAGGCGAGGCGCGACGAGGTCTGGAACCCGAGCACGAGCGCGATGCAGGCGGCGCCGAGGGCCCAGTTCACCTCGGGGATGTAGATCTGGCCGATCTCGCTGTGCGAGGTGTGACGGATGGTGACGCGCGGCGAGTAGCCGAGCTGGACCGCCTGCTGCGTGAGCGAGAAGGCGCCGGAGATGAGCGCCTGCGAGGCGACGATCGCCGCCGCGGTCGCGACCGCGATGAGCGGGTACAGGGTCCAGGCCGGCGCCATCTTGTAGAACGGGTTGTCCGCCACCTCGGGCCTGTGGAGCAGCATCGCCCCCTGGCCCATGTAGTTGACGAGGAGCGCGGGCATGGCGATCCACAGCCAGGCGAGCCGGATGGGCCTCCGGCCGAAGTGGCCCATGTCGGCGTAGAGCGCCTCGCCGCCGGTGATGACCAGCACCGCCGCGCCCAGGATGAAGAACCCGGCCCACCCGTTCCGCAGGAAGAAGTCCACCGCGTACGTGGGCGAGATCGCGCGCAGCACCGTCCAGTCGTGCGCGATCCCGTACACCCCGGTCGCGAAGATGCAGACGAACCAGACCAGCATGATCGGACCGAACACCCGGCCGACGGTCGCGGTGCCCTTCCGCTGGAACAGGAACAGCCCGACGAGGAGGGCGAGCGCGATCGGGACCACCAGGTGCTTCAGGCCCTCCGAGGCCACCGCCACGCCCTCGACGGCGCCGAGCACCGAGATGGCGGGCGTGATGACCCCGTCGCCGTACAGCAGCGCCGCGCCGAAGAGGCCCGCGGTGAGCAGCACCCCCCGGCCCATCCGGCGCGCCGCGCCGCCGGCGAGCGCGAGGAGCGCGAGCACCCCGCCCTCCCCGCGGTTGTCGGCCCGCATGACGAAGGACAGGTACTTGAAGCTGACGACGAAGGTGATCGCCCAGAACACGAGCGACAGCACGCCGAGGACGTTCTCGGTGGTCGGGGCGACCCGGTGCGGCCCCGAGAAGCACTCCTTCAGCGCGTAGAGCGGGCTCGTGCCGATGTCGCCGTAGACGACGCCGACCGCGCCCACGCACAACGCGAGGAGGCGCGAACGCGCACTGCCGGACTGCTTCGCCTGGTCCATGTCGTGCTGGCCCGTTGGAGTGCTAGCGCAGCGCCGCCTTGAGCGCCTTGCGGATGATGTCTTCGGCGCTGTCGCCGGGAACCGCCGCGTCGCGCACGAGGCGCGTGACTTCGGCCGGTTTGTAGCCGAGCGCCTGCAG
>JAEYZK010000367.1 GCA_023428085.1 Pseudomonadota bacterium
GCCTCCACCCGGCGCTCGCGGGCGGGCGCGCACGGGGGACACGCGGCGGGAGCGGGCCGCGCGACGTCCCACGCCCACGCGAAGCCGGCCGCAGGCGCGGCGCACGCGAAGCCGGGGGGAGCAGGCCAGGGATCCCACCGCGGGGCCGCGGGGGCGTCCCGGAAGCCGGTGCTCGTCGGCTCGTGGAAGCCGAAGCGGCGGCGGTGAGCTCAGAACCCCATCGCCCGCAGCTCCCGCACGAGCCGCACCCAGAACTCGGCCGCGTCGAAGTGCCGGGACCAGCCGGTCTGGGCCCAGTGGTCCGCCTCCACCTCGCACAGCACCTCGCCCCAGCGCTGGGACGACGCCGGCACGACCCCGTCGCTCGCGCCCCAGCTCCGCTTCATCCAGAGGTAGCTCGGGACGAGGAGCGGGTTGGCTCTCCGCTTGCGCCGGACGACGCCCACGACGCTGGCGTAGGCGACCGAGCGGACGTCGGAGACCTCCTCGTTGAAGCGCGCCATCCGCGCCGTGGCGAGGTCGTGGAACGCGTCGAGCGGGACGCCCGCGGTCTCCAGCACGCGCTGGAGCCCGATCTTCCGGGCCACGTCGGTCGAGAGATCCGCCAGCGGGGATCCCCGGTGCGGCGTGCCCACCGTGACCAGCGCCGCCACCCGCGCGGCGAGGCCGAGGTTCGTCACCGCGTAGCGCGCGTCGAGGCCGCCCATGCTGTGCGCGAGCACGTTCACGCGCTTCTCGTCGAGGACGCCCAGCGCCCGGGTGAGCGCCGCCGCCCGCTCGGCGACGGAGCCGCACGGCGGGACGCGCGGGACGACCACCTTGTTGCCGTCCTTCTCCAGCGCCTCGCGGATGCCCCGCCAGTACGCGTGGCGGATGGCGCCCACGCCCACCTCGTCGAACCCGAAGAGCCCGTGCGCGAGCACGACCGGGTGGCGCGGCCGCGCGCGCAGCCACCGCCGCCTGCGGAGCCGCGGCCGCCGGAGGAGCAGGGTGGCGCCCGCGAGCGCCAGGGCGGCGGCTGCGCCGATGAGGATCCAGAGCACGCGCCATCGTAGCGAGCGACGGCGAACCCCATCCAGGCGCCGCGGTCGCACCTCGTGCGACAGGGAAGCGCGCCCCGCGCGGCCGCGGCGCGACGATCAGGCCTGCGCCGCCGCCCCGACGCGCGCGACCGTCCCGCCCGTCATCCGGACGAGCTCGTCCGGCGTGAGCGGGAAGACGGCGTGCGGGTGGCCGGCCGCGGCCCAGATCCGGTCGTACGCGAGGAGGGCCTCGTCCACGACCGCGACCACCGGGCCCGCGTGCCCGATCGGCGGCACGCCGCCGATGGCGAAGCCGGTCCGCTCGCGGACGAAGTCCGGCGTCGCGCGGCCGATCCGCTCGCCGACCACCGCCGCGACGGCCTGCTCGTCCACGCGGTGGCGCCCGCTCGCGGCGACGAGGACCGCGCGGCCGCTCGGCTCGGCGCGGAAGAGCAGCGACTTGACGATCTGGCCGACCTCGCAGCCCACGGCGGCGGCGGCCTCGGCCGCGGTGCGCGCGGAGTCGGGGAGCTCGACGACGGCGTTCTCGAACCCGGCCGCCCGGAGGGCGTCCTGGACCTTCTGTGCGCTGGGCTTGAGCGGCATGCGGCCATTGTAGCCTCGCGCCCACGGGTCGTTTGCCGGCCGGGTGGGGATGGTGTTGAATCGCGCATCCACGCAGCCAAGCCTCGGGGCCTCAACCTTGGGAGTCGCGCCATGAAGAACCTCGTGGGAGTCCTCTCGCTCGCGCTCGGCCTCGCCGCCGGCCCGGCCCGCGCCGCCGACGCGATCCGGATCGGCATGCTCGCGCCGCTCACCGGCGCCTGGGCCAGCGAGGGCCAGGAGATGAAGCGCAACGGCGAGCTGCTCGCGGCCGAGCTCAACGCGAAGGGCGGCCTGCTCGGGAGGAAGGTGGAGCTCGTCGTGGAGGACGACGCCGGCGATCCGCGGACCGCCTCGCTGGCCGCGCAGCGGCTCACGTCGCGCGGGGTGGTGGCGGTGATCGGGACCTACGGCTCGGCCGTCACCGAGGCCACCCAGACGATCTTCGACGAGGAGGGCATCCTCCAGATCGCGAACGGCTCGACGGCCGTCCGGCTCACGGAGAAGGGCCTGCCGCTCTTCCTCCGGACCTGCCCGCGCGACGACGAGCAGGGGCGGGTGGCGGCGGCCGTCATCCAGAAGGCGGGGGCGAAGCGCGTGGCGCTGGTGCACGACAGCTCCGCCTACGCGAAGGGGCTCGCCGGCGAGATCAACGCCCTCCTCGTGTCGAGGGGCCTGACGCCGGTCTTCTTCGAGGCGCTCACGCCCAAGGAGCAGGACTACTCGGCCATCCTCACGAAGCTCCGCGCCGCGACCCCGGACCTCGTCTTCTTCACCGGCTACTACCCCGAGGCCGGCCTGCTCCTGAAGCAGAAGCGGCAGATGGGCTGGAGCGTGCCCTTCGTCGGCGGCGACGCCATCAACAACCCCGACCTCGTGAAGCTCGCCGGCAAGGAGGCCGCGCAGGGCTTCCGGTTCCTCTCGCCGCCCGTCCCGAAGGACCTCGACACGCCGGAGGCCAGGGCGTACGTGGCCTCCTACCAGAAGAGGTTCGGCGAGGAGCCCAAGTCGATCTACGGCGTCCTCGCCGCCGACGGCTTCCGCGTGATCGCCCGGGCCATCGACGCGACGAAGTCCACGGACGCGAAGAGGGTCCGCGCGTACCTCGTCGGCGGCCTGAAGGACTTCCCCGGCTACACCGGGAAGATCGCCTTCAACGCCAAGGGCGATCGCGTGGGGGAGCTGTACCGCGTCTACATGGTGGACGCCGCCGGCCGGTTCGTGCTCCAACCTTGAGCCTTCGCGGCGGGGGGAGGGGCCGGGCGACGGCTCCTCCCCCGCTCGTCCCCGGGGACCGATGCGGCTCTTCCTCGAGCAGTGCACCAACGGCCTGGCGGTGGGGAGCATCTACGCCCTGATCGCGCTCGGCTACACGATGGTGTACGGGGTCCTGAAGCTCATCAACTTCGCCCACGGCGACCTCTTCACCTTCGGCGCCTACCTCGGGATGACGCTCCTCGTCTCCCTGCTGGCGACCGAGCGCGTCGGGCTGGGGCTCGGGCTCCTCTTCCTCGCGGTCATGGTGATGGGGCTCGTGGCGGTGATCGGGGTGGTCGTCGAGCGCGTCGCCTACCGCCCGGTGCGCAGCGCGCCCCGGCTCAACGCGGTGGTCTCCGCGCTCGGCGCGTCCATCTTCCTCCAGAACGCCCTGCTGCTCGCGTACGGCGGCAGCCCGCGCAGCTACCCGGACGTCCTCCCCCAGACCGCGCTCTCCGTCCTCGGCCTGCAGATCCCGATCGTGCGCATCGCCGTGGTGGTCGCCGCGGTCGCGATGATGGCGGCGCTCTACTCCTTCGTGCAGCGCACGCGCCTCGGCGCCGCCATCCGGGCCACGGCCATCGACCCGGACGCCGCGCGGCTCATGGGCATCGACGTGAACCGGATCGTGCTGCTCGTGTTCGTGGTCGGGCCGGCGCTGGGCGGGGCCGCGGGGCTCCTGGTCGGCCTCCTCTACGGCTCCATCTCGTTCACCATGGGGTGGAGCTACGGGATGAAGGCCTTCACGGCCGCGATCCTCGGCGGCATCGGCAACATCCCGGGGGCGATGCTCGGCGGGCTCCTCCTCGGCCTCGTCGAGGCGCTGGGCGCGGCGTACCTGTCGATGGCCTGGCGCGACGCGATCGCGTACGGCGTGCTGATCCTGATCCTCATCGTCCGGCCCGCGGGGCTCCTGGGCGAGCGGGTGGCGGACAAGGTATGAGCGTCCCCCCCGCGCCGGGGCAGGGCTCCCGGGAGCTCGCCGTCGTCTACGCGGTCGTCGCCGCGCTGCTCGCCGCGGCCCCGTTCGTCGCGGGCTGGTTCCCCGAGGGGCGGTACTGGCTCGACGTGCTGAACAACGTCGGCCTCTACGCGCTCCTCGCGCTGAGCCTCAACGTCATCCTCGGGGACGCCGGGCTCTTCCACATGGGCCACGCGGCCTTCTACGCCGTCGGGGCGTACACCGCCGCGATCCTGAACACGCAGCACCACGTGCCGGTGCTCTGGACCCTGCCGGCCTGCGCCGCCGTGTCGGCGCTCTTCGCCCTCGCCGTCGCCCGGCCGGTGGTCCACCTCCGCGGCGACTACCTGCTCATCGTCACGATCGGCATGGGCGAGATCGTGCGCATCGCGCTCGTGAACGACGTCTTCGGCCTGACCGGCGGCGCGGACGGGATCACCGGCATCGCCCGGCCCACGGTCTTCGGGCTGCGGATCGCCCGGCCGCAGGAGTTCTTCTGGCTGATCTGGGGGTTCGTCGCCCTGACCGTGTTCCTCTTCCACCGCCTGGCGCGGTCGCGGTTCGGCCGCGCCCTCAACTACCTGCGCGAGGACGAGGTCGCCGCCGAGGGGAGCGGCGTCCCCACGGCCCGCTACCGGCTCATGGCGTTCGCGCTCGGCGCGGCCTGGGCGGGCATGGCGGGCGCCCTCTTCGCCGGCAAGGCCCGGACCATCTCGCCCGAGTCGTTCAACGTGGGCGAGTCGATCAAGATCTTCGCGATGGTGATCCTGGGCGGCGCGGGGTCGATCCCGGGGGTGATCGCCGGGGCGGCGCTGCTGGTGGGGCTCGAGGAGGGCCTCCGGGGCTTCGCCAGCGCGCGCATGCTGGTGGTCGGGGCGGCCATGGTGGCGATGATGGCCTTCCGGCCGCAGGGGCTCTTCCCGGTGCACCTCCCGCGCTTCCGCCCGGCGGATCTCCCGCCGCCCCGCGCGCCGCAGGGGGAGGGGCCGGGGTGATGACCGCCCTCCTCCACGTCGAGGGCGTGTCGAAGAGCTTCGGCGGCCTCCGGGCCGTCGATCGCGTCTCGTTCGAGGTGCCGCCGGGCGCGATCGTGGGGCTCATCGGCCCGAACGGCGCCGGCAAGACCACCACGTTCAACCTCATCACCGGCAACCACCGGCCCGACGCGGGCGCGATCCGGTTCGAGGGCAGCCCGCTCGCGGGGCTCCGGCCGCACCGGATCGTGGCGCTGGGCGTCGCCCGCACGTTCCAGAACATCCGCCTGTTCCAGCGGCTCTCGGCGGTGGAGAACGTGCTGGCGGGGCGCCACTGCCGCACGCGCGCGGGCCTGCTCGCGGCGATGCTCCGGCCGCGCGGCCAGGTGCGCGAGGAGCGGGAGGCGCTGGCGCGGGTGGCCGACGAGCTCGACTTCGTCGGCCTCCGCGGTCGGGCCCTGGAGCGCGCGCGGAACCTCTCGTACGGCGACCAGCGGCGGCTCGAGATCGCCCGGGCGCTGGCGAGCGACCCGCGGCTGCTCGTGCTCGACGAGCCCGCCGGCGGGATGAACGAGCAGGAGACGTTCGAGCTCGCCGGGCTCATCGGACGGATCCGCGGGCGCGGGATCACCGTGCTCCTCATCGAGCACGACATGAGCCTGGTGATGCGCGTGTGCGAGCGGATCGTGGTGCTCGAGCACGGCGCGAAGATCGCGGAGGGGACGCCCGCGGAGATCCAGCGCGACCCGAAGGTGATCGAGGCCTACCTCGGCACGGAGGAGGCCTAGAGGTGGGCGCGCCGGTCCTCCAGCTCCGCGGCCTCGAGGTGCGCTACGGCAACGTGCAGGCGTTGCACGGGATCGACCTGGCGGTCCACGAGGGCGAGATCGTCACCCTCCTCGGCGCGAACGGCGCCGGCAAGTCCACCACGCTCCGCGCGGTCAGCGGCCTGCTCCGGCCGTCGGCGGGCCGGATCCTCTACCAGGGGCGCGACGTGCACGGGGTCCCCGCGCACGCGCTGGTGCACCAGGGCGTCGCCCACGCCCCCGAGGGCCGGCGGCTCTTCGGCACGCTCACCGTGCAGGAGAACCTGACGCTGGGCGCCTTCTCGCGGAGCGACCGCGCGGCGGTCGCCGACACCGAGGCGTGGGTGCTCGGGCTGTTCCCCGCGCTGCGCGCCCGCGCGGCGCAGCTCGCGGGCACGCTCTCCGGCGGCGAGCAGCAGATGCTGGCGATCGCCCGCGCCCTCATGGCCCGCCCGCGGCTGCTCCTCCTCGACGAGCCGTCGCTGGGGCTCGCGCCCCTCGTCGTGAAGACGATCTTCCGGACGATCCGCGAGATCAACGAGGCGCACGGGGTGACGATCGTCCTCGTCGAGCAGAACGCCCGCGCCGCGCTCCGGCTCGCGCACCGCGGCTACGTCCTGGAGGTGGGGCGGATCGTCCTCGAGGACGCCGCGGCCGCGCTGGCGGCCAACCCCCGCGTCCAGAAGGCGTACCTCGGCGGGCACGCGGGGTAGGGTGCCGGCGTCACGGCGCCGGCCGCGCCCGCCGCGCCCGCATCTCGCGGACCACCGCGGCGTCGTCCGACGCCGGGAGCAGCCTGCGCATCGCCGGGAAGATCACCGCCTCCTCGCGCGCGAGGTGCTGGTCGAAGTGCGCCGCGAGCTCCGCGGCGGCCGCGGCGAGCGGACCGGCCACGCGGGGCAGGGCGGCCGGATCACGCTCCAGCGTCCGGCAGGCGGCGCGCACGCGCGCGAGGGGCGCCTCGTGCTCCCGGTGCTCGCGCGCCATCGTCGCGAGGGCCTCGTCGAGCGCGGGATCGCGGCCGCGCAGGCGCGGGAGGATGGACTCCTCCTCGTCCTCGGCGTGCAGGGGGAGCGCCTCCGCGAAGTACCGGCGGACGCGCTGGGCGGCGTCGCGGACCTCGTCCGGGCCGGCGTCGGCGGCGGCCGCGAGGCGCGACGCGAGCGCGGCGAAGGTGCGGATCCGCTGGTGGCACTCGAGGAGGAGGCCGACCGGATCCTCGGCGACCGCTCCACCTCCGAGGCGGGTGAGCATGACGTGGTCCTCCCGCGCGCGGCGGCGACCACCGGGTCTAACGGCGCCCGCGCGCGGGCGCAGCGGCCCCGTCCGGCGGGCGCGGCGCGCGCATCCCCGTTGCCCGACCGCCGCGGTCGTGGCAGGCTGCCGCACCATGCCGGCTCGAGGGGGGCCCATGTCCACGGACCATCGCGCGATCAACCTCGCCAACTGGAACAGCCGCGTCCCCTTCCACGCCCGCGGGTACGGCCTCGATCGGTTCCGGGCCGACCCGGAGTTCCTCTCGGGCGTGGTGCGGTTCGACCTGCCGCGGCTCGGCGACGTCGCCGGCCTCGACGTGGTCCACCTGCAGTGCCACATCGGGACGGACACGCTCTCGCTCGCGCGCCGGGGGGCGCGGATGACCGGGCTCGACTTCTCCGCGCCTGCGCTGGACGTCGCCCGCGCGCTCGCGGCCGACTGCGGCGCGGAGATCGCGTACGTCGAGGCGGACGTCCACGCCGCGGTCGAGGCCCTCGGCGCGGAGCGGTTCGACCTCGTGTACACGGGGATGGGCGCGCTCTGCTGGCTCCACGACATCCGGCGCTGGGCGCGGGTGGTGGGCCAGCTCTTGCGCCCCGGCGGGCGCCTGTTCCTGCGCGAGGGGCACCCGATGCTCTGGTCGCTCTGCCAGCCCAGGCCGGACGGGCTCCTGGTCGTCGAGCACCCGTACTTCGAGACGCCCGCGGGCACGCGATTCGTGGAGACGAAGACGTACGTGGAGCACGAGGGCGAGCTGGCCGCGCCGGAGTCCATCGAGTTCAACCACGGCCTCGGGGAGATCCTCACCGCGCTGGCCGACGCAGGCCTGGCGCTCGCCGCCTTCGAGGAGCACGACTCCGTACCGTGGGACTTCTCCCCGGGCGCGACGGTCCGGGACGCGCACGGCGAGCACCGGCTCCGCGACCGGCCGGAGCGGCTCGCGGCGAGCTACACGCTCCGCGCGGTGAAGGCCTGAGAGGAGGCACCCATGGCCCAGGACGGCGGACCACCCCCGGCGCCCGGCCCGGCGCCGCCGGGGCGCCCTCGCGTCCCGGCGCTGGGGATCCTCTTCGTGGCCGCGGGCGGCATCCTGCTCGCCTCCACCGTGCTCCCGGCCGCGACCCTCTCCAACCTCTGGCCGCTCTTCCTGCTCCTCCCCGTCGCCGTCCTGCTGGAGCGGTTCGTCGCCGACCCGAAGCACGCCGCCGGCGTGCTCGTCCCGATCGGCGTCCTCGGGTACCTCGCGGTCCTCTTCCTCTGGCTCAACTTCACGTCCTGGTCGAACGTCGGCGGCGCGTGGCCGCACTTCCTCCTCGCGCCGGCGCTCGGCCTGTCCCTCCTCTTCCTCGCCACGCGCAACACGAGCCTCCTCGTGCCGATCGCGATCCTCACCGCGGTGGCGGTCGTCTCCCTGGCCGGCGTGCAGCGCTCGCGCGTCGCGATCGCGGTCGCGCTCATCGCCGTCGGCGTGGTGCTCATCCTCGGGCCGGCGCTCCGCCGCCGGCGCGGCTGAAGGGCCCGGGTCCCCGAGGCCCTCGGTCCCCTCGCCGCTGCTCCGCGGAGCCGCGCGGCGATCGCGCCGGAGGCTTCCGTGCTGAGGCTTCACCCCGCGTCCGGTGCGCGGGACGCCCGGGGTCACCATCGTTGCGTTCTCGACGGAACGTACGAGGAGGAGGGGTGTCTACGTGAAGACTTTCGCGAAGAGTGCATGGGTGCTGGCCGGGCTCGCAGGGCTGGTGCTCGGGCCGGCGACCGCGGGCGCACAGCAGACCTCGGCGGGGACCAACGCGCCGACGCACGGCAGCGGCGGCCCGGGGACGCTCGGGACCGAGGTCCCGAACGACTCCGCCGTGGCGCAGGGCTACTACCATTCCCGGTCGAGCGTGGACGAGAGCGGGCAGCTCGCGGAGAGCATCCGCCAGCTCATCACCGAGAACCGGCGCGCGATGCAGCAGGCACAGGCGGACGCGAACTCGGACGACGCGAACGTGGCCGGCGCCGCCAAGCAGGTGGCGGACGCCCGTTCGATCGCGGAGTTCAACCTCCTGAAGGGCGCGCAGGAGAGCGGGTTCGAGCTCGGGGACGCGGTGGAGGGCGGCTACGCCGCCACCGGCTCGATGGGCGAGGACTCCTCCGACCTGCCCTCGTACGGCACGAACGAGACCGCGACCGCGGCGGCCGAGGCGTCGCCGTCCACCGGCTCCTCCGAGGCGGAGTCCGACACCGCGGACGCGACGGGCTCCTCGGAGTCGGCCGGCTCGACGGCGCAGTCGGACGCGTCCACGCTCGGCGATCTCGTGGAGCAGGCGCGCGACGAGAATCGGCACCAGCTCGCGTCGTCGCTGCAGGTGGCGCAGCGGGCGCTCGACTCCGCCGCGACCGCGTCGGGCGCGATGTCGAGCGCCGCCGGCTCGTCGGAGTGAACGCCCCGGCGCGCTCCCGCGCGCAGGAACCGCGGCCCCCGGGGTATGCTCCCCGCGGGGCCGCGGCGATGGGTGGCGAGGAAGGACGACGGCCCCGGCAACAAGCAGCCGCCAGGAGCCCCGAACCCGGTTCGTCCTGCTCGAGTACCCGCGCGTGAACCGTTCCGTCCCCGCTCCGCCGAAGGACTTCTTCTACCAGCGCGGCCGCGGGACCGGCGCCGGCTCGGGCTCGGACCAGCAGATCCGGCTCGTGCTCCGGTTCGGCGGCGTGCTCGACCTCGAGGTCCTGGGGCGCGCCGTCCGTGCCGTGGTCGAGGAGGATCCGATCCTCCGCGCCCGCTTCGTCGAGCCGCGCCCGTTCGAGGCGCGCTGGGAGCTGCGCGATCTCGCGGCCGCGATCCCACCCTGCGAGCTGGAGGAGACCGTGCGGGGTGAGGCTGCCGTCGCCGCCTTCGCGGCCGGGCTCGACGTGCGCCCGGACGGTCCGTACCTCCGGCTGCGCGTCGTCCGCGCCGCCGGGCGCGACACGCTCTGCCTGCGCGTCGATCACCGCCTGTGCGACGGCGCGGGCACGAAGGCGCTCGCCTACCGCCTCGCCGATCGGTACCGGCGGATCGCCGCCGGGGCGCCGCTCCCGCCGCCGCTCACCGGGTTCGCGCCGCGCACCCTGGCCGGGCTCGCCGGCCGGGAGCCCGCGCCGCCGGCGGACGGCCCTCCCG
>JAEYZK010000339.1 GCA_023428085.1 Pseudomonadota bacterium
AGCTCTCGGTCCCGCCGGGGTTCGCGTCCGCAGAGGCGTTCCGCGCGCAGGTCATCGCCCGCGTGGGCGAGCTCGAGCGGGAGGCTGCCGCACGTCGCGAGGCGCGTCGCGTCGCCGTGGTCGGCGCATCTCGCGTGAGGAAGCAGCGGTACACACGGCGTGCGGCGAGCCATGAGCCCCGCCGTTCGCTCAGGCCGCGGGTCGCAGCTCGCGATGAGCACAAGCGGAACGACGCCATCGCGCGGTTGATGAGCTTCATGGAGCGCCACCGCGACGCGCTCGTGAAGTACTGCAGGGGCGAGAAGGACGTCTCCTTCCCACTCGGCACCTACCTCATGCGCGTGCGGTTCGGCGTCTCCTGCGCGAGCAGCTGAGGCCCGACGCGACCACGCGTACGTTCGCCCTCGCGATCAGGGTCCATTGACGGCGACGCTCGTCTCCGGCCGGTCGGGTTCCGCTCTCGGGTCCTCCACCACTTGAGTGGCTCCGACCGAGTGCGGTCATCGCGCGTCGCGCACTCCCCTTGGCGTATCTCGCTCCGCCCACACGGGGGAGCAACGGCGGACGGAAGTGACGCCCGTGCCCCCCACTCCTGCCGCGGACCATGCTCCGTACGCCCGACCTCTGGGACGGGTCACCAGTAATAGAGGGAGGCCCAGGGGTACGAGCCGGGGGTGACCGCGAAGTACGTGTACCCGTCCGCCAGCTTGGCGAGCGGCAAGGGCCCGGCGCCGCAGGACGTGGTGGCGGCGCCGCCGTTGACGGACACGGTCCGGCCGTCGAAGTTCGCGCAGCCCCAGCCCTGGATCGTCGACGTGGTCCGGAGGCACACCGCCCCTGTGGTGTTGAAGCTCCCGCTCTGGCCTCCGGTGATCGTGACCGGATTGGCGCACGGGCCTCCTCCGCCGTTCGCCGTCGAGAACGCAGCGGTCACGGTCTTGTCGCCCGTCATCGTCACGGTGACCGGGTTGGCGGTCCCGGTCACGGCCCCGCTCCAGCCCGTGAAGGTCGCGCCGCTCGCCGGCGTCGCGGTCAACGTGACGACGGTGCCGCCCGCGTACGCGTGCGCGCCGGCGGCGGGCGAGACCGCGCCGTTGCCGGTCACGCCGACGGTCAGGACGTAGGTGGTGGGCGTCGGCGGCGCGGCGGCCGTGAGCCCGTCGATGCCCTTCGTCGCCCTGCCGTTCCAGTCGAAGAGCGATCGCGTGGCGGCGTCGTCGTTCGACCAGCCCGGCGCCCGGAGCCACCGCGACGTCACCGCCCACCCGGCCCCCCAGTAGAAGACGCCCTTCACGTTGGCGTGCCTGCCGAGGACGTCGGCCAGCTCGCGGAGGAACTGGTGCTGGCCGTCCGGCGTCTGGGGGTACGGACCGCCGTAGCCCGCGGCGCTCCGCGTCCAGTACCAGGCCGTCTCGACGATCCAGACCTCCTTCGCGGAGTGGCTCGCGCGCATCCCCGAGAGGACGCCCTCCAGGTCGGCGAAGGAGCCCTGCCACATCGGATAGTACGAGAACCCCATCGCATCGACGCTGCCCCACGCGCCGCCGTTCGAGATGAAGTTGGAGATCCAGTAGCTGGTCGTGGACCAGGAGCCGCCCGAGTCGAGGTGGAGGAGGATCCGGGTCGAGCTGCTCACCTGCTTCACCGCGCTGATCCCGGCGTTGACGAACGAGACCAGGTTCCGCCACGACCCACCGCTGCGGTACGGTCCGCCCAGATCCCAGAGCAGGCCGTTCGTGATCTCGTTGCCGATCTGGACCATGTCGGGGGTCGCCCCGGCGTTGACGAGGGTGGTCATGGCGGTCCGGGTCCACGTCGAGACCCGGTTCCGGACCGCGTCCGCCGTCCAGTCGCCGGACCACGTGGTCGGCTTCCACTGGTTCGCGGGATCGGCCCACCAGTGCGAGTAGTGGAAGTCCACGAGGACCTTGAAGCCCTTCTGCCGGGCGGCGACCGCCGCGCGGGTGGCGTACGCCAGATCCGTGAACAGGGCGTAGTCGGTGGACGCCGGGTCCACGTTCACGCGGATGCGGGCCCACGTGTAGCCGTGGTTCCGCAGGATCTGCATGCCGTCGCCCGGGGCGCCGTTCGTGTCCGCGTACACGACGCCCTTGCTCTGCGCGAACGGGATCTCGGAGACGTCGGCCCCGACCGCGAGCGCGCTGGAGGCGGCGGCCGTGGCACCGCTCCCGGGAGCGCTCTCGGGCGCGGACGGCTCCGCGCCGCAGCCGGCGAGGGTGAGCGTGGCGAGGAGGGCGAGCAGGCGGGATGGTGCGCGTGCTGACACGGGCATGACGTCCTTCCGTTCGATCCGGCGCCCGCCGGGCGCGGGCTGGGAGTACGCGGGAGCGGGTACCTCTAGTGCAAAGCCGCACGAGAGGGCAAGCAGCGGAGATCGCCGCGTGTTCTCGGGGCCTTCGCCGCCCGGACCGACCGGGTATGCCGCCGCCGCCCGTCGAACCCGAGCCCAGGGCACGGCCACGGGAGCCGGGCCCCACGAGAGCGCCTGCCGCTCCGGGCGCGCCGACCCAACGTCCCAGGGATGCGCCTCGCTCGCGGCGCGCTCGTGGTCCTCGTCGCCGCCCTCTCGACCGGCTGCTACTCGGCGACGCTCGGCGCCCGGATGGTGCTCGTCCCGGCCCACTCCCGGCCCGGCGCGCCGCCGGCGCTGCTGCACCGGGCCGTCACCATCCCCGGTGAAGGGGTCAGGCTCGAGGGGTGGTACTTCCCGGCGGCGTCCTCCCGGGGCACGGTCATCTTCCTGCACGGCCGCAACCAGAACCGCTCCGAGGGAGTGCGCGTCGCCGAGCGGCTCGTGCCGCTCGGCTGGGACGTGCTCGTCTACGACAGCCGGGCGCACGGCGCCTCGGGCGGCGCGTACTCGACGTTCGGGTACTGGGAGCGTCGCGATCTGTCCAAGGTGATCGACTTCCTCGGCGTCGACCGGGTCGTCGTGATGGGCGTGTCGCTCGGCGGGGCGGTCGCCATCCAGGGCGCCGCCGACGACCCGCGGATCGACGAGGTGATCTCGATCTCCGCGTTCTCCTCGATGCGGCGGGTGGTCCGCGAGCGGCTCCCCCCGTTCGTCGCCCGGCTCCTCCTGTCCTCCACCTTCCACGCGGCGGAGGAGCTCGCCGCGATGCGCGTCGATGGCGCGGACACCGCCGCCGCCGCGCGGCGCGTGACCGTCCCGACCCTCGTCCTGCACGGAGCGGACGACCACTTCGTGCCGCCCGCGCACGCGCGACGGATCCTGGACTCGCTCGCCGGCCCGAAGACGCTGGCGCTCGTGCCCCGGGCAGGCCACGGCGACGTGCTCGAGACCGAGGAGGCGTGGCGGACGATCGTCGGATGGCTGGAGCGCACCTCACCGCCGGCGGTCCGCCTCGGCGGCCGCGCGCGCTGAGCGAGGCGCGGTGGGGGCGTCGCCCCCGCGCGCTCAGGCCCCCGCC
>JAEYZK010000350.1 GCA_023428085.1 Pseudomonadota bacterium
GGCGGGGGCCGGGCCCTTCTGAGCCGC
Source organism: Pseudomonadota bacterium (assembly GCA_023428085.1). Classification (GTDB taxonomy): domain Bacteria; phylum Myxococcota; class Myxococcia; order Myxococcales; family Anaeromyxobacteraceae; genus Anaeromyxobacter. Next base: position 28 of record JAEYZK010000350.1, read on the forward strand.
CCGCGACGCCTGCTGGCCGCGCGCGGCGGTCGCAAGCTTGCGTGGGCGTCGAGCGCGGCGCACGCGGCCCGCGAAGCCGGCGCGTGCCCCGGCGCCGTGCCCTTGGAGGGTGCCATGCACGCCAGAGGGTGGGCGGCCGTTCCACTGTCCGTGATCGCGCTGCTCGCGTGCGACTCCGCGCGCCAGGTCTCCGAGCCCTCGTCCCCCGCGCCGCCGCCCGCCTACGACGTGCGCATCACGGGCGCGGCGGTCGACGAGACCGGCGCCGTGACGGTCCGCTACACCCTGAGGCGCGGCGGCCAGGCGGTCGGGGGAGAGGCCGCCGCCGCCCTGCGGCCCACGTGGGCGCTCGCGGGGCTCACGCGCGAGCCCGTCTCCGGGATCGCGGCGTGGCAGAGCTTCGTCCTCACCGGCGGACAGACGCTGCCGGCGCTCCCCGTCGCCGGCCCGGGCACGCCCGCCGAGGCGGTCCTCCGCGACGTGAAGCAGCCCGGGTCCGAGACCGGCGGCACGGTCCAGGCGCTCGGCGACGGGCAGTTCTCGTACACCTTCCAGGCGAAGCTCCCCGAGGGGCTCGATCCCGCGACGACCCTGCGCGCCGGCGTCTGGCTCGCCGGCACGCCCGGCACCGCCGCGACCACCTCCACGTTCGACTTCACGCGGAGCGGGGCTGCCGTGCAGACGCGCGAGCTCGTCACCGACGCGAGCTGCAACACGTGCCACGCGGTGGTCCAGGCACACGGCGGCTTCCGGAGCGGGACGAGGGTCTGCATGACCTGCCACACGTTCCAGAACGCCGATCCGGACACGGTCGATCCGGCGGCGCTCGCGGGCGCGACGCCGGACACCGACCCGAACCCGATGGAGATGGGGCGCCTCATCCACCGGATCCACTCCGGGAAGGAGCTGCCCACGCTCCACGACGCCGAGACCGGTGAGCTCGTCCCCGGGCAGAAGTACTCGGTCATCGGGTTCCGGAGCAGCGAGGCCGTCTACGGCCGCGTCGTGGAGCGGACGGACAACGAGCAGCCGCCGGTCGCGGTGGCCGAGGGCGTGGGGTTCCCGCAGGATCTCCGGAGCTGCCAGGCCTGCCACGGCGGCGCGCCGCAGGCCGAGGCGCGGTTCACGGACGTCTCGCGGCGCACGTGCGCCGGCTGCCACGCGGACGTCTGGTACCAGGAGGCCGCGATCCCCGAGGGCGATCGCGTGCACCGGCTGCACACCGGCGGGCCGCAGGCCGACGACACGCGGTGCGCCGGGTGCCACGTCGCGACCGACGCGCGTCCGACCGTCGCCGCCGACGTCCGCGCCATCCACCAGTCGCCGCACGAACGCCCGCAGTGGAACGCGCTCACCGCCGAGATCGTCGCGGTCGAGAACCTTCGGCCGGGCCAGACGCCCACGATCGTGTTCACCCTCGCGGATCGCGCCGGCCCGTTGACCCCGCTGAACGCGCCCACCCCGGCGAACGACGATCAGAGCCCGATCCCGCGGGCGCTCGGGCGCGTGGCGATCACGCTCGCCGGGCCCACGCAGCCGGAGCTGGCGAACGGCAACACCCCGATCACCGGGATCGTCCCGCTCACGACCGCGGCCGACGGGGAGGGCAGGTTCCGGTTCACCTTCCCGGCGCCGCTCCCGGAGACCGCGGCCGGGACGTGGGCCGTCGCGCTCGAGGCCCGCCGCGGCCTCTCGAGCACCGATCCCGCGCGGTGGCCCTTCACCGGCGAGGCGGTGAACGAGTGGGCGCTGAACCCGGTCGTGTACGTGGACACGGCGGCGGGCACGTTCCCCGGCGGCAGCCCCGCCGCCCGCCGGACGGTCATCGACGCGGCGCGGTGCAACTCCTGCCACGGCCTCGTCCGCGCGCACGGCGACCTGCGGAACGACCCGGAGTACTGCGTCATGTGCCACACGCCCGACGCGACCGACTGGACGCAGCGGCCCAAGGGGCCGGCGGGGAACGTCGCGCTCGGCTCCACGTACGACGGCGTCGAGGAGCGGTCGATCCACTTCAAGACCATGATCCACCGCCTCCACACCGGCGCGCGCACCGGCTCGGCCGAGCTGGGGCTCTCCGACCCGCTCGTCTGGTACGGGTTCCGCGGGAGCGTGAACTTCCTCGGCGACGTCGAGTTCCCGGGCGACCTCGGGCAGTGCACGCTCTGTCACACCGGCCGGACCTACCGGATCGAGTCGATCCCCGCGGACGCGCCCGCGACCGTCGCCAACGAGTCGGCGACGATCCTCCACGCCGCGACCGCGGCGCACGCCGGCGCGGAGGCGCGGCGCCTGCCCGTGACCGCCGCCTGCACGAGCTGCCACGACACGGGCGCGGCGCTCGCGCACGCGGCGCGGAACACGATCGACGGCCGGGAGAACTGCACGGTCTGCCACGGCAGGGACGGCTTCCTGTCGGTGGACGAGGTGCACGGGGTCCGCGCCGAGTAGCTTCGCCCGAGCCCGAGCCCGAGCCCGAGCCCGAGCCCGCGGGCAGCGGCTGGCCGCCCTCCTGGCCGCGTGGAGGCAGCCTGCGCGCGACCCAGCCACGGGCATCGTTTCGTGTTATCTCCCTCCCCCGCTCACCCCAGCCCGAGAAGGATCCATGCCCCAGTACGTGATGTCGATGCTCCGCGTGAGCAAGATCGTCCCGCCCAAGCGGCAGATCATCAAGGACATCTCCCTCTCCTTCTTCGCCGGCGCGAAGATCGGCCTGCTCGGCCTCAACGGCGCCGGCAAGTCCACCGTGCTCCGGCTCATGGCCGGCGTGGACGAGGAGTACGACGGCGAGATCACGCGGCAGTCCGGGATCCGCCAGGGGTACCTGCCGCAGGAGCCCCGGCTCGATCCGGAGAAGACCGTCCGCGAGGAGGTCGAGTCGGCGCAGGGCGAGGTGGCGGCCGCGCAGAAGCGGCTCGAGGAGGTCTACGCCGCGTACGGCGATCCCGACGCCGACATGGAGAAGCTCGCGGAGGAGCAGGCGCGGCTCGAGGCGATCATCGCCAACGCCGGCGCCGACACCGGCACCGCGCTCGAGATCGCGGCCGACGCGCTCCGGCTCCCGCCGTGGGACGCGAAGATCGCGCACCTCTCCGGCGGGGAGAAGCGCCGCGTCGCGCTCTGCAAGCTCCTCCTCTCGAAGCCGGACATGCTCCTGCTCGACGAGCCCACGAACCACCTCGACGCCGAGTCGGTGGAGTGGCTCGAGCAGTTCCTGGGGCGGTTCCCCGGCACCGTCGTGGCGGTCACGCACGACCGCTACTTCCTCGACAACGTCGCCGAGTGGATCCTCGAGCTCGACCGGGGCCACGGCATCCCGTGGAAGGGCAACTACTCCTCCTGGCTCGAGCAGAAGGAGCAGCGGCTCGAGATCGAGGCGAAGCAGGAGAGCGCGCGCATCAAGGCGATGAAGCAGGAGCTCGAGTGGGTCCGCCAGAACCCCAAGGCGCGCCAGGCGAAGAGCAAGGCGCGCCTCGCCCGGTTCGAGGAGCTCTCGAAGTTCGAGTACCAGAAGCGGAACGAGACGCAGGAGATCTTCATCCCCGTGGCCGAGCGGCTCGGGCAGAAGGTGATCGAGTTCCAGGGCGTCTCGAAGGGCTTCGGCGACAAGCTCCTCATCGACGACCTGTCGTTCATCGTCCCGCCCGGCGCGATCGTCGGGATCATCGGCCCGAACGGCGCCGGCAAGTCCACGCTGTTCAAGATGATCACCGGGGCGGAGAAGCCGGACACGGGCACGGTCGAGATCGGCCCCTCGGTGAAGATCGCCTTCGTCGATCAGAGCCGCGAGAACCTCTCCGGCGGGAAGACCGTCTTCGACGAGCTCTCCGGCGGCCACGACACGATCACCGTCGGCAAGTTCGAGATGCCGAGCCGCGCGTACATCAGCCGGTTCAACTTCAAGGGGGCCGACCAGCAGAAGCTCGTCGGCGCCCTCTCCGGCGGCGAGCGCGGGCGGCTCCACCTCGCCAAGACGCTGAGCACCGGCGCCAACGTGCTGCTGCTCGACGAGCCGTCGAACGACCTCGACGTCGAGACGCTGCGGGCGCTCGAGGACGCGCTCCAGGAGTTCGCCGGGTGCGTGCTCGTCATCTCGCACGACCGCTGGTTCCTGGACCGCATCGCGACGCACATCCTCGCCGCCGAGGGCGAGTCGCGGTGGACCTTCTTCACGGGCAACTACCAGGAGTACGAGGCCGACAAGAAGCGCCGGCTGGGCGAGGAGGGCGCGAAGCCGCGCCGGATCCGGTACAAGCCGATCGCGCGGTGACGCTCCGCCGTCGCGTCACCGCGCAGCCGCCGCCGGGCCGGCCCGTCAGTCGAAGTAGCCCGGCAGGTTCATGTCGAGCGCGTACAGCGCCTTCCCGGCGGTGATGAACAGCGTCCGCCCGTCGGAGCCGCCGAAGGCCAGGTTGCTGAGGCCGGAGGCGACGCCGACGCTGCCGAGCTGGCTGCCGCTGGGCGAGAAGACCTGGATGGAGCCGGCGCCGGAGGCGACGTAGAGGTTGCCGAGGCAGTCCATCCCCAGCCCGTCCGGAGAGGTCACGCGGACGAAGTCCCGGCGCCCGCTCGTGCTGCCGTCGGCCGCGACGGTGAAGGCGCGGACCACGTTGCCGCCGTAGTCGGCGACGTACAGCACACCCTGGTTCGGGGAGAGGGCGATGCCGTTCGGCTGGACGAACGTGCCGTCCACGAGCGAGACGGCGCCGCTCGGGGTCACGCGGTAGACGCCCTTCCTGCCGGTCTGCGAGGTCCGGTTGCCGAGCTGGAAATCGGGATCGGTGAAGTAGATCGTCCCGTCCGAGCGGAGCGCGAGGTCGTTCGGCGAGTTGAACTTCTGCCCACCGACGTTGTCCACGTACGTGGTGAGCGTGCCGTTCGTGCCGACGCGCACGATCCCCTGGACCTTGTGCGAGCACGCGAACACGGCGCCGCTCCCGTCCACCGCCATCCCGTTCGTGCCGGCGTCCGACACCCACGTCGAGACCGCGCCGGCGGGCGTCGCCCGGAGGAGCTGCGAGGGGTGGACCGAGCCGCTGAAGGTGAGGTCGGAGAGCAGGAGCGTGGAGCTGGCGGCGAGCCAGACCGGGCCCTCGTACGTGCCGCTCGGGACCGTGCCCGAGGGGCGGTAGAGGAGCCGCGGCGTGCCCGTCAGGATCGGCGCGGGGTAGGACGCGCCGGCCTGGCAGGCGCCGGCGGGCCGGCCCGTCGGCGCAGGCGCCGTGCCGGGGCAGATGGCCGTCTGCTTCCCGGCGAACGGCTTCGCGACCTCGCTCACGCTCTTCCCGACCACGGTGATGCTCGCCGCGTCGGTGGTGCCGAGGCCGTCCGCCTCGAGCTTGGTCAGGTGCGGCACCTTCTTCGGATCGCACATCATGACCAGCGACTCGATCGTGTCCACGGCGACGGCGTTCCTGCCGGCCAGGATGAGCCGCATGTTCTTCCGCGAGGAGGCGTAGTCGTAGGTGCCGCTGTTGTCCCAGGCAGGCAGCGGTCCGTGCTCGAGCCCCTGCAGCGCGTCCATGACCACGAAGTCGGCCGGCCGGAGGCTGTAGTAGTCGCGGATGAACTGCCCGAGCGGCTCGGGGCCGCTGTGATCGATGTAGGTCGAGGACTGGCCGCGGGTGCAGTCGTCGGAGGCGTTGGTGCCGGCCGAGAACTGCCCGACCGGCGTCACGCCGATCCCCAGGCTCTTGACCGCGCCCGTGATGCCGGCCGAGACGTGGGTCTTCATCGTGGGGAGGCTGATCACCACGTCGGCGTTCACGTAGCGGCTGTTGATCCAGTAGCGCTTCCCGCTGACGGCCGTGCGCTGCTCGAGCGCGCCGGTCGTGCGGTCGGCGCACGAGCTGCCCTCGAGCGCGATGAACTCGTCCACCGACGAGCCGAAGTTCGAGGCGGTGTACCCGAGCATCGAGTACGCCCGGGCGGTCGCGTTCACCGACCCCTCCATCACCAGGATCCTGCCGCTGGGGTTCCGGGCCCGGACCAGATCGGCGACCGCCTTGACCACGCGCCAGTCGGTCGAGATGCCGTTGACGAGCGGGTCCGCCGGCCTCGACTTCCCGCCGTCGGTGTACGCGGTCACGAGGTTCGGCTTGAGGACCACGGTCTGGCCGTCGCGGATGAAGTCGAGCCCTCCGGCCTGCGCGACGGCGCTCGAGACCAGCGACGCGACGTCGGCCGTGGTGAGCTCGGAGGCCTGGCTCCTCGTGGACTGCACCATGGCCACGACGTAGTTGCCCGGGCTCGATCCCGTGAACGTGGCGGTCACCGCCCGGGCGGCGGTCATGCTCACCGTGCAGGTCGCCGTGCCGGAGCAGGCGCCGCTCCACCCGGCGAAGGTCGAGCCGGCCGCGGCGGACGCGGTCAGGGTCACGCTCGTCCCGCTCGCGTACGTGGCGCTGCAGGTGCTGCCGCACGCGATCCCCGCGCCGCTGACCGTGCCGCTGCCGGTGCCCGCCTTCGTCACCGTGAGCGCGAACGTGTTCGGCGTGGTGCCGGCGCCGGCCACCGTGAGCCCGCAGAGCTTCGGGTTGTCGGGCCCGCCGCCCTTCGTGAACCGGATCACCACCTGGCCGCTCGCGTTCGCGGTGGTCTCGAAGGTCCGGGCGACGGCGCGGTTGCGGCCGCCCGCCGCCGCGAAGATGTCGAAGGCGGTGAGCGCGGCGGCGCCGTTGACGGCCACGTCGAAGGTGCGCTGCCCCGCGGCGGACCAGTAGCTCTCCTGGAAGTAGAGCGTCACCGTCTGCCCGCTGCCCGGCGTGAGGTTGGGGATCGTGTACGTGAACTCGCCGTACCGCTCGGTGCGGAAGACGGCCTGCGGCGGGATCGTGCCGGTGAGGAGCGAGGTGTCGATCGTGCTGGTGGTCGAGTAGGTGCTCCCGCCGGAGAAGTGGGCGTCGGCGACGAAGCTCCCGGAGGCCGACCCACCGGCGTTGACCGAGATGGAGGAGCTCGTGCTCGTCGGGCTGAACGACGGGGTCAGGGTCTTGGCACCGTCCATCGTGACGGAGACGGGGTTCGCCGTTCCGCTGGCGGCGCCGCTCCAGCCGGAGAAGGCGTATCCGCTCGCCGGCGTGGCGGTGACCTGGATCACCGAGCCGGCCGCGTAGCTGTAGGTCCCGGCCGCGGGGCTGGTGGTGCCGCCGGTGCTCGCGCCGACGGTGAGCGTGTAGCTCGTCGGGCCGGTCGCGCCGCCCGTGACCTGGAGCGAGGTCAGCGTCGCCCCGGGGTTCGGGCCCGCCGGCCTCGCGCACAGGCTGAAGGAGACCGACGCGCCGGGGGCGATGCCGCCGCCCCACCACGACGGTCGGACCGTGACCAGGCTGCCGCTGACCGAGGCGGTGGCGTTCCGCACCTGCGTGTACGTCGCGCTGGCGAGCGTGACCCCGACCGTCCAGCTCGTGACCTGCGCCGTGCTCGTGTTGGCGAGCGTCACGTTCCAGCAGATGCTCGTGCTCGACGAGGACTGCACGGCCAGCGTCGCGTTCACGCCGTTGGTCATGATCGCGCTCGTGGCGCTCCGCTCCGCCGCGGACCCGGAGTCGCCGCCGCAGCCGGCCAGCGTCGCTCCGAGCAGCAGGGCCATCAACTTCGCAAGGTGCCTGGGGTGCATGGTTTCCTCGTCGCGCGAGTGGAGCAGGAGCACAGCAGTCGCGGCCGGCCGGAGCCGGTCGCGGAGGCAAAGGCCCGTCAGGCCGACTACACCACGAGCAGAACACCCGTTGACACGTTCTCGCCGTGCTCGTCAAGGAGAACGAGGCCGGAAGTCCAATCTGAAACGGTTCATACGCACCGTCGAAGCAAGGCGGTGGGGTGCGCCGGCGCAGCGGAGCCCCGCGCCCCGGCGCGCGGCCCGGCCCCACCCGGGCGGCGACGACCGCACGCCCAATCAAAACGCGACCTGCGCGCCGCCGTAGGTTCTCCCAGTCCAGAGAGAGGAGAACCCGCATGACGCACGCCGCCGCAACCGCGCCAACCCTGCCCGCCGGCCCCGAGGCCTGGCTCTCGAACGGCCCCTTCACCGACCCGAAGGACGAGGCGCCGCGCCTCGCCCGGCTCGCCGCCGGCGCGGGCGGAGATCCGCGCGCGCTCGCCGAGGTGGTCCGCTCGGTCATGGTCCACGTCCACTGGCGCGACGCGTACGGGCTCGCGGACGACGCCGCCCGGGCGTACGCCGAGACCAACCTCCGCGACCTCCGCGCCAAGCTCCGCCGCATCGGGGAGCTCGCGGCCTCGCTCGGCCGGAGCCCCCACGACGCCGCCCCGCTGCCCCTCCCGCAGAAGCTGGTCTCCAACTGCCGCGATCACTCGGTGCTGTACGCGGCGTTGCTCCGCCACGCCGGGATCCCCGCGCGCGCGCGCTGCGGGTTCGGCGGGTACTTCGAGCGGGGCAAGTGGATCGACCACTGGGTGGTCGAGCGCTGGGACGGGCGGCGCTGGTGCATCAGCGACCCGCAGCTCGACGCGCGGATGAAGGACGCGCTCCGGTTCGACTTCGACCCGATGGACCTCCCCGACGGCGCGTTCGTCTCGGGCGGCGAGGCGTGGCTGGCGTGCCGGGCCGGCGGCGATCCGCAGCGGTACGGGATCCTCGAGTTCTGGGGCTGGGAGTTCATCTGCTCGAACCTCGTGAAGGACGTGAACGCCCTCGCCGGCCGCGAGCTCCTGCCCTGGGACGCGTGGGGGATCATGCTCACCCCGCACCCGGAGCTGGACGGCGCGGCGCTCTCCGCCCTCGACGGCCTGGCGCGCGCGACGCCGATGCGCGCGCCGCTCTCCGCCGGCGAGGCCGCGGAGCTGGCGACCCGGGCCGGGATCGCGCTCCCGCGGAGGATCGTGAGCTTCGGCCGCGGGGCGCCCGAGGAGGTGGACCTCGGGCCTATACTGGACGCGTGACGCCGGCGCGGACCGACGACCTCCCGGAGCGCCTGGGCGCCGCGATCGACTACCTCGAGGCGCGGCTCCCGGGCGCCGTCGATCTCGGGCAGGCGGCGCGCCGCGCCGCCTTCTCGCGCTGGCACTTCATGCGCGTGTTCCAGGCGGTCGTCGGCCTGCCGGTCGCCGAGTACGTGCGCCGGCGCCGGCTCTCGCGCGCGGCGGAGGACCTCGCCGCAGGGCGGGCCGTGCTCGCGACCGCGATCGCCTGGGGCTACGACTCGCAGGCGGCGTTCACCCGCGCGTTCGCGCGCGCGTTCGGCGTCACCCCCGCGGCGTACGCGCGCCGCGCGCGGGCGGGCGAGGCCGCGGTGCCGGTCCTCCTGCGGGCCGAGCCGCGCACGCCGTTCCCGTTCGGCCCGCCGCCCGCGCCGCGCATCGAGGAGCGGCCGGCGTTCCGCGCCGTGGGCCTCGGCACCCGCGCCCCGACGCGGCGGTTCCAGTCGTTCGTGGACATCCCCGCGTTCTGGGACGACTGGCTCCGGCACGAGCGGTGGCGCGCCATCGGCGGCGCGCTGCCGGGCCGCCCGCACTACGGCCTCGTCCGCGCGTACGCGAGCGGCGAGATCGAGTACGTCATCGCGCTCGAGGTCGCGCCCCGGACCGCGGCGCCGCGCGGGTACCGCGCGGTCGAGGTGCCGGCGGCGACGTACGCGGTCTTCACCGCGACGGGCGGCGCCACGCGGACCGCGCAGTCGCTCGCCCTCGGCGCCTTCGGGATCTGGCTCCCCGCCTCGAAGGAGCGCCTGCGGCCGGGCGCGTGGGAGTTCGAGGCGTACCACCAGGATCCCGGGCTGCCGGCGGGGCATCTGCGCGTCGAGGTGGGGGTGCCGCTCGTGCCCCGCTCGCCGTGAGCGCGATGCCCGCGGCTCACGCCTCCAGCTCCGGCTCCGCGAGGAGCCGCGGGATCCCCTCCGCGTCGAGCGGCAGACCTGGGTTCCAGGCCACCTCCCACGCGACGCCGTCCGGGTCGGCGAAGTAGCCGCTCCGTCCGCCCCACGCAGCGTCCTCGGCCGGCTTCAGGATCCGCCCGCCTCGCCGCGCGACGTCGTCGAGCACGCGGTCGACCTCCTCGCGCGCGCGGACGTTGTGCGCGAGCGTGAAGCCGCCGAACCCCGTCCCGCCCGCGTCGGCGAGCCGCGCGTCCTCGGCAAGGAGCTTGCGCGGGTAGAGGGAGAGCACGACGCCGCCCGCCTGGAAGAAGACGACGTCGCCGACCGACTGCGGCGCCGCGGTCCAGCCGAGCACCTCCTCGTAGAAGGTCCGCGCGCGGTCGAGGTTGGCGACGCCGAGCGTGACGAGCGTGATGCGAGGTTCCATCCGGCGATTCTATCCGCGGACGGAGCTCCTCTCCGCCGCCGGTCACCGCGCGAGCACGATGGGGTCGTCGATCCCGAGCGAGGTGAGAAGGGGCGGCACGCGAGGGCTCCTCCCTTGACGCGCCCTGCCGTGGGCCGCTCCGCGCGGGGCGCCCCCACTTGCCCGGCCGGATACTCGATCGGTGAAGGTCCCGGATCCATCATGGGTGTGGATGGACCGTATCGCCGACATCCTGCGCGTCGCGACGGCGATCCTGGGGATCTGGACCGCGCTCTCCGTCCTGGTCGCGTTCCCGGTGGCCGCCCTGTTCCGCGCCCAGGCCCGGCGCGAGGTGCTCTGGCGAAGGGCCGAGCGCCGGCGCGTCTGGCTCGAGGCGGCGCGCTGAGCGGCCGGGCAGCCGGGCAGGTCACTCGACGTCAACGGGCAGCACCTCGAGCGTGATCGCCCCCGCGGCGTCCGCGGGCGGGTTGCCACCGGCGAGGCAGAACTCCGGCGCCGGACCGAGCGTGAGCTTCCGTTGCCAGAGCTCCGCGGGCGGCACGCGGGCGAGGAAGTCCGGATAGGGCATCCCCGCCGGTTTCGCGAACCAGGCCACCCGGTCGGCGCCGGCCGCGCCTTCGCGGAGCCGGCCGTAGAGCCCGGCGGTTCCGCCGCGCGCCAGGCGCGCCGCGCCGTCGTGCGGAGCGCGCCGCGGCCCCGAGACGGCAGCGCGCTCGAGCGCGCCGAGCGCGGCGAAGTCCTCGACGAGGTACCAGTCCTCGAAGGCCAGCGGGGCGGGGACCCACGGCGCGCCGCGGACCTCGCGCACGCGCGAGCCGACGAACCCCTCCGGCGGCGCCGCGCGGAGCGCGCGGTGGAACGCGGCGAGGCTCCCGGCGTAGCGGACGCGATCGACGTCGGGCGCGGGCCAGTGCCAGAAGACGTAGGCGAGCATCGGGATCGTGTAGCGGCCACGCCGCGCTTGGGCCAGGGTCCACCGTGGGCTACACTCGAGGCAGATGAGGGCTCCCCGGGTCCTGGCGATGCTGCTCGCCCTCGCGCTCGGCGCGGGCTGCAGGCGCGCCGAGCCGATCCGGGTCGGGCTCGTCGCCGGGCTCAGCGGACGCCACTACGACCTCGGCGTCGCCTGCCGGAACGGCGCCCAGCTCGCGGTGGAGGACGTGAACGCCGCGGGCGGCGTCGGCGGCCGCCCGCTCGAGCTCCTCGTGCGGGACGACGCGCAGGACGTGGAGACGGCCCGGCGGGCGGTCCGCGCGCTGATCGACGCGGGCGTCGTCGCGATCGTCGGGCACTGCACGAGCTCGATGGCCCAGGCGACGCTGCCCATCGTGAACGAGGCGCGCGTCCTGATGATCTCGCCGACGGTGAGCTCGGGCGCGCTCCTGGGCCTGGACGACTGGCTCGTCCTGGCCGACGCCTCGGGCACCACCACCGCCGAGGGGCTCGCCGGATACTTCGCGCGGACGCGCGCGGGGCCCGTCGTGAACGTCGTCCTCGACGCCTCGAACCGCGCCTACACCGAGCCCTGGCGGCGGACGTTCACCGCCACCCTGGAGGCGCGCGAGGGCCGGGTCGCGCGCGTCGTCGAGTTCACCTCGGGGCAGGTGGGCTCGTACGCGGCGCTCGCGGGCGAGGCCCTCGACGGCGCGCCCGACGCCGTGCTCATCATCGCCAACGCCTTCGACACGGCGCTGCTCGCGCAGCAGCTCCGCAAGCGGACGCCCGGCGCGGGCGGCGTCCAGCTCCTCGGGACGGGGTGGAGCTTCACCGACGACCTCGTGCGCCACGGCGGCTCCGCGGTGGAGCGCGCGCTGTTCGTCCACAAGGTGAACCCGGACGACACGCGCCCGCCCGCGACCCGGTTCCGCTCGATCTACTCCGAGCGGTTCGGCACCGCGCCGTTCTTCGCCGCCATCGAGGCCTACGACGCGGTGCAGGTCCTCGCCGCCGGGCTGGCCCGCGATCCGACGCGCGAGGGCGTGCGCCGGGAGATCCTGTCCATCGGCACGTTCCGGGGGTTGACCGAGGAGTTCACGATCGATCGCTTCGGCGACGCGCACCGGCGCAACCACATCTCGACCGTCCGGGACGGGCGATTCCTCCTCGTCGAATGACCCGCGCGCCGGCCACCCTCCGGGTCCGGCTCGCCGCCGTGACGCTGGCGCTCGTCCTCGCGCCCGCCCTGCTCTCGGCGGCGGCGATGGTCGTGTGGGGGACGCGCGAGGTGGAGGGGCGGGCGCGGGAGCGGAACGAGTCGCTGGCCCGCGCGCTCGCGGGCGAGGTGCAGCAGCTCCTCGAGGCGCGGCGGGCGCTGACGGAGGAGGTGGCGCTCATCGCCGCCGTCGAGCGGGGCCGCGGACCGACCGCGGTCCGGGACGGCCTCGCGGCGCACCTGCGGGCCAACCCGAGCATCCAGTCGATCCTGCTCCTCGACGGCACCGGCCACGTGTTCGAGGCGGTGCCGCCCGATCCCGACGCCGTGGGCCTGGATCTCTCGGGGGCGGACCACGTGCGCCGCGCGCTCGAGACGCGCGCGCCCGGCTGGGCGGTGACCGAGTCGCTCCAGACCGGCCGGCCCGTGGTCGCGCTGGCCGTGGCGCGCGCGGGCGCGGCCGCCGTGAGCTACCTCGATCGGAGCGCCCTCGAGGGCGTCGTCCGCGGCGTGCGCGCCGCGGGCCGATCGGCGGCGATCCTCGCGCCCGACGCGTCCTACGTCGCGGCGAGCGAGCCGCGGCTCGCGGACGAGCACATGGTCCTCGAGCTGCCGCTCGTCCGCGCCGGCCTCGCGGGCGAGGTCCGCTCCGGCGCCTACCGCCACGACGGGCGCGACTGGATGGGGAGCGTCTGGCCGGTGCGGACCGCGGGCTGGGCGGTGCTCGTGAGCCAGCCGCTCGAGGCCGCGACCGCCGGCGTGCGGCGCCTCCAGCTCGGGCTGGGGCTCGGCGCGCTCGCGTTCGCCGTGCTCGCCCTCGCGGCGAGCCTCGCCGTCGCGCGGCGCGTGGTCCAGCCCTTCGAGGCGCTGGCGCGCTCGATCCGCAGGGTCGCGGAGGGGGCGTACCGCGAGGAGCCGGAGCCGGCGTCGCGCGGGTACGCCGAGGTCGCGGAGCTGGCGCGGGCGTTCCAGGGGATGGCCGCGGCCGTGCGCTCGCGCGAGGAGGCGCTCGCGCGGTCGGAGCGGAGCTACCGGCAGCTCGTGGACAACGCGCTCGTCGGGGTCGGGCGCTCGGGCCTCGACGGCACGATCGTCTTCGGCAACGCGGCGATGGGGCGTCTCTTCGGCGCCGAGACGCTGGAGGAGATGGCCCGGGTCCGGATGCACGACCTCTACGTCGATCCGGGGCGCCGGGCCGAGCTCCTCGCGCAGCTCCGGGAGCACGGCAGCGTCACGAGCTTCGAGGCGGAGATCCGCGCGCTGGACGGTCGGGAGCGCACCCTCATCTTCAACGCCTCGCTCGAGGGCGACGTCGTCACCGTGATGGCGCTCGACATGACCGCGCAGAAGCAGGCCGCCGCGGAGCGCGAGCAGCTCGAGCGCCAGCTCCAGCACGCGCAGAAGCTCGAGGCGGTCGGGCGCCTCGCGGGCGGGGTGGCGCACGACTTCAACAACCTGCTCACCGCGATCGTCGGGTTCGCCGGCCTGCTCCAGGAGGAGCTGCCCGACGGCGATCCGCGGCGGGAGTGCGTCACCGGCATCCTCCAGTCCGCGCACCGCGCCTCGCACCTCACGCGGAGCCTGCTCGCGTACAGCCGCAAGCAGCTCATGCAGCCGCGGCCGGCGGACCTGTGCGACGTGATCCGGACGGTGGACAAGCTCCTCCGGCGGATCATCGGCGAGGACGTGGAGCTCGGGCTCGACCTCCCCGCGCGCGGCCTGCCGGCGTTCGCCGACCCGGGGCAGCTCGAGCAGGTGCTCGTGAACCTCTGCACCAACGCGCGCGACGCGATGCCGGGCGGCGGCTCGCTCCGGATCGTCGGCGACGAGCGCACGCTCGACGCCGAGGCGGCGCGCGCGCTCTCCCTCGCCGGCCCGGGCCGGTACGTCCGCGTGCGGGTCGTGGACTCCGGGAGCGGGATGAAGCCGGAGGTGATCGCCCACGCCTTCGAGCCGTTCTTCACCACCAAGCCGCCCGGCGCGGGGACCGGCCTCGGGCTCTCGATCGTCTACGGCATCGTGCGCCAGCACGGCGGCCACGTGGAGGTGGAGAGCGCGCCCGGGAGCGGGACCTGCGTGACGATCCTCCTCCCGCGCCACGAGGGCCCGATCGCCGCCGAGCCTCCGCCGACCGTCCGGCAGGCGCCGCGCGGCCGCGAGACCGTGCTCCTCGCCGAGGACGAGCCGCTCGTCCGGTCCGTGCTCCGCCGCACGCTCACCGGGGCCGGGTACGAGGTGGTCGAGGCCGAGGACGGCGAGGACGCGATCCGGAAGTTCGAGGCGCACCGCACACGGATCGCGCTCTGCCTGCTCGACGTGGTGATGCCGCGGAAGAACGGCCGCGAGGCGGCGGAGGCGATCCGCGCCCTCGCGCCGGACGTGCCGATCCTGTTCGCGAGCGGCTACGCCGCCGACGTGCTGGAGGAGCGCGGCCACGGCAGCCCCGACCCCGAGGTGATCGCGAAGCCGATCTCGCCCGCGGAGCTGCTGCACCGGGTGCGGGAGCGGCTGGACCGGACCGACGGTCGCTCTCGCCGCTAGCTGCGGGCTCCCAGCTCCCAGTTCAGCCCATCCGGCGCCGCGCCCCGGACGCGGACGTGGCCCTCGTGGACACCGTGCAGGTGGTGCGCCTGGCAGAGGGACGTGAGGTTCTCCTCCTCGTCGCCCCCGCCGTGCGAGCGGTACTTGATGTGGTGCACGTGGTCCGCCGCCTTGCTGCACCCCGGGCACGTGCAGAGGCCGCGGTCTCGT
The DNA here is from genome assembly GCA_023428085.1 of Pseudomonadota bacterium. GTDB lineage: Bacteria > Myxococcota > Myxococcia > Myxococcales > Anaeromyxobacteraceae > Anaeromyxobacter. The sequence goes on from JAEYZK010000350.1 coordinate 15,191, forward strand.
TCCATCGCACGCGTCGCGGGCGTGTTGGGCCGCTTCGTCGCCCCCTCGTACGTGTCGATGAAGTGCTGGCACATGATGACGAGGCACTTCGAGGTCCCGATCCAGCCCTGCGCCGCCGCGCGGACCGCCCGGCAAGCTGCGCCGAAGACCTGGCGCGCGTCGGCGGGCAGCCGGACTGCCCATTCCTTGCGTGCGCACATCTGCGCTTCCTCATCTGCCTCGACGGCGCGGGCGAGCTCGACGACCTTCATCTTCTCGGCCTTGACGATCCAGCCATCGATGAAGGCGGGGGAAGAGCACCGGGCGACGAGCCGCGCCTGCTCGTACCCGAGCCGCCCGTCGCGCATGGCGCGTCGGAGGGAGGGAAAGTCCCAGAGGCGTCTCTCGAGCCACGCCCGCTGCTCGATCGCGCGCCCGGACATCCCGAGCCGCTCCGTGGCGTAGTGGTCCACGTCGAGGAACTTCATGTCGCGCCAGAGCCCCGTGTTGATGAGGAGCATCGAGAGGTGCCCGACGAGCTCGTCCCAGCCCCGGCGCATCGAGGCGAGCTCGAGGAGCCGCTCGTGGATCCGTTCGGCGCGATCCCGGTCGCCCACGCCCGCATCGGGTGCGGGCACCGGGTCCGCGGAGTGCAGGTAGCTCCATCGGTCATATTCGCGCTCGAGCCACTCGCGCAGCTCGGGCGATGGCTTCGAAGGACCGAGCCCGAGGAGCGCGTAGATGTCGTGCCCTGAGCCGGACGCGCCCGCGCCAGTGCCCGAGGCCTCGTCTGGAGGGCGTGGATCCGGATGACTCCCCAGGTACTCCTGCGCGATGGCCTCCACCCGCTGCCACTTCGGCGTGTTCGCGCGGAGCACCTTCCCTGCCACGTCGAGCGCGCGATCTACGACCTCGCGCTCCTCCGGTTCGAGATCGATGACGGTCCTGTGCCAGCGCTTCTCCTCCTGCTCATCGTCCGCCGGCGCCGCGTCGCCTCGCGCCGCAGCCCGGAGCCCACGCACCGTGTCCCGCTTCGCCCGCTCGACCCACTCGGCCTCGGAGTCCCCGACCGCCACGCCGACGATCGCGATCGCCTTCTTGATGTCCACCTCGCCCGAGCGCACCGCCGCGCGGAGCAAAGGTCGCGTCCGCAGATCGCGCGCCAGCTTCGCCCACTCCTTCGCCGTCCGCGGCGCGAGGGAGAGATCCTCGCGGACATAGTCACCCAGGTTCGCGTACCCGAGCCGCATCGGCCCGGCACCCGTGCAGAGCGCGTCGAGGCACTCACCCATCGCGACCGCGATGGCCCCGCTCCCGCGCGCGACCTTCACGAGCAGCTCGTCGATGAGCAGCGCCGCCTCGTCCCGCAGGAGATGGCGGCGATCCTGCGGCATCACCGGCAGGAGCGGCCACGCCTGCTTGCCGAGGGCGGAGAGGGCCTCGGGGGAGAGCGAAGGAGTCCCGCCGGTTGTGGTCGCGCTCGACACTGAACACAGGTATAGCATAACTGTCCGTCAAGTTGCGCAGGGTCGCGTGGTCCCCGATGGGCTGCGCCCCCGCGAACGTTCACGGGGCCGGCCTCTTGCTCGACGCCGCTTCGTGCCGCTCGGCGCCGACCACATCGACACAGTGAGCGCCCGCCCCCGCGCCGGAGACGGACCGCTCCCCTGTTGGCGCTCACGACGAAACGCGGAGATCTGAACTGGCCGGGCAACTACCGCTCCGCGGACCGCTGCTCGTGACGGCGCTCGCGTGGTAGGGGCTCCAGAAGGGCGACCGCAGCGTCGCCGAGCCGGGGCGGGTGTTCGAGTGAGCCCCGCACCCCTCCCGGTCGCGGCGCCCCCAGCGGCCCTGGCCAGGCGCGACCGCCTCGCCTACGAGCAAGTTCCCGGGGGTCGGGAGCGGGCGGCGATGAGCGGCAAGACCAGGCTCAAGGTCGCTGTGGTCGGGGCGGGCGTCTGGGGCCTGGAGCACGCGCGTGTGCTCGCAGCCCGCCCGGACGTGGAGCTGTGCGCGATCGCCGGACGGACCCCGGAGAAGACGCGCGCCCGCGCGGCCCGGTTCGGCGCCCGCGCCTACACCGACCTGCGCGAGATGCTCGCCGTCGAGCGGCCGGACCTGGTCACGCTGTCGCTCCCGAACCAGGAGCACTTCGCGCCGACGCTGGAGGTGATCCGCGCCGGGATCCCGCTCCTCGTGGAGAAGCCGCTGGCCTTCGACCTCGACGAGGCGGAGACGCTGGTCCGGGAGGCGGAGCAGCGCAACCTGTTCTTCGCCATCAACTTCAACCACCATTACGCGCGGCCCGTCGCGATGGCCCACCGCGCGGTCCGGGACGGACGGCTGGGCGATCTCGTGTTCGCCACCTGGCGCTTCGGCGGGCAGGGCGGGACGAGCCACCCCTTCAACAACCTCATCGAGACCCAGTGCCACGCGTTCGACATGCTCGAGCTCCTCTGCGGCCCCATCGACTCGGTCGCGGCGCAGATGACCGACCGGACCGCGCCGGGCCACTTCCGGACGCTCGCGATCGCGCTGCACTTCCGGAGCGGCGCGGTGGGGAGCCTCGTCGGCTCGTACGACGTCTCGTACGCCTACCCCGACACGCACCTCCTCGAGGTCGCCGGGACCGCCGGCCGGGTGCTGGTCGAGGACACCGTGCGCCGCTTCACGTTCAGCGCCGCCGGGAGCGAGACCGCGGAGGTATGGCAGGCCGGGTACTTCAACGACCTGCACCGGAGCTTCTACGCCACCTTCGACCTGCACATGGACGCGGTGCTGGCCGCGCTCCGGGGCGGGAGGCCGCCGCCGGTGCACGCGAGCGCGGGGCGGCGCGCGCTCCAGCTGGCCTGGGCTGCGGTCGAGTCGTTCCGGAGCGGGACGCGCGTGGCGGTCGAGACGGAGTCGTTCCGGGAGGCCGAGGCGCCCGCGATCGGGCCTGCCCCGCCGAGCCCCTGAGCCGACCCGCGGATCGGGTGGGCCCACCCACACGCGCTTGCAGCGTACGGGGTGGGCGTGCCACGGTCTGGACGTGGTCGGGCCAGAGTGGGCGTCCCGTCCTCCGGAGCTCCCATGGAACCCGCGATCGCCGCCGCCGTCTCGACCTCTCCGGGACCCCGCCTCACCGTGCTCGGCGTCGCCACGGACGCGTGGAGGATCTGGTCCTGGAACGCGCCCGCGCTCCTGGGGGTCTCGCTGCTGCTCGGTGCGCCGTTCGCGGGCGCGATGGCGCTGGGCCCGTTCCTCGACCCGCGCTCCAACCCCGGCGAGCGTCTGGTCCTCGCCGCTGCCCTCGCGCTCTTCCTGCTCGCCCAGCTCGGAGCCGTCGCCCTCGCCGGCGCGCGCGATGCGTGGCGAGCCGCTACGCGTGACGACGCTCGCGTGGGAGGGGATGACGCGCGCGTGGCTCACGTTCAAGGTGGTCGTGCGCTGCGCCTGGGCGGTCGTCGCGGCGGGGGTCCTGGTCTCGGCGTTCGTCGTCCGGCCGTCTGGCGTCCTCGACCGGCTCTCGACGGACGCTCCCGTCCTGGCCCGGTGGCTCTCGCACGCAGCCGTCGCGCCGCTCTACGCCCTCGTCATGAGCCGCCTCGCTCCCGCGCTGGCGATCGCCCTCGCTCGTCCCGAGCAAGGGGCGGGGGAGGCGATGCGGGCCGCGCGCGAGCTCGCCCGCGGTGCGCGCGGCCGCCTGTTCATCATCGGGCTCCTGATCTACACGGTCGGCGTCCCCGCGAGCGAGCTCCACCAGTGGGTCCTGCAGCTCGAGCCGGTGCGGGAGCGAGCCGTCGGCCGCGCGGCGTACGGACTCGTCTCCGCGGCGTTCGCGAGCCTCTCGCAGCTCGCGCCGCCGATCGTGCATCGCGCGCTCGCCGCCGAGAAGGGCGATCGCAGCACCGCCGACCTGGGGCAGGTGTTCGAATGAGACGCTCCCTGGTCGTCCTGCTGCTCACGGCCGGGCCCGCGGTCGACGCCGCGGAGCGGAACGGGCTCGTGCTCCAGGACGGGGCCGCACGCGCCGAGCTCGTCGTGCAGGACTCGGGGCTCTCGGTTGCGCTCACGGTGGGGCGGAAGAGCGGGTCGTGGAAGTACGACGGACTGACGCTCGACCCCGAGGAGACGGGGGCTCCGGCCGCTGCGTATACGAAGGCGGGCGGGACGCACCTCCTCGTCGTCCGGGCGTACAGCGGCGGCGCGCGCTGCTGCTGGTCGCTGCTGGCGTTCGACGTCGCGCGCGCGAAGGCGCTCGGGAGCGTGCTCGAGAGCCAGAGCCCCATCGCGCTCGTGAAGGGGCGGAAGGAGTGCGCGATCGCTGCGATCGCGGAGCCCGTCGATCGCGAGCGGGGCCTCCCCAGTCAGCGGAGGCTCCACTGCTTCGACGGGCGCCGCTTCCGGCCGCGTGGATCGTGAATCGGGGCGCAGCCCTCGAGGTCCCCAGAAGCGGCTCGTGGTCGCGTTCGACGAGGCGGACGCTGGTCCGCTGACGTCAGCGCTCGTCGAACACGGCTCCGCAGGCACCGCTGGAGAGAGAGCTCCCCAGCGCGGTGCAGGTGACCGCAGCCCAGCCGTCGGCGTGGAGGAGGCCGACGACGATGACGAGGTCTTGCCCGTCGAGCGTCGTCCGGAACCGGGTGCACGTCGACGGGACCCGCGCGATCGCGCAGGCGACCTCGTCCCTCGTGGCGCGGGCGCCGGCCTTCGCGAGGTTCTCGGTCGCGAGGGTGGTCACGGCCTCCGCTTGCCGCGTGGCCGACGCCTGCTCGGTGAGCTCGTGCCAGTTCACGAACGACGTCTTCCCGCACACCACGTCGCCACCCGCGGCGCTCACCTCGCCGTGACAGCCATCGGGAAGGTCGACGGACCGCCCTGCGATCGCGAGGGGGCCAACCTCTCCCTGTGTGGCGCCCGCGACGGGACCTGAGCGCCATGCCGAGGCGTCGAGCACCTCCAGGAGCGGCAGGCAGGCGCTCCCCGCATCCGGGGCGAAGCAGACCATGAACCGCTCCCCCTCCGCCCGCCGGCGCGCGACCACGAACGCCGTCCGCCGGCCATCCGCCCGCGACGTCCGGACGGCCTCGACGGGAACCCGGCCGAGGGGAATGCGCGTCGCCTCGCTGACCGCGCCGTCGCCGAGGCTGGCGGCGATCCCGAGCTCGGCCCCGCGCCGGTACTCTGGCGTGAAGGGCGCCGCGCTATCGACGATCTTCACCGCCACGCCGCCGCGGCACACGTAGTGCCAGCCGTGGCGATCGATGGGGGTCGCCTGACAGGCCTGGAGTGGCAGCGGCGCCGCGAGCGCGACCGAGAGCGCGGGGACGAGGGCGAGCATGCGGGCATCAAACCAGGGTCGCGGCGGGCGGTCGATCCTCCTCACCGAACCGCGGGGCCGGCGTCGCACAGCCTGCACTCGAAGGGTGCGTCCGCGAACCCGGGATACGCCTCCAGGAAGAGCGTCCACGCCTCCTCGTCGGTGAGCGGCTGCGCGTCGATCGTGCTCGTCGTGGTCACGACGTTGTGGTTGCTGTTGCGGACTTGCCGCGCAGTGAAGCTCCCGAGGAACACGACCCGCCCCGCGCGGACGGGGAAAGGCTTCGCGAGCGGATGGCCGGGTGGGAGCGTCTTCGGGAGGGCCGCGGGACCGGGCTCGTCGACCCACCAGCGCGCCACCCGGTGATCGCCCGGGGCCAGCGCGATCATCCCGACCTGCTTCGAGTCGGTGAGGCGCTGGTTCGCCGGGTGCGTGAGGTCCACGGGGACGGCCACCGACGGGTCCCGGAACGGGAGGTCGCGCACCGCGCCGTCCGGGCCCTCGATGCTCAGCAGGAACGTCTGCGTGTCGTGGTCGATCGCCAGGAACGCCGCCAGGTACCCCACGTCGGGCCGGATGGCGGAGCTCCTCTCGACGAACCGCTCGCCCCTCGCCGACGCGCAGGAGAGCGCGCCGAGCGCGAGCATGGGGAGGAGCCGTCTCGAGATCATCGCGTCCTCCGGAGACCCGCGGCTCTCCGTGCGGCGGGCCGCCCCGCTCTCCAGCACGAGCGAGCGGGTGCCGAGAGCATCTCATGGCCGTACGAGCGACGGGAGCCCATCGATCGCGGCACACACCGCGTCGAGACCAGGCCGGCGTCCCGGCAGCTCAGGGACCGTGAAGGTATCGCCTTGGCCGAACCGACAAGTCTCTTTTCGATGACTTTCGGTCTTCTCGCGCCCAGTGGGCGTCCGTCCCGCGGCGCCCGCTTGGTCACTCGTCTCCAGGCCATTGGAGCCGAGCGGGCCCCGTCTCGGCTACAGCAGTCCGGTCCCCACCAGTCGCAGAAGGTTGAAGCTCAAGGCAGCGAGGAGCACGACCGTCTTCACCTTCTCGAGTCCCCGGACGTT
>JAEYZK010000361.1 GCA_023428085.1 Pseudomonadota bacterium
GCGAGGAACTCGGCGCGGCGGCGCGGGGAGCGGTGGCGCGCCCAGAGCGCGCGCTCCTCGCCGAGGAGCGCGGCGCCGCACGAGCGGTCGCCGCCGACCGGCGCGATCGCGACCGCGACCTCCCCGAGCCCGCGGGCGAGCCGGACGAGCACGCGCTCGAGCTGTGCGAGCGAGGCGCCCATCACTGCCGGATCCTCCGGAAGGCGACGTTCCGGGCGAGGCAGCAGAGCCGCTCGCCGCGCAGCATGGCGACGTCGAAGTGGTACAGGTCCTGCGTGCGGTCGGTCACGCGCGCGACCACGTCGTACTGGCCCTCCTCGGTCGGCGGGACGAGGACCGCGAACTCCTCCGCCCCGACGGGCAGGTACACCTGGCCGGTCTGCAGGATGCAGTAGACCGCGCCGGCCTGGTGGAGCGCGTCGAGGAACGCCGGGTTGATGCGCAGCCGCGCCAGGGGGTACCGCGGCTCGGAGAGCTGCGCGCGCGGCAGCGGCACCCGCGTCCAGATCCCGTCCTTCCCGTAGGTGACCTCGAGCTCGGCCGGCGAGTGACCGGCCCGCCGCGCGTCGTTGAAGATCGGCCCGAAGAGCACGTTCTTCTCGAGCCCGTCGCCGGGCTTCGGCAGGAGCCGCGCGTAGTCCGTCTTCTCGTCGCCGCCCAGCGCCCAGCGCGCGGGCGGCTCGGCGGGCGGCGCGATCGGCTCGCGCGAGACGACCGCGGTGCAGTAGAGCCGCTCCTCGGCGGGGCCGCCCGCCTGCGACTGGAACGGCGACCAGACCTCCATGCGCAGCGCCTGCCCGCCCGCGCTCTCCGCGGCCGCGCTCCGGACGAGCACGTCGCGCGGCGCCTCGCGGTAGAGCTTGAAGGCGTCCTTGAACGCGAGCTGCCGGAACACGTACGGCTGCCCGGCCTCGCGGGCGTCCTCCCCCAGGACGAGCTCGTGCGCCTCGGCCATGAGCTCCAGGAACCCGACGCCGGGCATGAGCGACGTGCCCGCGAGGCGGTGCTGGTCGAGGAGCGCGTCCCGCCGCGGCGAGAACCGCCGGTAGACCACGGGCATCCGCCCCGCCCCGTGGCTCACCCAGTCCACGAAGGGCGCCGCCGCGAGCGGCGTCGCGGCGAGCTCCGGATCGACGAGGCCGCCGAGCCCGCGGTGGAGCACCACCTCGACCTCGGGGTTCGCGGAGAGGATCTCGCGCACGGCCGCGCGGCCGCCCTCCTCGGGCGCGATGAAGTTGAGGCCGGCGTTCTCGGCGTGCTCCCGGAGGAACGCGTTCCGCCACGCCATGCCGCGCTCGGCCCAGCCGGACCAGACGAGGCTCGCGCCGCGGATCCCGCGGGCGCGCCGGTAGGCGCGGGTCCAGAGGTCGAGGAACGCGTTCGCGGCCGCGTAGTCCACCTGCACCGCGCTGCCGAGCAGGCCGGAGATGGACGAGATGGCGACGACCCGCCGGAGCGGATCCTGGGCGCAGAGCGCGCCCAGGTGACAGGCGCCGAGCGTCTTGGCGCGGTGCACGGCGCGGAACTCGTCGAGCGACTTCTTCTCCAGCCGGCGGCTGACCTCGCGGCCGGCGCCGTGGAGCAGCGTCGTGATGGGGCCGTGGAGTCGGCGGACCTCCTCGAGCGCCGCCTGGAGCTGGGCGCGGTCGCAGACGTCCGCGGCGTGGTAGCTCACGCGGCAGCCCGCGGCCTCGAGCCGGGCGACGGTGTCCAGGATCTCGGCCGCGCGCTCGAGGCCGGCGTACGCGTCCTCGACCATCACCGGGGTGACGCGCGCGAACACGGCGCGCAGGCGCTCGCGGAGCGCGTCCTTCTGCGCGGGCCGCGCGGCGGGCGGCAGCGCGTGGAACCGGCGGGCCTCGTCGTCGATCGCCGTGCGGCCGACGAGGGCCACGCGGCAGGGGTGGCCGGCGGTGAGGTGCTCGAGGATGATCGCGGTGATGCCGGCGCCGCCGCCGGTGGCGACGATCACCTCGTCGGCCGCGAGCGCGGCGGGCGGATCGGCCGGGATGGCCGCGTTCGCGACCACCACGCGGTGGCGCACCTCGCCGATGCGGCAGATCTCGATCCCCGGCCCCGGCGCGGTGAGCTCGGCGAGGACGGGCGCGAAGGCGGCGGGCGCGGGCGCGGCCAGCGCCGCCGGCGCGAGGTCCACGATCCGGACCTTGCGATCCGGCCACTCCTGGCGGAGCGCCTTGTAGAACCCGGCGTGGATGCCGAACACCGGGTCGATCGCGGCGCCGCCGTCTCCGAGCCCGTGCGCGCCGTCGACGGCGGTCACGGCGAGGATCCGCTCGGGCACGCGGTCCGAGTCGGCGAGCCGCTTCCAGGCGGCGAAGCGGCAGTCGGCGGCGCGGCCCACGGCGGCGGCGAGCGCGTCCGGCGCGGCGGAGAGGAGCGCGCCCTTCGACCCGCACGCGGTCGCGTCCACGACGACGTTGGGCCGCGCCCGCTTGAGCAGCGGCGAGAGCGCGGCCAGCGTCTCCTCCGGTGCGCCGGAGGCCGGGAAGACGAGGGTCCGGACCTCCTTCGCGTCGCCCTGGAGCGCCGCCTGGAGCGCCTTCACGCAGGCCTCGTCGTCGCCCCAGACCCAGACGGTCTTGCCCGCGAGCGACTCGCGCGTCCCCGCGGCCCGGGCGGGCGCGAGGGTGCGGACCTGGCGGGCGAGCTCGATGCCCGCGCGGGCTGCCCCGCCGGCGTCCGTCCGCTCGCCCGCGGCGTCGCGGAGGGCGAGCGGGTCCTGGACGGCAGCCCCGATCTGCTTCGCGAGCTCGTCGAGCCGCGCGTCCTGCGGGAGCTGCCAGCCGGCGGGCAGGCCGAACTCCCGGGCGCAGGCCTCGCGGAGCTTCGCGCGCGTGGCGGCGTCGAGGCCGAGATCGCTGTCGAGCGTCAGATCCAGCTCGAGCATCTCGGGTGGATAGGGGGTGGTCTGGGCGAGGAGGCGGAGGAGGGTCGCGGGGATGTCCGCTGGCCGCGGAGCTCCGGTGGACAGGCTCACCACGGGCGGCCGCTCGACCTCCGCGCGCCCCGGCGCGTCGACACGTCCAGGGGAGGATCGAGCGGTCTCTTGCCCCGCCCGCGCCGCGAAGAACGAGATCAGGTGCCCCACGGTCGGGAAGTCGCTGATCCGGAACTCGAGGTCCTGCTGCAGCCCGAACCGCGCGCCGAGCGTCGCGAGGATCGTCGCCTGCTTCACCGTGTCCACGCCGAGATCCGCCTCGAGCTCCATCGAGGGCTCGACGAGCGAGACCTTGTAGCCGGTGACCTCCGCCACGGCGGCGCGGACGACGTCGGCGACCTCCCCCGCGGCAGCGGCGGACGGGGCGGCCTGCGGCGCGGGGCCCTGCGGGACGGCCGCGCCGTTCGCGTGGGCGGCGGCGGCGCTGGCGTGGCCGGTGGCGGCCGCCGCCGGGGCCGCGCTCCTCGTGAACAGGGTCACGAGGCCGCGCAGGGTCGGGTAGTCCGAGAGCCGGACCTCGCCCATCTCCGACGCGCCGAGGGCCTCGGCGAGGGTGGCGAGGACGGTCGCCTGCTTGACCGTGTCGATCCCGAGGTCGGCCTCGAGCTCCATGTCGAGGTCGAGCATCGCGCGCTGGTAGCCGGTGATCCCGGCGACGACGTCGAGGACGCGGTCGCGGACGGCGGCGGAGTCGGGGGCGCCCGATCCCGTCCCGCTCGCTCGCCCCTCGACAGGCTCGTCGCGAGCGGGCACTCCAGGCGCAGGCTGGGGGCGAGCGGAGTCTCGCGCCGCGCCCGGGCGGCCGTCCACGGCCGGCCGGTCCGCGAGCACCGTCCCGGGGCGCGCGTCCTCGATGGCGAGCACGCGCCCGAGGTGGACGAGCTTCGGGTCGGGGAGCCCGGAGACGCGCGAGAGCCACGCCTGGTGGACGCTCGCGTCCTCGATCCGCTCCTCCCCCCGGGCGGCGCGCCGGAGGAGGACGTAGTTCCCCTGCGAGCCGAACCCGGCGGCCATGCGGAGCGCGTGGCCGACGTCGCGCCGGCCGCCCTTCGAGAGCTTGAGCCCGGCGAGCGCGGGATCGGCGTCGCGGTGGTTCACGACGGGGGGCACGCGCCCGTGCTGGAGCGCCTTGGCCGCGACCACGTCCTCGAGCGAGGCGCCCATGGTGTGGCCGGTCATGCCCTTCGTGTTCGTCACCTCGATCTCGCCGCACCGCTCGCCGAAGACGTGCCGGAGCGCGACCGCCTCGGACTCGGAGCAGCCGCCGCGCGGCGGCGTGTACGGCTCGTGCGAGAAGTAGACGAGGTCGGGCGCGAGGGCGGCGCGCGCGAGGCCGTGCCGCTCCTCCATCCGCCGGATGAACACCTCCAGCTCCTCGGCGTAGCGCGGGATGTCGAGGCTGCTCGGGTGGCCGGCGGTGTTGAAGGCGTGCGTCCCGAGGAGCTCGCAGACCGGGGCGATCCCGCGGCGCGTGCACTCGTCCTGGCGCTCGACCACGATGCCGATCGCGCCCGCCCCCATGATCATGCCGTTGCGGCGGCGATCGAAGGGCACCGCGGCCTCGTACAGATCGCCCGCGCTCGTGCAGGCGCCGGTGGCGAGGAAGCCCGCGCCCAGGTACGGGAGCGCGGCCGCGGAGGTCGGGTCGTCCGCGCCGATGACGACGATCCGCTTCGCGCGCCCGCCGCGGATGAGCTCCTCGGCGAGCAGGACGGCGGTGCAGGTGGACGAGCAGGCGGCGTTGAGCTGGAAGTTGGGCCCGCGCGCGTGGACGCTCCGCGCCAGGCGGTTGTTCGCCTGGCAGGAGATCTGGGTCATGAACTGGTGGTTGAAGCGGTACACCTCCGCCTCGCCCGGCGTCGCGCCCAGCCGGGCGTAGTGGAGGGTGAACCAGTCGGCGAGGAGCTTGCGGCTCTCGGCGTGGGTGACGCGCGGGATGAGCGTCTCGTAGAAGTCGCGGAGCGCCTCGCGCGCCCGGTTCCCGAGGGTGCTCGCGAGGTGGCGCGAGACCTCGGCGATCACCGGATCGACCATCGGGAAGCCGTTCGCGAAGATGACGCCGGTGTCGCCCTGGAGCTCGCGCGGGAGCGCCCAGCGGTCGGGCAGCGTGCGCCCGGACGCGGTCTTCACGTACTCGCGCACGAGCGGGATGTGCGCGTCGCGCAGCGCCTCGAACCCGGCGGCGACGGCGTGCGCGACGCAGCTGCTCATCGTGAGCAGGTCCTTCTCGTCGAGCTGGTAGTCCTTGCCCAGATCGAGGCGGCCGATCCGGCCGGCGAGCTGGATGACCTCGTTCAGGCTCTGCAGCTCGACGATGCTCGCGCCCTGCTCCGACTTCACGACCTTGGAGACGCGGAGGTCGAGGAGGCGCTGCCGCTCGGGGTCGGTGAGCCGCTCGATCAGGTTCCGCCCCTCGAAGAGCTGATCGAAGTTGTCGTCGCGGAAGGCGTCCTTGAAGGAGCCGGGGAGGCCGGCGGCGACGCCGCTGTAGACGATGGAGAGGGCGTCGCGGGGTGCCGCGTCACGCTCACCGTTCGACGGGCTCAGGGTGAGCGGGCGCTCCTGATCCGCTCCCGCTCGCCCTCCGGCGGGCGCGTGGGAAGCACGGGCGGGAGCGGGCTCCACCACCTCCGCGGCCCCCGGGTCGATCGGCAGCCCGGCCACGTGGAGCTGGCAGACGAGCCGCAGGAACGCCTCCGACGAGTCGCCCTGCTTCGCGTCCGACGCGAGGACGACGGCCGGGCGGTCGGCCAGGATCTCCCTCGTCTGGCTCGAGAGGATCGACGAGGGGCCGACCTCCACGAACACCCGCGCGCCGTCGGCCCAGAGCCGCTCGATCCCGCCCACGAAGTCCACCGGGCTCGTGATCTGCACGCCGAGCGTGCGCACGACCTCGGCGGCGTCGTCGGGGTAGTAGGCGCCCGTGCTCGCCGCGAGGACGAGCGCGCGGCCGGGGCGGAAGGTCGCCCGGGCGAGCGCGGGGGCGAACGCCGCCTGCGCGCCCTCCATGAGCGGCGAGTGGAACGCGCGCGAGACGTTCACCTTCACCGCGCGGACGCCGGCCGCGGCCGCCCGCTCGGCGAGCGCCGCGATGGCCGCCTCGTCGCCGCTGGCGATGGTCTGCCGCGGGCCGTTGAGGTTGGCGACGGTGAGCGGGAGCTTCGCCTCCTCGACGAGCCGCCGCGCCTCCGCGGCGCCCATCGGCAGCGCGAGCATGGCGCCGGCGCGGTCGGCGGGCACGTTCCCCAGCGCGGCGCCGCGGGCGTGGACGAGCGCGAGCCCGTCGGCGAGCGAGAGCCGCCCGGCGGCGAGGAGCGCGGTGAACTCGCCCAGGCTGTGGCCGATCATCCGGGCGGGCCGGAGCCCCATCTGCTCGAGGACCGCGAACGAGGCGAGGCTCGCGGTCACGACGGCCGGGTGCGTGTGCACGGTCTGGCGGAGCCGCTCCTCGGCGGCCTTCCGGTCGCCGCCGGCGTCGATGAGGGCGGTGACCGAGGTCCCCGCGCGCGAGCGCCAGAGCCGATCGGCCCGCGCGTGGACGTTCCGCGCCGCGCCGAACCGGCCGCGCAGCTCGGCCAGCATGTCCGGGTACTGCGCCCCCTGGCCGGGGAAGAGCACCGCCACCTGCGAGAGGTCGCGCGGCGGCGCGGCGTCGAAGAAGACGCCCTTCGGCTGGAGCTGCGCGAGCGCCTCGGGCGACGGGCCCGCGGCGCGGACGAGCGCGAGCTTCGCGCGCAGGTCCTCGCGCGAGCGGACCGTGCACGCGAGCCGGCACGCGCTCGCGCGGCCCGTGCGCGCGTTGGAGTCCGCGAGGAGGGCGGGGAGCTCGAGGGCCGGATCGGCGAGCTGCGCCTCGAGCTCGGCGGCGTCGGAGAGGAGCTGGGCCGGGTCGGAGCCGCGGAAGAGCGCGACCTCCCAGAGAGCGTGCTCCGCGGTCTCCGCTCGTCCTTCGACAGGCTCAGGACGAGCGGAGCGAGACACGTCCGCTCGGGCTGCGCTCGTCGCGCGAGCGGGATCCCTCCCGTCCGCTCGCGCCGAGCCTGTCGAAGTGCGCGCGGGAACGGAGCTCCGGTAGTCCTCCTCCCGGTACTCCGACACCGCCAGGTGGTAGTTCGCCCCGCCGAACCCGAACGCGCTCACGCCCGCGCGGCGCGGGTGGTCCTTCGCCGCCCACGCCTTCCCCTCGGAGAGGACGTAGAACGGCGAGCCCTCGAGCTGGATCGCGGGCGACAGCCGCTCGAACCCGGCCGTGGGCGGCAGCCACCTGTGGTGGATCGCGAGCACGGCCTTGAGCAGGCCTGCGATCCCGGCCGCGGACTTGAGGTGGCCGATGTTCGACTTGACCGAGCCGATCCCGCAGTACCCCCGGCCGGTCGCGCCCATGGCCGCGAACGCGCGCTTCACCGCGTTCGTCTCGCTCTTGTCGCCCACCTGCGTGGACGTGCCGTGCGCCTCGTAGAGCTCGATCGTGTCCGCGGCGTGCCCGCCCATCTCGCAGGCGCGCTGGATGGTGAGCGCCTGGCCGACCTCGTTGGGCGCGGCGATGGCCTTGCCCTTGCCGTCGCTCGTCTGGCCGTACCCGGTGACGAGGGCGTAGATCCGGTCGCCCGCGGCGATCGCGTCGGCGAGCCGCTTCAGGACGACGGCGCCGCCGCCCTGCCCGATGACGAAGCCGTTCGCGCGCGCGTCGAACGGGAACGAGCCGTCCGGCGAGAGGGCGCCGATGCCCGAGAAGTAGATGTGGCCCTCCTCGGTGTTGCCCATGTCGGCCGCGCCGCAGACCACCGCGTCGGCCTCGCCGAGCCGGAGCTGCTGGATGCCGCAGGCGACCGCGGCGAGCCCCGAGGCGCAGGCCGCGTCGATGAGGAACGCGTGGCCCCGGAGGTCGAACACCGAGCAGATGCGCGCGGCGATGATGCTCGGGAGCACGCCCGGCGCGCTGTCCTCGGTGACGCCGAGGGTGCCGGCGAGCGAACGCTCCCGGACCTCGTCGAGGATCGCCCGCCGCCGCTCGGGCGGGAGCGCCTGCACCGCCGCGCTCTCCTCGAAGTGGTGCGCGAACCGCTGGAACGCGAAGCGCCGCACGAACTCGTGGTGCAGCGGCCCGATCATGGTGCCGCCCATGAAGACCGAGACCCGCTCCTTGGCGACGGACGCGAGCGCGCCCCCGGAGAGCGCCTGCTGCGCCGCGAGGAGCGCGATCTTCTGGTTCGGGTCCATGTGCTTCGCCACGGCCGGCGGGATGCGGAACTGCTCCGGGTCGAAGGCGAAGGACTCGATGGCGCCGCTGAGGTCGGTGTACGTCTTGTCGTCGCGCTGCGGCTTCTTCTGGACCTCGGGCCGCCAGAAGACGCGGCTCAGGATCGAGTCCGGCGGGAACTTCCGGATCGAGACGCGCTTCTCGAGGATGTTGCGCCAGAAGGCTGCCAGATCGGGCGCGTCCGGGAACACGCCCCCCACCCCGACGATCGCGTACCGGTGCTCGAGATCGCTCGTCTGCATCGTGCCCTCCCCCTTTGCTCCCGATGCCTGCTGCGTGTGTTCGTGCTCCTCGACCGCCGCGCTACAGGGTGGCGAGCCGCTTCCGGTCGAGCTTCCCCATGTTGTTGAGCGGGAACGACTCGACGAACTGGACGACCTTCGGGACCTGGAAGTTGATGAGCTGCTGGCTCGCGAACCGGATGAGCTCGCGCTCGGTGAGCGCGTGGCCCGGCCGCACGCGCACGAACGCCTTCACGACCTCGCCGTAGAGCGGGTCGGTGACCGCCGTGACCGCCGACTGCAGGACCGCGGGGTGCGCGTCGAGCACCGCCTCGACCTCGAACGGCGAGACCTTGATGCCCGCGATGTTGATGATGTCCTTGATGCGGCCGGTGAGGAACAGCCGCCCGTCCGCGGTGACGTGCCCCTGGTCTCCGGACTTGAACCAGCCGCCGGGGGCCATGGCCCGGGCGGTCGCCTCCGGATCGCCCAGGTAGCCCTGCATGACGCTCGGGCCGCGGACGGCGATCTGGCCCGTGGTGCCCGGCGGCACCGGCCGGTCCTCCTCGTCGAGGATGCCGATCTCGACGAGCGCCGGGTCGGGGCACGGCCCCATGTCGCCCGTGCCGCGCGACGGCTCGCCCACGCGCCAGGTGACGCCGCAGCACGTCTCGATGAGGCCGTACCCCTCGCACAGCACGACGCCGGAGGCGCGCTCCCAGTCGAGCATGAGCCCGTGCTCGAGCTTCGCCGCCGCGCAGAACGCCATCCGCAGCGACGCGAGCGCCTCCCGCCCCGGCTTCATGCGCAGGAGCTGCTGGTAGTGCGAGGGCACGCCGTACAGGTGCGTGATCCTCTCGCGCGCGACGGTCTCCAGCACCTTGAGCGGGTGGAACGCGCGCATGAGGAAGGTGGTGGAGCGCGTGCGCAGGGTGAGCGGCACCAGGAAGACCGTCCCGAACCCGTGCGAGAACGGCACGTAGCAGAGGTGCCGCGAGGTCTCGTCCACCGGCCGCCAGGAGCGATCGCAGATCCGGGTGAAGCTCGCGTGGTTGGCGGGGGTGAGGACGACGCCCTTCGGGAGGCTCGTCGTACCGGAGGTGAAGTAGACGTAGGCCGGCTCGTCCGGCGCGAAGTCGTGGGGGGCGGGCGGGCACGGCGCGGGCGGCGGCGTCGCCGAGAGCCGCTCGATGTCGGCGGCGGGGAGGACGTCCGCCTTCGCCAGGACCTCGGCGCCGAGGGCGTCCTTCGGGACGTGCGTGAGGAGCAGCCGGCAGCCCGTCACGCCGACGTAGTGGCCCATGCTCTTCGGCTGCACGAGCGCGTCCACCCAGCACGCGGCCGCGCCGAGGACGTGCACCGCGTAGTGGGCGACCACCGCGTCGATGGAGTTGAAGAGGTGGAGGACGACCTTGCTGCCGGGCGTCACCCCGCGGGCGATCAGGTGCCCGGCGAACGCCTGCACGCGGGTGCGGAGCTCGTCCCAGGTGATGCTCCGGCCGGAGTCCACCTCCACGAACAAGGGACGCCCCTCGCGGGAAGGCCCGGGAGCCATGAGGTCCGCTGCGTAGTTCATGTGGGGGCCTTCTTTACCACGAACGACCGACCCAGCCGGGGGTCGCCTGTGTGTCTTCTCCACCCACACGGGTAAATGCGGGCCAATCCGGAGCTTTTTCGGACGGGTCTTTTTGCCGTGGGTCCGTGCTCCTCCAGCGGGCGCGGATTCCGTCAAGCCCCTGGCGGGTACATGCCCTACATCGCCTGCAGAACGGCGTCGAGCTCCTCGATGGCGGGGCGCTCGTCGGGCCCGGCCCGCCGTTCGTCGGGAACGGCTCGCGCCGGGCTCCTGCGCCCTCCTACCCTGCGCGCATGGAACGCGACGACACGAAGACGCTCGCCCCCACGGAGCCGGCCCTGCACGCCCACGCCTCGAACGAACGCTCCCCCGCCGAGGCACGCCTCCACCGCCGCCTGCGCGACCACCCGCACCACTTCCACCACCGCGGTCGCGGCATCCTCCCGGGCCTCGTCGTGGTGGCGTGGGGCACCCTCCTCCTCCTGCGCGAGCTCGGCGTCCTCTCGCCCGCGCTGCGCGCGCTCGACTTCTGGCCGCTCCTGCTCGTCGGGTTCGGCCTCTCCGCGGCGCTCGGGGGGAGGAAGCTCGGCGCGCGCCTGCTCGGCCTCGTGGTCGCGCTCTTCGGCGCGGCGCTGCTCGGCGAGAAGCTCGGCTGGATCACGGTCGGCGTCGCCCAGCTCTGGCCGGTGCTGATCGTGGCGGCGGGGCTCGCCATCCTCTGGAACGGCCTCACCCGCCCGCACCGACCGCGGGCGGCGAGCGCGGAGGCGGTCTCGGCGGACGAGGTGCAGCGCTCGGTCACCATGGGGAGCCTGAAGCTCCTCGTCGACTCCCCGCAGTTCAAGGGGGGGAGCCTCCACGCCACGATGGGCGAGGTGCAGCTCGATCTGCGGCGGGCGGCGTTCGAGGGCGACGAGGTCGCGCTCGACCTCTCCCTGCTCATGAGCGGCGTCGAGCTGCACGTGCCGGCCCACTGGCGCGTGGTGAGCGACGTCTCGCAGACCATGGGCGCGATCGAGGACAAGACGGATCCCCGGCCGGACGCGGCGGGCGTGCAGAAGCGGCTCCGCCTGCGGGGCCAGGTCACGATGAGCGCGGTGACCGTCAGGAACTGAGCGCGGCGTGCACCCGATCCTCACCGACCGCCGCGCCCTCGCGGCCTACGGCGCGACCTGGCTGGCGCTGGCGTGGATCCCGGCCTCGATCCTGGCCGCCCCCGGCGGCGGTCGGTTCTGGCTCGCGCTCCTCGCGGCGGCGCCGCCGACCCTGCTGCTCGGGGTCGGCACGCTGCCGCTCTACCCGCTGTGCCGGGCCCTCCCGCCGGGGCCGGCGCACCTGGGCCGGCTCCTCCGGATCCAGCTCGCGCTGGCGCTCGTCTGGAGCTTCGCCTGGTACCTCCTCCTCGCCGGAGCCGCGGGCGTCGTGGACGGGGCGATCCGGGGCGGCGCGCCCGCCGAGGCTCCCGGCGGCGCGCTCGCGCGCGCGGTGGAGGACCGGCTGGGCGCGCTCCTCGCGGTCGGCGCGCTGCTCTTCCTGGCCGCGGTCGCGTTCCACTCCCTCGTCGCGAGCGCGCGCCGGGCGCGCGCCTCGGAGCGGCGCGCGGCCGCGGCCTCGCTCCAGGCGCGCGAGGCGCAGCTCGCCCTCCTCCAGGCGCAGGTCCACCCGCACTTCCTCT
Source organism: Pseudomonadota bacterium (assembly GCA_023428085.1). GTDB lineage: Bacteria > Myxococcota > Myxococcia > Myxococcales > Anaeromyxobacteraceae > Anaeromyxobacter. The sequence continues at coordinate 11,692 of JAEYZK010000361.1, forward strand.
TCAACAGCCTCCACGCCGTCAGCGCGCTCACGGTCGAGGAGCCGAAGCTCGCGCGGCGGCTCTGCGTCCTGCTCGCGGAGTTCCTGCGCGGGAGCCTGGCGATGGGCGCGCGCGGCATGGTGCGCCTGGAGGACGAGCTCCAGCTCGCGCGCACGTACCTCGACATCGAGAAGATCCGCCTCGGCGACCGGCTCACGATCGCGCTCCAGGTGATGCCGCCGGCGGGCGACGCGCTCGTCCCGGCGCTGCTCCTCCAGCCGCTCGTCGAGAACGCGATCACCCACGGCGTCGCCACCTGCGCGGCGGGCGGCGCGCTCTCCATCGCCGCGCGCACCACGCCGGCGATGCTCGAGCTCACGGTCTCGAACCCCTTCGACCCCGCGGCGCCGCCGCGGCGCGCCGGCGGCGCGGGCGGCGTGGGGCTCGCCAACGTCGCGCGCCGGCTGGCGGCGTGCTACGAGGGCGCGAGCCTCACGACCCGGCGGGAGGTCGATCGGTTCACCGCGGTGGTCGTCCTGCCCGCGACGACGCAGGGGCCGCGCGCGGGCGCGGCGGTCGCGGGCGAGGGCGCGGGACGGCCGGCGGAAGGAGGAGCGCTCGGTGCTGCGCAAGGTCCTCATCGTCGATGACGAGGCGCCGGCCCGCGCCTTCCTCCGCGCGCTCGTCTCCGCGCACCCGGAGCTCGCGCTCGTCGGCGAGGCGAAGGACGGCCTCGAGGCGATCGCGCTCGCGCGCGCCCACGCGCCGGACCTCGTCCTGCTCGACGTGCAGATGCCGAGGCTCGACGGCTTCGAGGTCCTCGAGCTCCTCGACCCGGGGATCGCCGTCGTGTTCACCACCGCCCACGATCGCTACGCGCTCCGCGCCTTCGAGGTGAACGCGGTGGACTACCTCCTGAAGCCGTTCACCGAGGAGCGGTTCGACGAGGCGCTGCGCCGCTCCGAGCGGCGACTCGGCCCCCGGCCCGCGCCGGGGGCCCTCGCCGCGGCGGCGCGCCCGGAGGGGAGCTGGGCCCGGCGCCTCGTCATCAAGGACGGCGCGCGCGTGGAGCTGCTCGCGGTCGCCGACCTCGACTACGCCCGCGCGCAGGGCGACTACGTGGAGCTCGTGGACGGCGCGCGGAGCTGGCTCAAGGAGCAGACGCTCCAGGACCTCGAGGCGGCGCTCGACCCCGCGCGCTTCGTCCGCGTGCACCGCTCGTATCTGGTCCAGGGCGAGCGGCTCCTTCGCGTCGAGCCGGTGCACAAGGACACGCGCGTGGCGGTGCTCACGACCGGCGCGCGGATCCCCGTCAGCGAGGCGGGCTTCGCGCGGCTCCAGGAGTGGCTGGCGCGGACCGGACGGTGACGGGCGCGCCCGCAGGCGCGCGTCCCCCGCGACCTCGCGCCGAGGGGGCCTTCGACCGCTCCGCTCCGGCCCGCAGCACCCGGTTCGCGGCGCCCATCCCCACCGCGCCGCCTCGCCCGTCGCAGGGGATGCTGTGCGTTCCCGCACGCCCTGAATGACCGGCGGCGCGCGATCGGCGCGTCCCGTCGGCGGCGGCCGCGCGCGAACCGGTGCCACGACGCCGTTCCGCTTCGCGGCCGCGCCGAGGCGCTCGCCGCTCCGGGACGGTGGGTCCGCGCGGCGCCGACGCGGCTCCCCTTGCGTCACGCCCGGCGGGGCATACGGTGGCAGCATGAGCGACAGGACACGCGAGGTCAGGGACTCCGTCGTCCTCGGTCATCGACTCGAGGTCTCCCCCTCGGCCGGCGGCCGCTGGGACGTGAAGGTGGACGGCGTGCGGATCGCGAGGAGCTTCGTGAACGCCTACGCCGCATGGGCCGTGGGAGCGGCCGAGAGCTATCGGCGGGGGAGGGTCGTGGCCGCGCCGCCGGTGCACGACTGACCCGAGGCCGCGGCCTCCGGGCCGGCGCCCGCGTCAGGCGGGCTGCTCCCCGCCCGCCCGCTCCAGGGCGTCGCCCAGTCCGCCGCCGCGAGGCGCCCGCGCGATCGCGCTCCGGAGCTGCTCGATGACGGGGGGCTTCGAGAGGTGGGCGTCGAAGCCGGCGTCGGTGGCGCGGCCCTGATCCTCCGGGAGCGCGTAGCCGCTGAGCGCCACCAGGAACGGCCTGCGCGACGCCGGCTCTGCGCGGAGCGTCCGAGCGACCTCGTACCCGTCCATGCCCGGGAGCCCGATGTCGCACAGCACGACGTCGGGCCGGAGCTCCCGCGCCCGGGCGATCCCCTGGGGACCGTCGTGCGCGACCTCCACGCTGTGCCCCTCCAGCTGGAGGACCGCGCCGAGGCTCTCGGCGGCGTCGAGGTTGTCCTCGATGACGAGGATGCGGCGCGGGAGCGGAGGAGCCTCGGCCGCGCGCGCGCTGCGCGCGGCCGGCGGCTCCACGGCCGGCAGGCGCACGAGGAACTCGGTCCCCGCCCCCTTCCCGGCGCTCTTCGCCTCGACGGTGCCCCCGTGGAGCTCGACGAGGCCCTTCACGAGCGCGAGGCCGAGGCCCAGCCCTCCCCGCTTCCGATCCAGCGTCTCGTCGGCCTGGGAGAACGCCTTGAAGAGGCGCGGCATGACGGCGGCCTCGATGCCGATCCCGTCGTCCCGCACCCGGAGCTCCGCCGCGCCGTCCACGGCCGCCACGGCGAGGGAGACCCTTCCTCCACCGTGAGTGAACCTCACGCTGTTCTGCAGGAGGTTCCCGATCACCTGCGCGAGGCGGGTCGGGTCGCCGTCGACGTACACGCCGCGCGCCGGCGTGGTGACGGTGAGGTCGATCCTGCGGGCCGCGAAGAGCTGCCGGTGGTCGTCGGCCGTCCGCTGCACGAGCTCCCCGAGCTCGAGGCGCTCGCGGTGCACCTGCAGCTTGCCGTGCGAGACGCGCGTCGTGTCGAGGAGGTCGTCGACGAGCCGGGTCAGGTGGCCGACCTGGCGCACGATGATCTCCCGCGCCCGCGGGACGACCTCGCTGCCGGCCGGCGCCTTCTCCAGGAGGTGCAGGCTGTTGCGGATGGGCGCGAGCGGGTTGCGGAGCTCGTGCGACAGGACCGCGAGGAACTCGTCCTTGCGGCGGTCGGCCTCCTTGAGCGCCTGCTCGGCGCGCTCGCGGTCCGCCACCGCCTCCCGGAGGGCGGCCTCGGTCTCCTTCAGGTTGGTGATGTCCACGAACGAGATGACCACCCCCGCGATCACGTTCGAGGGCGTGCTGTACGGGTGCATCCGCAGCAGGAACCAGCGGCCGTTCTCGAGCGTGCGCACGGTGCGCTCGACGGGCTCGAGCGTGTGCAGCACCCGCTCGACCTCGCGCGGCACCCCCTCCGCGTCGAAGCGCGCCGCGAAGTCCGAGAGCGGCCGTCCCACGTCGCCGTCGACGAGGTGGAACATCGCCATGGCCTCCGGCGTGAAGCGCGAGATCCGGAAGCTGCGGTCGAGGAACACCGTGGCGATCTGGGTGCTCCGGAAGAAGTTCTGGAGGTCCCCGTAGAGGACCTCCAGCTCGTCCACCTTCTTGGACAGCTCCGCGTTGACGGTGTTGAGCTCCTCGTTGACCGACTGCAGCTCCTCCTGCGAGGTCTGCAGCTCCTCGTTGGACGAGTGGAGCTCCTCGTTGGTCGACTGGAGCTGCTCGTTCGCGGCGATGACGGCCTCGTTCGTGTGCTCGAGCTCGTCGACCGTGAACTGGAGCCGCTCGCGGGTGCTGACCAGCTCCGCCTCCAGCTGCCGGAACTGCTCGACCGTGGGCGCGTCGAGCGGCGTGCCGTCGCGTGGCCCGGGGGCCTTCTGCTCCTGGAAGACGACGAGGAACAGCTCGTCCGGCTCCTCCTCGCCGGGCGGGAGGCGGCGGACGACGACGTCCAGCCTGCGCTCGCCGCCCTCGGCCCCGACCCGCACGTCCCGGTGGAGGACCGGGCCGTCCTGGCGAGCCGCGCTGTGGAGCGTCGCGCCGAGGCCGACCTTCAGCTCCGGGCGGACGAGGTGCAGGAGGTTCGTGGCCGGCGGCCCGGCCTGCGGCTGCAGGTAGTCCCCGAGGTTCGCGCCCCAGAGATACCGGACCTCCCCGCGGCCGTCGACCACGACGGACGGCGGAGCGTACTCCTCGAGGACGATGAGCCTGGAGCGCTCGGCGGCGTCGCGCACCTCCGGGCCGCGCCGGCGTGCCAGCGGCGGCAAGCCCGCCGGAGGGGCCGCCGGCCCGCACCCGAATGGCGCCGGGAAGCGGGCTTGCCGGTCGCTGCTCCGCCGCCGGAAGAGGCGGGCGCCCTTCTCCACCGGCTCGAAGAGCTCGAGCTCGCCCCCGTCGATCGTCTCGGCCTTGCCGAGGAGCAGGTACCCGCCCGGCCGCAGCGCGTAGTGGAGCGTCTCGATCACCCGCCGCTGCAGCGTGGGCTCGAGGTAGATGAGGAGGTTGCGGCAGGAGACGAGGTCCATCTTCGAGAACGGCGGATCCCGGATGAGATCGTGGACCGTGAAGATGCACAGGTCGCGGATGTCCCTGCTCACGGTGTAGGCGTCGCCGCGCCGCACGAAGAAGCGCGCCAGCCGCTCCGGCGCCACCTGCCGCTCGACGTTGCTCCCGTACCGCCCGCGCCGCGCCTCGGTCAGCGCCGACTCGTCGATGTCGGTGGCGAAGATCTGGACGCGCGACGGGTGCGGCCTCCCCTCGAGCCGCTCGCGGAACAGCATGGCGAGCGAGTAGGCCTCCTCCCCCGAGGCGCAGCCCGACACCCAGGCCCGGACCGCCTCGCCGGGGTGCTGCTCCAGGACCTCCGGGATCACGAGCCGCTCGAGCGCCTCGAAGGGCTCGCCGTCCCGGAAGAAGGCCGTGACGTTGATCATCAGGTCCTCGCCCAGCCTCCGGCACTCGCCCGCGTCCGCGGAGAGGAGCGCGGCATACTCGCGGACGATGGAGGTCCCCGTCGCCGCCATGCGGCGGTGCAGCCGCCGGAGGATCGTGCTCCGCTTGTAGCGGCTGAAGTCGTGCCCCGTCGCGCGCTCCAGGACCCCGAACACCTCCGACAGCCCCTCCGCTTCACCCCGGGTGCTCTCGGCGGGGTGGCGCCGCCGCTGCGCCGCGAGCTCGACGAGCGCGGCGGGGATCTGATCGGCGGGGAGCACCTGGTCCACCTTGCCCGTCGCGATCGCGGCCTGCGGCATGCTCCCGTAGCGGGCGTCGCCGGGGAGCTGCGCGAACGTCCTCCCGCCGTGCCGCTTCACGGCGGCGATCCCGAGCGCGCCGTCGGACCCGGTCCCGGAGAGCACGACGCCGACGGCGTCCCCGGCCAGGTCCTCGGCGAGCGACGTCAGGAAGCCGTTGATGGGCTGCCGGGTGCCGCGGGCCTCGATGGCCACGAGGCGCAGCTTGCCGTCCTCGACGAGGAGGGCCGCGTCCCTCGGCATGACGTAGACGTGGTCGGCCTCGAGCCGCTGGCCGTCCCGCGCGAACTCGACCTGCATCGCGGTGCTCGGGGCGAGCAGCTCGGCGAGCGCGCTCTCGTGCGCGGGGTCGAGGTGCTGGACGAGGACGAACGCGAGGCCGCTCCGCTCCGGCACGCGACGCAGGAACCGCTCGAACGCCTCGAGGCCGCCGGCGGACGCTCCCACCCCGACCACGAGGAGGCGCTCCCCTTCGCTGGCGCGCCAGCTCGCCTCCTGGGCGCTCCGCGTCGCGGACGCATCGGGTTCGTGGGCCACGTGGACCTGACCTCTCCTGCTCGGTGTCTAGTGAAGGCGGTCGCTGCGAACCCCTCATCCTGCGGGTGAATCGCCGGGGACGCGAGGGCTAATTCGGCACCGTGCGTTTTGTCCCCGCCGGGCGCTCTCGAGGAAGCCGGGGTGGAGCGGGGCTCGCGGGAACGAAGGGGCGATCCGAACGTCGGCCCGTCCGGGGCGCGCGGTCGGCGACTCACGCCTCGCGCCGCTCGGCGGCGGACACCGGCGGGCCCGGCGCCGTGGACTCGACGAACTCGCTCAGCACCTCCGCGAACCGGTCCGGGAGCTCGGCGTGGGGGAAGTGATCGGCGCCCTCGAAGATCACGAGGCGGCTGCCCGGCAGCTCCTCGTGCGCGGTCCGCGCGTGCGAGACGGGGATCATCGAGTCACGATCGCCCCACACGATGAGCGTCGGGTGGGTCGCGAGGTAGAACCGGTTGCGCGCGCTCACGAACTGGCCCCCCCCGTCCACGACCGCGCGCAGCTCCCGCACGAACGCGCGGCGGGTCTCCGCGTCGGCGAGCGAGGTGTACGCGTTCCAGCGCTCCACCATCACGGGCGAGCGGAGCCCGCGGGCGTGGAGCCACGCGCGGAGCGCCTCGCCCCGCCGCAGCACGAACGACGGGAACGCCAGCGACAGCAGGGCCTCGGCGCCGGGCATGGAGAGCGCGCGGAGGAGCGGGCTCACGTCGCGGCCGAGGCCGCCGCTCGCGACGAGGACCACCCGCTCGCAGAGCTCGGGGAACTGGTACGTGAGCTGGAGCACGATCCCGCCGCCGAGGGAGTGCCCGACCAGCGTGGCGCGCCCGATGCCGAGCTCCTGCAAGAGGTCCCGCAGCACGCAGGCGTGGGCGCCGAGCGAGTAGTCGCCCGCGGCCTTCGCCGAGGCGCCGTGGCCGGGGAGATCCGGGGCCAGCAGGCGGTACCGCGGCGCGAGGCGTCGCATCACCTCGAGCCAGGTGCGCGAGTCGCCGGCCAGCCCGTGGACGAGCAGGAGCGTCGCGCCCTCGCCCGCGAGCCGGTAGGCGACCTCGTGGCCGTGGAGGGACAGGCGGTGGAGGTCGAGCATCTCGGCGGGATCCTGCGCCGCCGCGCGGCGGCCGGTGACGGAATCGAGGGGCTCCGCACGCAGGGGGCGCGCGCGCCGCACGCCCCGCGGCGGCGATCGACCGGCCCGGCGCGCCGCCGCCTGGAGCGGTCGGAGCGCGCCGCGCACGCGCGCGCGTCAGTGGACCGCCGCCGCCTCCGCCC
>JAEYZK010000365.1 GCA_023428085.1 Pseudomonadota bacterium
GGTCTCGGCGGGGCGGGCGGCGGGGCCGCCGGCGGCTTCGCCCTGGGCAGCTCCTGCGCGAACGTGATCTCGCCGGGCGCGACCGACGTCTTCGGCTTCGCCGTCGCAGCGGCGGCGGCCGCGTCGAGCTCGGACAGGCCCGCGGGCGCGAGCGCCTCGGCCCGGCGCTCGCCGACGCTCCGCCCGACCTGGAACCCGAGGAAGAACACGAGCCCCAGCGCGACGAGCGCGCTCACGACGATGCCCGCGATCTGGAAGCCGCCCAGGGACAGCTCGAACCGCTCCCGAACCCTCGTGTTCCCATGCACCATGCCGGGACGATTCTAGGCCGAGAGCGCGATAGCGCGAGAATTCGGCCTTCCGCCTGCCCGCCCGGCTGCTCAGGCCCCCGGCTCTTCGTCGGCGCCGGGGAGGTCGAGCCGGTCGGGCGCGGAGACCCCGAGCACGGCGAGGCCGTTCGCGAGGACCTGCTTCAGGGCGCGGCAGAGGAAGAGCCGGCCCCGGGTGGCGACGGGGTCGGCGCCGAGGACCCGGAGCCCCGGCTCCTTCTTCCCCAGCGTGTAGTACGAGTGGAAGACCGCGATCGTCTCCTGGAGGTAGAACGCGACCCGGTGCGGCTCGTAGGCGAGGGCGGCTCCCGCGAGCATGTCCGGGAAGGCGACGAGCCGGCGGAGGAGGTCCTGCTCCGCCGGGTGCGTGAGCGCCCGGACCGCCGCGAGGTCGAAGTCGGGCACGGGCACGCCGAGCTCCTGCGCCTTGGCGAAGATCGAGGCGAGCCGCGCGTGGCCGTACTGGACGTAGAAGACGGGGTTGTCGAGCGTCTGCTGCTTCGCGAGATCCACGTCGAAGTCGAGCGGCGCGTCGGCCCGGCGGGTGAGGAAGATGTACCGGGCCGCGTCGCGGCCGACGTCGTCCACCACCTCGCGCAGGCTCACGAGCGTCCCGGCGCGCTTCGACATCTTCGCCTTCTCGCCGGACCTGAGCAGATTCACCATCTGGATGACGATGACGTGCAGGTCCCGTCGCGACCCGCCGAGCGCCTCCAGCGCCGCCTCGAGCCGCGGGATGTACCCGCCGTGATCGGCGCCGAGCACGTCCACGAGGACGTCGGCGCGCTGCTTCTTGTCCCAGTGGTACGCGATGTCGGCGCAGAAGTAGGTCGGCGTGCCGTCGGCCTTCTTCACGGGCCGGTCCACCTCGTCGCCGAAGCTCGACGACCGGAACAGCGTCAGGTCGTCCGCGACCGAGACGCCGTCCTCCTCGACCTGCGGCTGCGGCGGCGGCTGGCCCTTCTTCGACTTCGGCGGCGGGAGCTTGCCGACGTAGACGAGGTCCTTCTCCTCCAGCATGCGGAGGAACCGGTCCACGGTGCCGGACTCGTAGAGCGCCTTCTCCGACGACCAGCGGTCGAACTGGATGTTGATCGCCGCGAGGTCCTCGCGGATGAGGCCGAGCACGTGCGCGACCGCCCGATCGCGGAAGAGCGCGAGCCACTCGCCCTCGGGCGCGTCGAGGAACCGATCGCCGAACTCCGCCCGGAGCTGCGCGGCGACGTCCTTCACGTAGTCGCCCGGGTAGCTCTTGGGCGGCATCTCGATCGTGCGCCCCGCGAGCTCCTGGTACCGGAGGTGGACGGAGCGGGCGAGGGTCTGCACCTGCGCGCCGAAGTCGTTGACGTAGTACTCGCGGGTGACGTCGAACCCCGCCCACCGGAGCAGGCTCTGCGCGCCGTCCCCGACCACCGCGCCGCGGCCGTGGCCGACGTGCATCGGGCCGGTCGGGTTCGCGGAGACGTACTCGACGATGACCCTCTTCCCCTTCCCCACCTGCGTGCGACCGTAGTCCTTCCCCTCGGCCACGGGGCGCTCGAGCGCGCGGAACCAGAGGTCCGGCGCGACGCGGACGTTGATGAACCCCGGCCCGGCGATCTCGAGCGAGGTGAGCTCGCCCGCGGTGTCCGCCGCGCGCGCCGCCTCGAGGATCGCCTGGGCGAGCTCGCGCGGCGGCTTCCCGGCCGGCTTCGCGAGCACCATGGCGGCGTTCACCGCGAAGTCGCCGTGCTTCGGATCGCGCGGCGCCTCGACGGAGAACCCGCCCTCGAGCGCCGGCCAGCGGCCGTCGGCGGCGCCCTGCGCGAGCGCCTGCCGGAAGATGTCGATCACCCGATCTCGGACCATGGGACGGTGGGAATACCGGGAGGTCCGGCTGGAAGCAAGAACAGGCTCGAGAGGCTGCTGCCAGCCGCTCACCCGATGCTGTCCCACGCCCCGCACCGCCGGCAGCGCCAGCCGCGCCCCGGCGCGTCGCCGCCACACCGGCTGCAGCGCGGCGCCTTGCCCTTCCGGAGCAGCGCGGCGACGAGGAGATCGTGGCGCGCGGCGAGCTCGTCGGGGCGGACGGCGCGCTCGCTCCGCAGGAGCTCGCGGAGCGCGAAGGTCACCTCGCCCGTGCGATCGTGCTCGAGCGCGCGGCGGACGGCCGCGAACCCCTCCGGGCGCCGGCCGGCCCGATCCAGCGCCCGCGCGTGCACGACGTGGAGGCCGGCGTCCTCGGGGCGGAGCGCGAGCCGCCCCTCCAGGAAGCGGACGACCCCCTCGCGATCGGGCACCTCGCGCAGCGCGGGCCACGCCTGCAGCGCGGCGCGCGGATCCACGTCC
>JAEYZK010000366.1 GCA_023428085.1 Pseudomonadota bacterium
TGCGCTCCAAGGAGACCGCATGCCCACCGCCCACGGCGCCCTCCTCGCTCCCGAGATCATCGACCGCGAGATCCTCGTCCTGCGACGCCACCGGGTGCTCCTCGACGAGCAGCTCGCCAGCCTGTACGGCGTCGAGGTGAAGGCGCTGAACCAGGCCGTGAAGCGCAACCGGGAGCGCTTCCCCGAGGACTTCATGTTCCAGCTCACGGCGGAGGAGGCCGCCCTTCTAAGGTCACAAGTTGTGACCTTGAACGCCGGCCGCGGGCGCGGCGCCCATCGCAAGTACCTGCCCTACGCCTTCACCGAGCAGGGCGTCGCCATGCTGTCGAGCGTGCTCCGCAGCCCTCGCGCGGTGCAGGTGAACATCGAGATCATGAGAGCCTTCGTGCGCCTCCGGCGGCTGCTCCAGGAGAACACGGGCCTCGCCCGGAAGCTCGCGGCGCTCGAGAGGAGGTACGACGCACAGTTCAAGGTGGTCTTCGACGCGATCCGGGAGCTCATGGAACCGCCATTGCCGGCCGCGCGACCGATCGGGTTCACGAAGAAGTCGGATCAGTAGCCAGGAAGAGCCCCAGCGTCCGAACCCGCGCTCCTTCCAAGCACGCGCGCGAGCGAGACCGGACCCCACCTCGGCCCGTAGAGGCGATCCCTTCACCGCTCGTGCTTCGACAAGCTCAGCACGAGCGGACATGCGGGGCCGCAGATGCCAGCCTTGTCCGCATCGTCGCCTCGCGCGATGATCGCGTGATGCCCCTCGCCCTGCCCGCCGCGCTCGAGCCGTACCGGCCGACGATCGAGGCCGCCGCGCGTCCCGCCATCCGCCTCGACGCGCCCGCCGATCCGACCGGGGCCGCCGCGCAGTTCGGTGGGAGGCCGCTCGTGCCGCCCGGGACCTCGTGGCCCGAGGGGAAGGACGGGCCGATGTTCTTCGTGGGTCACGTGGACTTCGCGCAGGTGCGCCGGCAAGCGGGCGCGGCGGCCGCCGAGCTGCCCGGAGACGGCGCCTCCCGGCCGCGCCCCTTCACCGGGCCCGAGCTGCTCCTGGGGGCGACCGCGATGACCTCGCTCCCGACCTACGACGAGACCGAGGGGCTCGTCGCCATTCCGCGCGAGTCGGACGCACTGTGGGAGACGTACTTCGAGGAGCTCCTGCCGCCGGAGGACCTGACCATGCACCAGCTCCTCGGTTACGCGACGTGGATCCAGGACGACCCACGCCCGGTGGTCGAGGCGCTGGCGCGCGGTCAGCCGGCCTCCGCCGCGTACAAGGGTGCCGGCGCCGCAGACCTTCGAGCCGCCGCGCGACGCTGGCGGCTCCTCTGGCAGATCGGCTCGGACGGGCGCGCGGGGTTCATGTGGGGCGACTCCGGGAACCTGCAGGTACTGATCCGGGACGAGGACCTCCAGGAGCGTCGGTTCGAGCGGACGTGGCTCACTGGCGCCTGCTACTGAAGTCTACCCGCGCAGACTCACGACGAGCCGCGCACGGGGACCGGTCGTCCCCCAGCGTCCGAACGCCACGCTCCTCCCAGGCCGGACACCTATCGGAAACCACCCCTCGGTCTCGCCATCGAACGGGGAGACGCACGCCACCTTCGCCGCCGCAAGCTGCGCCGCACGCCGCCATCCGACCGAAAGGCTACAATGCCCCCCATGCCCGAGTTCGCCCGCGTCCCGGTCCTCGTGGTGGGCGCCGGCGTGTCCGGCCTCTCCTGCGCCCGCGCGCTCGCGGTCGCGGGGCGGAGCCCGCCGGTCCTCGACCGTGCCCGTGGCGTCGGCGGGCGGTGCGCGACGCGCCGCGTGGAGGACCACCCGATGGACTTCGGGGTCACGTTCCTCCACGGCCGCGATCCGGAGTTCCTGGCGGCGCTCCGCGCGGTGGACGCGACGGTGCTCCCGGGATGGCCGACGCAGGTGCGTGGCACGGGACGGCCCTGCCAGCCTGCCGCGCTCTCGCCCGCCGAGACGCGGACCGCCTGGGCAGAGGGCGTCGCCGCCTTCCCGAAGCACCTCTCCCGCGACCTCGAGCTCTGGCTCGGCGCGAACGCGGCGCGGCTCGAGGCGCGCCCCGCCGCGGTCGCGGTGCGGCTCGACAACGGCGCCGCGCTCGAGGCGGGGACCGTCGTGCTCGCGATGGCGGCCGAGCAGCTCGACGGCCTGCTCGCCACGCTCGAGGGCGAGCCCGAGCTGGCCGCCGCCCGCGCGGTGCTCGGGCTCTCCCGCTCCGAGCCCTGCCTCACCCTGCTCGCGCTCTATCCGAAGGACGTCCCCGTCCCCGCGTGGCAGCTCTGCCTGCCCGAGGACTCGAAGGTGCTGCAGCTCGCGTCCAACGAGTCGAGCAAGCGGCGCATGCCGGGGCCGGCGATCGTCTACCAGGCGCAGGCGGCCTGGTCGCGCGCGCACGCCGACGACCGCGGCTGGGCGCGCGCCCTCCTCGAGGAGGCGGCGCGGATCCTCGGGCCGTGGGCGGCCGCGCCGCGGGTCGCCGACGCGCACCGGTGGGACTTCGCCCGGAACGGCCTCGCGGCCGAGCTCGCCGGGCCGATGCTCCTGCCCCTCCGCGGCGGCGGGCGTGTGGGGCTTTGCGGCGATCGCTTCGGCCGGGGCGGCGGCGTGGAGGGCGCCTGGCTCTCCGGCCGGGCGCTGGCGCGGCGGATCCTGGAAACCTCGGAGGCACGGTGAGCACGGAAACCCAGCCGAAGGACGACGCCCTCACGCAGCTCGTGCTGCGGGATCAGGACCACGAGTGCGACGGGTTCGGACCCTCGAAGGTCTGCGTGCGGGTGGTGGCGGTCGCGCAGCTGCCGACGCGGTTCGGCCCGTTCCGGATCGTCGCCTTCTGGAACAACCGCGACGGCAAGGAGCACGTCGCGCTGGTCCACGGCGACGTGGTGGGTGCCGCCGACGTCCCGGTGCGGCTCCACTCGGAGTGCCTGACCGGCGACGTGATGGGCTCGCTCCGCTGCGACTGCCGCGACCAGTTCACGGAGGGCCTCGCGGCGATCCGACGGGAGGAGCGCGGCGTGCTCCTCTACCTGCGGCAGGAGGGGCGCGGCATCGGCCTCATCAACAAGATCCGCGCGTACGCGCTCCAGGAGCAGGGCCTCGACACCGTCGAGGCGAACCTCGCGCTCGGCTTCCGCGACGACGAGCGCGACTACGCCGTCGCCGCCCACATGCTCTGGAGCCTCCAGCTCCGGTCGATCCGGCTCATCACCAACAACCCGGAGAAGATCCGGCAGCTCACCCAGCACGGCGTGAACGTCGCCGGGCGGATCCCCCACGTCATCCCGCCCAACGAGCACAACCGCTTCTACCTCGAGACCAAGGCCCGCCGGTCGGGGCACTACATCGACCTCGCCCACATCGAGGAGGCGCCGCACCTCATGGAGCAGAGCGATCCGGTGGTGGTCGAGGGGATGCCGGACCCGGTCGCGGGGAAGTAGGCCGCGCCGCTTCCCCCGGCTCGGGGACGGGGCCCGCCGCGGTGGACCGATCCCGTCCCGGGCGCTATGGTCCCTGCCATGTCGGGCGACACCAGCCCCGAGCTCCAGGCGCGCTGGGCCGAGCGGCTCCGCGCGCTCTCCCCGCACGAGCGGCTCGCCATCGCCGCCGGGCTGACGCAGGGGGTCCGGGACCTCGCCGAGGCGGGGATCCGCCAGCGCTACCCGGACGCCGGCGAGGACGAGATCAGGTGCCGCCTCGCGGCGCGGCTCTACGGCAGGGCGGCCGCGGAGCGGCTCTTCGGCTCGGTCCCCGCCGACGTGGCGTGAGCTCCCCGTGGATGTCATCGACGTCACCCTGCGCGTGACTGCCGCGCTCGAGCGGACCGGGATCGGCTACTTCCTCGGCGGCTCGCTCGCCTCGTCGCTCCAGGGCGAGCCTCGCTCCACCAACGACATCGACCTCGTCGTCGACCTCCCCGCGGCGAAGGTGGCCGAGCTCGTCGCCGCGCTCGGGCCGGACTTCGACGTCGACGAGGAGGCGCTCGGGCGCGCCGCGCGCGAGCGGAGCTCCTGGAACGTCTTCTTCCTGCCGCTGCTCACGAAGATCGATCTCTTCGTGCTGCGTGAGGGCGCGTTCGACGCCGCCGAGTTCCAGCGCCGGCGGCCGATCGAGGTCCGCCCCGGGCAGCGGCTCTTCGTGAAGAGCCCCGAGGACAGCGTGCTCCGGAAGCTGCTCAGGTACCGCGACGGCGGCTCGGTCTCGGAGCGACAGTGGCGGGACGTCGTCCAGGTGCTGCGGCTGGGCCGGGGGGCGCTCGACGAGGCGTACCTGGACGGCTGGGCCCCTCGGCTCGGCGTCGCGGACCTGCTCGCGCGCGCCAGGGAAGAGGCGCTCCGATCCGGGCCGTAGCGTGACCTCTCGCCCCTCGCCCTTCGACAGGCTCACTTCCGACGGGACTCAGGGTGAGCGGCCGCACTTGCCGGAGCCCATCGCCCCTCACAGCCCCGCGCCGCGCACGATCCCGAAGACGGGCGGCCACCCCGTGGCCCCGCTCACCTGGCTCCGGAGCAGCCCGAGCCCGGGGAGCCGCGCCGCGGCGCAGGCGCCGCCCATCGTGTTCTCGGCCATCCTGTCCCACCGGATGAACGCCGGCAGGCCATCGATCCGACGGATGGTCCCGGCGTCCGCGTCCTCGAACGGGATCACCGCGCACCCGCCGTAGGCGCCGCCGTACGACGGCGTGACCACGAGCACCGGCGCCGGATCCGGGCCCGCGAGGAGCGCCGGCGCGCCGACCCGAGGCCGTTCACGTTCACACCGCCCGTGAACGCGGCGGGCGTCAGGTTCCAGCGGAGCGCCGTCCGCGGCGTGCCCCCCAGCTGGTCGGGCGCGGCGGCGGTCCAGACGACGATCGCGCCGAGGTGGTACTTGGTCGCGCTGTGGCCCGCGGCGGACGCGTGCGGCGGGTAGAGGAAGTACTGGTGCGCGTACAGCCGGAAGCGCTCGGCCGACGGCGCCGCGGGATCCTCGACCAGCCACGAGGTCTCGTACGCCCAGCGCCCCTCGCACACCGGCTCGCCGCAGACCTGGCCGCCCGGGTCGGCGAGCTCGGCCGCACCCGGCGCGGCGACCGTCCGCACGTACGTCCACGTCGCGCCGCCGTCGTCGCTGCGCGCGATCCGGATCCCGACGTCCTGGACCCGGTGCCCCTGCCCGTTCACGTGGTAGTCCACGGACGAGTAGGCGAGCCACGCCCGCGCGCCCGAGACGACCACCGACGGATCGTAGATGCCGGAGGGGCTGACGTCGCCGACCACCTCGAGGAGCGGCTCGCCGCCGGCGGGGTACGCGCGCGGCGTCACCTCGACCGTCCGCGCCGGCCCCGTGCCGGCGGCGTTCCGGGCGGCGACCGAGACGGTGTAGGTCGTCCCGTTCGTCGCCTCGCCGAAGCGCGCCGTCCGCCCGGCGGTGGCGCCGCCGCCCGGCAGCGGCGGCGTGACCGTGACCAGGTACTCGCCGATCGCCGCGCCCCCGTCGCTCCGGGGCGCGCTCCAGCCGACCGAGAACGCTTCGCTGCCGGTGTTCGCGACGAGCGCCGCGGGCGCCCCGGGCGGCCGCGGCGGACTGGCGTCGCCGCCGCAGGCGAGGAGGGCGGCGGAGATCAGGGTGGCGATCGAGCGGTGCATGAAGAGGTCTCCTCAGTCTTCCCAGAACCCGTGCGCCGGAAACAGCAGCACGTCCTCGATCGACTCCGCGCCGACGAGGAGCATGAGCACGCGGTCGAGGCCGACGGCGACGCCGCCCGCGGGCGGCATGCGGCCCACGGCCTCGAGGAACCGCTCGTCGAGCGGGTACACCGCCCGTCCCAGCCGCGCGCGGAGCGCCTGCTCCTCCACGAGGCGCGACCGCTGCTCGACCGGGTCGGTGAGCTCGGTGTAGCCGTTCGCGAGCTCGAGCCCGCCCGCGTAGAGCTCGAACCGCTCGGCCCAGCGCGGGTCCTCCGGCTTCACGCGCGAGAGCGCCGCCATCGGCGCCGGCCAGTCCACGAGCCAGGTCGGCCGCGCGGCGCCGAGCCGGGGCTCGACCGCGTCGAGCATCACCCGGAAGAAGACGTCGTCGTAGCTCTCGCCCGGCGGGCCCGGGTCGTGCCCCGCGGCGCGCGCCGCCGCCGCGAGCCGTCCGGCGTCCCCGTCGCAGGCGCCGAGCTCGACGCCCGCGTGGCGCCGGAAGGCCTCCTCCACCGTGAGCGCCTCGAACGGCGCGGCGAGATCGAGGACGCGCCCGCCCCGCGTCGCGCGCGGCGCCCCGTCGGGCGCGAGGGCGCGGGCCGCCGCCTCCAGGGCCCGCTCCGTGTCCGCCATGATCCCCCGGTAGTCCGTGCCCGCCCGGTAGAGCTCGAGCATCGTGAACTCGGGGTTGTGGGTGCGGGAGAGCTCGCCGTTCCGGAAGACGCGGGCGAGCTGGAAGATCCGCTCGAACCCGTCCGCGAGGAGCCGCTTCATCGCGTACTCGGGGCTCGTGTGCAGCCAGAGCGGCCGCTCCCGCCCGCCGCCCTCCGGGCGGAAGGGCGCGCAGAACGCGTCGATGTGCGGCTCCATGCCGGGCGCCGGCACGAGCACCGGCGTCTCGACCTCCTCGTACCCGAGCCCGGACAGCGCCGCCCGGAGGGCGGCGGAGAGCCGGGCCCGGGCGCGGGCGTTCCTGCGCTGCCGATCGGCGATCACGGGCCCAGCATAACCTGGGCCCGCCCCGGGCTACCGCAGCACGAGCATCGTCGCCGTCTGGTTCACGTGGCCGAGGTACTCCTCGCCGTAGGTGCTGAACCCGACGGTGGGGACGTCGGCGAAGAGCGCGCCGTACGCCGCGGTCTGCCCGTTCTTCTGGAGCTCGAGCGTGCGGAGGATGCAGTTGAAGTTCACGAGGCCCGAGATCCCGCCCAGCATCCGCCGCTTCCGCTCCAGGGCCAGCCGGGTCTCCTCGACGATGTCGGTGGAGCGCAGGATCTCCAGCTCCGCGCCCTCCGCGATCGCGCAGTAGAACTTCACCGCCTCCCCCACGACGCGCTGCGGGCTCCGCACGAAGGGCTCGTCGCCTGCCATGAGGCCCAGGGGGTGGCGCGCGAACAGCGCCGGGAGCGCCTCGGGGGCGACGCCCAGGGCGGCGGCGTAGGCCTGCGCCGCGGGCCGGCCGTCGAACGCGTGGACCGTGCGGCTGGCCTCGTCCACCTCCGTCGCGACGAGCCGCTTCCCCGTGGTCGCGAAGGACTGCGTCTTGAGGATGCTGAACCCGCGCTCGAGGCGGAGCACCGCGAGCACCGCGGCGTCGGGGATCGCCCTCCCGCCCGCGAACACGTGGGTCGCGCGGAAGGCGAGGCCGTCGCCCGCCGCGCCGCCCACGAAGAGCACGTCCGTGCGGCTCCCGATGGAGTCCATGACCCGCTCCTCGGCGCCCGAGAGGCCGTCCACGAGCACGAGCCCGACGTGCCGCGAGGGGTCGAGCTTCCGCATCGGGACGCCGAGCCTCCGGCCGAACCCCTCGAACGCGGCGGGCACCCGGTCCGCCCCCGCCCGGAGCCCTTCCAGCACCTCGACGGCGACCTCGGCGACCACGTCGGGCCCGAGGGCCATCGCGACGACCGTGCCCTCGAGCATCGCGCCGCTCACGAGCTCGCCCGCGCTGGTGCAGCCGATCACCACCGCGGGCGCGAAGGCCGCCTCCATCGCGGCCGCGAGCGCGGCGGGCTCCTGGGCCGGGGTGGCGAAGTAGAGGACGAGCCGGGGAGCCGGCGCGCCGAGCCGCTCCTGCAGCTCCCGCGCGGCGGCGGCGGGGGTAGCACCTCGGGTGAACGCAGCCTGGATCGAGCTCACGGGGTCTCCTGGACGTCCACGCCGAACTCGGCGGCCAGCTGCCGGGCCCGGGCGACGGCGGCCGGATCGTCGGGGGTGGAGTCGGTGAACCGGGCAGGGTTCATGCCCTTGAGGATGAGCTTCGCGCGCGTGGCCTCGATGAACGTGGGGTTGTTCCTCCCCCGCGCCGCGATGATGGCGTCGAGCACGCGCTTCACGGTACCGGACACGGTGTCCCTCCCTCGCCGAAGGCCCGGCGCGCGGCCGCGTGGCGCGCGGGGCCCGGACCGCCCGTGAGAGCACGGCGCGTGCCAGCGCCCTGGCGCCCGCCCCGAGGTCCTCGCCGCGCCCACGGTCCTGCGAGGACTCGTGGATCCCGGAGCGAGCCTCCGCGCCCGTCCCCGGATCGCGCCCGGGTCCGTTCTTACTCGGAGTCACGGCCACCTTCCCCGCGAGTAGACCGGGGTTTTCCCTGAGGGAAATCGAGCGTGTGCGGTCTTTCGGGGAGGTGGGCCCCGTGGCCCGCCCGGACGCGCGGCGAAGCGTTAGGCTTCGTTTCCTCGCACGAGCTGGAGGGGGGGGTCTGCATGGCCCGGCCGCTCGATAGCCTAGCCGCCGAAACAGCAGCGCCGCCCTTGGCGGGCGTGGCGCTCGAGGCCGAGGCGACGGAGGTCGCCGACCGGTGCGCGGTGGCCCGCGCGTGCGCCGGCAACACCGAGGCCTTCGGCGAGGTGGTGCGCCGTCACGCGAGCGGGGTCCGGTCGCTCTGCGCGCGGCTGCTCCACGACGGGCGCCTCGGCGAGGACCTCTGCCAGGAGGCGTTCGTGCGCGCCCTCTCGCGGCTGGACAGCTTCCGCGGCGAGGGGACGGTCCGGCACTGGCTCTACAGCATCGCCGCCAACGGATGCCGGGACTTCCTCCGCGCCGGCTGCCGGTCCGAGCGGCCCGCCAGCCTCTCGGGTGAGGAGCTGTGGACTGCGTGGGATCCCGAGCGCGAGGTGGGTGCGCGGCAGTCGATGGAGGCGCTCGCGGCCGGGGTCGCGCACCTCCCCCCGGCGTGCCGGGAGGCGTTCGTCCTCTTCCACCTCGACGGCCTCTCCTACGAGCAGATGTCGGCGCTGACCGGCGTGGGCGTGAGCGCGCTCAAGGTGCGCGTCCACCGCGCCCGCGCGCTCCTGCGGCGGCGGCTGGGCGAGGCGCTCGAGGTCCCCGGCAGCGCGGGGCCCTGAGCGCGGGAGGGGGCGACCGTCCGCTTGTAGCCCCCCGTCCGGGCAGGCTAAGCTCCCGAGGTGCCCGAGGCGGCGATCGCTCCAAACTCCTCCGAGTTCAAGCCGCATCTGTTCGGCAAGTTCTACCTGTTGCAGCGGCTCGCCGTGGGCGGCATGGCGGAGATCTTCCGCGCCCGGGTCCCCGGCGCCGGCGGGTTCGAGAAGGAACTGGTGGTGAAGCGCATCCTCCCTGCGCGCGCGCAGGACGAGGGCTTCATCAAGATGCTGGTGAACGAGGCGAAGCTCACCGTCCAGCTCACCCACTCGAACATCGCCCAGGTCTACGAGTGCGGCCGGATCGACGGGAACTACTTCATCTCGATGGAGCTCGTGAACGGCGTCTCCATGAAGGAGATGATGCAGACGTTCAGCCGCGCCGGCCAGCCGCTCTCGCCGGAGCAGGCGATCTTCATCGTGCTCCAGCTCCTCACCGGGCTCGACTACGCGCACCGCAAGACCGACGGCCAGGGCCGGCCGCTGGAGATCGTCCACTGCGACGTCTCGCCGGACAACGCGCTCATCTCCTGGGAGGGCGAGATCAAGCTGCTCGACTTCGGGATCGCGCGCGCGGCGACCGGCCTCTCCAACTACAAGGAGGGCATGCTGATGGGGAAGCTCGGGTACGTCGCGCCCGAGCAGGCCTCCATCGAGCACCGGTGGGACCACCGGGTGGACCTGTTCGCCGCGGGCATCGTCCTCTACGAGCTGCTCACGAAGCAGAAGCCCTTCCCGCGCGCGACGGACGTGGACTCGCTCGTCACCTCGCGCAAGGCGCGGGTGGTGCCCCCCACCGCCATCGACCCGCGCCTGCCGAAGGACCTCGACGCCATCCTCTCGAAGGCCCTCGCCTACGATCCGGAGAACCGGTTCTCCGACGCCCGCTCCTTCGCGGACGCGCTCGTGGACGCGCTCTTCCCGACCGCCATCTCGTCCGTCCAGGACCTGCTCGGCACGCAGATGAAGGCCGTGTTCGCCGAGAAGATCTCCCGCCAGCGGACCGCCCGGGCCCACGACCCGCTCATCATGAAGGTGCTCGCGAACCTCGCCGAGCGGCAGGTCGAGGGCGAGTACGAGCGGTTCTCCGCGCCGGCGGGGACGTCGCAGCCGGTGGCCCTCGGCGGGGACGGGCCGCAGCCCGTCTTCGAGTCGCACGTCGCGCAGCTGCAGTCCGAGCTCCCCACCACCGAGCCGTCGCGGCCCGGGGCGCGGCGCGGCGCGCGGCCGCGGACCGTGGTGCGGGACGGCGTGCGCGTCTCGACCGCGATCCTGATCGGCCTGGTCGTGGCGGTGGCCGGCGCGGCCGGCCTCTACCTCGGCGCCGAGACGTGGATCCGCCCGGGCGTGCTCGTCGTGACCTCGGAGCCGGCCGGGGCCGAGGTGACGCTGGACGGGACCGCGGTGGGCAAGACGCCGGCCGTGGTCGAGGGCGTCTGGCTCTCGCGGCCGCACGAGCTCGTGGTCGAGGCGCACGGCGCGAAGCAGTACACGATGGCGCTCGAGCCCGAGCCGGGGAAGATCGTGCGCCGCGTGCACGCCACCCTGCAGAGCTCCATGGGCTGGCTGACGATCGAGAGCGTGCCGCCGGGCGCGGAGGTCCGCCTCGATGGGCGGGTCGTGGGGACGACGCCGGTCACGGTCTCGAAGGTGAAGGTGGACGCGCCCCACCGGCTGGACCTCACGCTGCCGGGCTACGAGGTGGACCAGCTCGTCGTCCTGCCGGAGCGCGACGGCAGCAAGGTGGTGCGGCGGCTGGCGCGCGCCAGCCAGCGGTCTCCGGCGTCCGCGGGCGAGTGAGCGGCCATGAAGCTCGTCATCGAGGACGAGGCCGGGACCCGCAGCGTGCTGCCCTTCTCCACGGCGGACCTGACGGTGGGGCGCGCCCAGGAGGGGAACCGGTTCCGGCTGCCCGATCGCGACGTCTCGCGGCGCCACGCCCGCTTCCTGCTCGTGAACGGCGTCCCGTTCGTCGAGGACCTCGGGAGCCTCACCGGGACGCGCGTCAACGGCGAGCGGATCACGGCGCGGCGCCGGCTCCGCGAGGGCGATCTCGTCGAGATCGGCAGCTACGACCTGGCCGTCGTGCCGGACGACGGCCTGGCCGCCGTCGCCGGGCCGGGGGCGCCCCCGCCGCTCCCCGGGCCCGCGCCCGCGCCCGCAGCGCGGCCTGCCCCCGCC
>JAEYZK010000374.1 GCA_023428085.1 Pseudomonadota bacterium
CTCCGCGCCCCCGGCTCCCCGCGCGCGAGGAGGCCCGCGGCTGCGCCCGCCGCGACCCCGGCGCCGAGGCCGGCGCCGAACCGACCGAAGGCGAGCCAGAAGAAGCCGTGCGCGAGCGCCGAGGCGGCGGTCGCGATCCCGCAGAGCGCGAGGCCCGCGACGACGAGGAGCCGGGTCCGCGCTCCTCTCCGGGCCAGGAACGCCCCGGCCGGCAGCGCCGCGGCGTAGGCCCCGGCGAACGCGGACGCGAGGGTGCCGAGCGCCTGATCGGTGAGCCAGAGCTCCGCGCGCAGGCTCTCCACCGAGCCCGCCGCCGCGGCGCGGGCGAGGACCGTCGCCCCGATCGCGAGGGTGAGCGGCGCGGCGCCGCGGGCCGGCGCCGGCGCGGTGGAGCGGTCGCGGGAGTGGGTCACCGGGCGGGAGACTACCGTGGGCGCCTGGGAGGGTCGAGACCTGCGGCGCTCCGTGCCGGGTCGCCGCGCGCACCGCGTTGACGGTCGCAAATCACACCGGCTTCCGCTAAAAGGCCGCTTCGATGATCTCCGTCCAGAACGTCAGCAAGGCCTACGGCCCCAAGAAGCTCTTCGAGGACGTGGACGTCGCCTTCGCCCCAGGGAACCGGTACGGCCTCACCGGCCCGAACGGCGCCGGCAAGACGACGTTCATGAAGATCCTGTCCGGGGACGAGGAGCCCGACTCGGGGCAGATCCACAAGCCGAAGAAGCTCGGCATCCTGCGGCAGGACCACTTCCGGTACGAGGACAACCGCGTCCTCGACGTCGTCCTCATGGGGAACCAGCTCCTCTGGGAGGCGATGAGCGAGAAGGAGCGGCTCCTCGCGAAGCCGGAGATCAACGACGCGGACGGGCACCGGCTCGCGGAGCTCGAGGGCGTCATCGGCGAGGAGGACGGGTACTCGGCCGAGGCGGACGCGAGCGAGCTGCTCATGGGCCTCGGCATCGAGGAGCCCTGGCACGACCAGCCGATGCGGGCGCTCGCCGGCGGCTACAAGCTCCGCGTCCTGCTCGCGCAGGCGCTCTTCGGGAAGCCGCAGGGGCTGCTCCTCGACGAGCCCACGAACAACCTCGACATCGACTCGATCCGCTGGCTCGAGAAGTTCCTGCACGCCTTCGAGGGCGTGCTCATCACCATCTCGCACGACCGCCACTTCCTGAACGCGATCTGCACGCACATCGCGGACATCGACTACGAGACGATCATCCTCTACCCGGGCGGCTACGACGACATGGTCCGGCAGAAGGCGCAGGTCCGGTCGCGCGTCGAGTCGGAGAACGAGGAGAAGAAGAAGAAGATCTCCCAGCTCCAGGAGTTCGTGGCCCGGTTCCACGCCGGCACGCGCGCGTCGCAGGTGCAGAGCCGCATCCGCGCGATGCAGAAGCTCCGCCTCGAGGACCTGAAGCGGTCCAACATCGCCGCGCCCTTCATCAAGTTCGAGCTGAAGGCGCCCTCCGGGAAGCAGACCCTCGAGATCCAGGACATCTCCAAGGCCTACGGCGGCAACGAGGTCGTCCAGCCGTTCAGCGCCCTCGTCACCCGCGGCGAGAGGATCTGCGTCATCGGCCGGAACGGCGTCGGCAAGAGCACGCTCGTGAAGATGATCGCGGGCGAGCTCCCGCCGGACCGCGGCCACGTGAAGTGGGGGCACCAGGCGCAGGTCGGCTACCTCCCGCAGGACCAGGCCGGCGTCATCCGCCCCGGGACGACCGCGTTCGGCTGGCTCCGCGAGCTGGAGGACAAGCTCCACAACGAGGAGATCTCGGGCCTCCTCGGGCGGATGCTCTTCTCGGGCGAGGAGCGGATGAAGCCGACGGCCACGCTGTCCGGCGGCGAGACGGTCCGCCTCCTCATGGCGAAGCTGATGCTGTTCAAGGACAACGTGCTCGTCCTCGACGAGCCCACGAACCACCTCGACCTCCAGTCGATCGCGGCGCTGTCCGAGGGGCTCCAGCGGTACGAGGGGACCGTCATCGTGGTGACGCACGACCAGGAGCTCATCCGCGAGGTCGGGTCGCGCATCTGGTCCCTCCACCGCGGCGAGCCCGTGCTCGACTTCCCGGGGACGTTCGACGAGTTCATCGAGAAGCACCCGGACCTGGCCTCGGAGCACCACTGAGCCGGGGGCTGCGCCCCCCCCGCGGCTCCGGGCTGCGTCGCCTCTACCGCGCCGGCGCCCGCCACAGCTCCGGCCGGCTCCGCGCATCCGGGGGAGTCATGTCTCGTCCCCGCGCTCCCCATCCTCGGCCGGGCCGGGCCGCGCCCGGTCGCGCTGCGCCGCGAGGAGCCCCGCGAGCCAGGCGCTCCCGTCGGGAGGGCGGCCGGCGGGATCCTCGGAGAGCGCGCGCCGGAGCAGCTCGTCGAGGCTCGGCGGCGCGCCGGGCAGCGGCGACGGCGCGCGGAGCCGCGGGTCGTCGAGCCCGGGGCCGAGCCACGCCTCGCGCAGCACCAGCGCCGCCGCGAAGACGTCCACGCGCGCGTCGGGCGCGGAGCGCCCGAACTGCTCGGGCGCCATGTACCGCGGGGTCCCGCCGGGCAGCTGCCGCGACGCGCCGAGCACGTGGGCGAGGCCGAAGTCGAGGACCTTGGCCCAGCCCTCCCCGGTGAGGAAGACGTTCGAGGGCTTGACGTCGCGGTGGACCACCCCCGCCTCGTGCGCGTGCGCGAGCGCGCGGGCCACCTCCACCGCGATCTCGAGCGCGCGGTCGGGCGCGAGCGCCCCGCGCGCGAGCCGCACCTCGAGCCCCTCGCCCCGGAGCAGCTCGTAGATGACGTAGGGGCCCCCGGCCCAGCTCCCGGCGTCGAGGAGCCGGACGATGTGCGGGTGCGACAGCTGCGCCGCCGCCTCCGCCTCCCGCTCGAGGAACTCCGTGCCGAGCCCCGCCTCGAGCGCGCTCAGCGGGCGAAGCGCCTTGAACGCGACCGACCGCCCGAGCTTCCCGTCGCGGGCCTCGAAGACGACGCCGAACCCGCCGCGGCCCAGCTCCCGCACGAGCTCGAACCGGCCGATCGCGAGCCCGGGGTGGAGGGGCGCCGCCCACGCGTCGTCGCGCGGCGCGTCCGGGGCGCGGGCCATCTCGCGCAGGATGCCGGAGACCGTCCCAGGACGGATCGCGGCGAGCGAGGCGCCGGGCAGGGTGCCGCGCTCGAACGTGAGCCGGACGGGGCCGATCTCGAGCGCGGCCCCGGCATCGAGCCGCACCGGCGCGTTCGCCGCGAGCCGCCGCCCGCCCGCGACCGTCCCGCCCTCCGCGCCGAGATCCGTGTACCAGACCTCCCGCTCGTCGAACTGGACGAGGCCGTGCCGCTCCCCGACCTCGGGCGCTTCGAGGAGCAGCTCGCTGCGGAGATCGCGCCCGATCCGCACGGGCGAGCGCAGGTAGGCGTGGCGGGTGACCCCGACCGGATCGCGGACCACGACGACGAGCGCGCGCGGGTAGCCGGGCACGGGGGGGGTCATCCGTCAGGGCTCCGGCGGGCGCCAGAGCTCGGGCGCGCCGTCCGCGTCGCGCACCCCGCCCACCGCCCAGACGCTTCCGCCGGCGAGGCGGGTGACGGTGTGCATGAAGAGCGGCTGCTGGAGCGCGCCCGCGATCGACCACGCGCCGGTCGCGGGATCGAAGGTCTCGACGAGCTCCGTGAACAGGAACGGGTCTTCGTCGGGACGGTTGAGCGCGCCGCCGGCGACGAGCACGTCCCCGCCCGGCAGGATCACGGCCGCGGAGCCGACGTACGCGTGGACGACGTGCAGCTCGCCGGCCCGCGTCCACGCGTCCTGCCAGGGGTCGTAGAGCTCCGCGCTGCGGAGACCGAGCGACGCCTCCGGGTCCCAGCCGCCGAACACGAGCACGCGGCCGTCCGGGAGGGCGGCGATCCCGTGATGGACGCGCGGCTGCCCGCGCGACGCGGCCGGGGTCCAGCGCTCGCCCTCCGGATCGAAGAGCTCCGCGCCGATGGCCCTGCTCCCGGGCGTCCAGGTGACCGCGAGCACCCGCCCGCTGCCGTCCTCGAGGAGCACCGCCGCGACCTCGGCCGGCGTGCTCGCCTCCGGGGCGACGCCGTGGAGCGCGCCCGTCTCGGCCGTCGTGCCCGACGCCGGGTCGAAGATCTCGCAGCTCTGCGTGGCGACGGTCTTCCCGTCCACGACGCGGTACCCGCCGACGAGGAGCACGCGCCCGTCGAGGAGCCGCACCGCCGCGTGCCACGCGCGGGCGCCCGCGAGCGGCCCCCCCGAGGTCACCCGGTCCTCGCGCGGGTCCCAGAGCTCCCATGTCTCGCGCGGCGAAGGGAGCCGCTGCTGCTGGCTCTCGCCGCCCGCGAAGAACACCCGCCCGTCCGCGAGCAAGGTCGCGGTGTGGTTGTACCGCGGCTGCTGCAGCGTCCCCGCGTCCGACCACGACCGGCCGCCGGCCTCCAGGCGCTCGACGCGGGGCTCTCCCGCGAAGCCACCCGCCGCAACGGCGCCGCCGTCGAGGAGCGGCGTGGTCGTGTGTCCCCAGCGGCTCGCGGCGGTGCGCTGCGGCGGGCCGGAGCGCCAGGTCTGCGGATGCGGGCGGATCGCGAGCTCGACCGCCACGGCGGCGGGGGTGTTCGCGGCGCCCGCCCAGCGGACCTGCACGAGGGCCCGGTACGTCCCCGCCGCGAGCAGCCCGGGCTGCGCCGCCACGCGGAGCGCGCCCCCGGAGGCGTCCGGCGTGAGCGCGGGGGCGAGCCAGCCGGCGCCGGTCTCGTACTGCACCGTCGCGGTGGGTGCCCCCGGGAGCGGCGCGGAGGACGTGACGATCACCTGCGCCGACTCCGGCGAGACCGACGACGGCACGTAGGCGTCCATCTCGAACGAGAGCGCACGCACCGAGAGCTGGATCGTGGGGCGATCGCCGGGGAGGGGCGACGGCCTCCCGCCGCCGCAGGCGGCGATGACGACGGCGAGGCAGGAGGCCAGGGCGGGTGAACGGCCGATCGGCATCGCGTGATCCTCCCCGCCTCACTGCGAGGGCGCACGCCAGAGCTCGGCGCGGGACTCCGCGTTGTCCGGCCACCCGCCCGTGGCGAGCACGGCGCCGTCCTCGAGGAGGGTCGCCGTGTGGAAGCCGCGGCTCGTCGTCAGGGACCCGGTGAGCGTCCACGTCCGCGTCGCGGGGTCGAAGACCTCGACCATCGCGGAGAGGCCCAGGAGGATCGTGAACGCGCCGCCGGCGAGGACCACCTTCCCGTCGGGCAGGACGACGGCCTGGTCGCGGATCATGAAGCGCGGCGCGCGGAGCGGCCCGGCCGCGGACCACCGGCCCGTCGCGGGGTCGAAGACGTCGGAGTTCGCGAGGTAGCGGAGCCCGTCGAAGGGCGCCTCGGGATCTACCACCTCGTCGGCGTCCAGGCCGCCGAAGACGAGGGCCTTCCCGTCGGGCAGCGGCGCGAGGCCGCTCAGGACGCTCCGCCGGGGCCGCGGCGCGACGGGCGTCCACGTGCCCGCAGCCGGGTCGAAGAGCTCGGCCCCGGTCTCGTCCCCGCTGGTCGCCCCGGGGGGCGGAGGCGCCTGGTTCAGGACCAGCACCCGCCCGTCGGTGAGCCGGACCGCGGCGGTCGTCTCGGCGGCGTCCCCGTGGAGGGAGCCCACCGGCTTCATGGGCTCCGCGGGATCCGTGGGATCGAACACCTCGCAGGTCCGGGTGCCGCCGAGGGGGCCGTCCTCGCGGTTCCAGCCGCCGACGAGCAGCACCCGGCCGTCTTCGAGGAGCACGGCGGCGTGGTCGTACCTCGGGTGAAGGAGCGCGCCCTCGTCCACGATCCGGTCCTCCAGGGGATCGTAGAGCTCCCAGGTCGCGTCGGGCGGCGCGTGCGGCGCGGCCGCGTTCTGGCCGCCGGCGATGAAGACCCGGCCGTCGGGGAGACGGGTCGCGGTGTGCTCCTCCCGCGCGCGCCGCAGGGCGGCGGTCTGGGTCCAGATCCCCGTCACGGGATCCATCCGCTCGATCGAGTCGAGCACGGCCGCCGGCTCCTCCGGCTGCGCCCTCGAGAGGTCCCGCCCGCCCACGATGAGCGCGCCGCGGTCCTCGAGCGCGGTCGTCGTGTGGGACGCCCGGTAGCGCTGCACGACCGGCTGCCCGAGCTCCCAGACCTGTGCGTGGGGCCGGACGACGAGCTCGATGTCCACGGTCGCCGGCGAGTTCACGGCGCCTTCCCACTCGACGATCACATGGGCGCGGTAGGTCCCCCCGCCGAGCGCCTGGGCCATGCCGCCGAGCGAGGCGCCGGCGATCCCGACCTCGAGGGTGCGGGCATCGCGCAGGCCCAGCGCCAGCCACTGGTCGCCCTCGAGGTACTGGAACGCGAAGGTCGGCGCGCCCCGCGGATCGGGCTTCGCCCCGGAGTTCATGACCTTCACCTCCCCGAGCGCGAGCGGGATCGAGCCTTCCTCGAAGGCCCGCATCTCGTACGAGAAGCGGGTCTGCGAGAGCTGGAGCACCGGCCGGTCTCCGGGCATCGGGTCCGGGCGCCCCCCGCCCCCGCAGGCGGCCGCGACCCCCACGGCCGCCAGCGCGAGCGCGCACCGCCGCGCGGGTCGCGGGCGTCGGTCCGGAGGCAAGGTCGGTTCGGTCATCCAGTTCTCCGTGTCGCGACGGCGACGCGCGCTAGAACCGGAGCGGCCCGATCTCGCCGGTCCGGCGGTAGCTCACGACTCCCAGCACGACCGCGCTCACGGTGAAGACCCCGGCGCCGATCGCCGACCCGTTCGCCACGCCACGCGCGCGGTCACCTCTCCGGATGGCCGCATTGTACTCCGCCAGCGTGTGCCCGAAGGCAACATCTCCGTCCTCGTCGAGCATGCCCTTTGCGTCGGCGTAGGCTGCCCTGGAAGCCTGGGATTGCGTGAGGGCGAGGACGCCGAGACCCACCGCGGCGACGGCGCCCCCGGTCGCCATCCACCCGTACCTCCGGGCCTCGGGCCGCCGCGTGCCGTCCCAGAGCCACCCGCGCCGCGGCGCGTCGAGGGGCGGGAGGACCGGCCGGAGGTCGGCCACGGGCACGACGGTGACCACTGGTGAAACCTCGCCGGCGAGGAGGTGCGCCGCGAGCGCGGCCGCGCCGCCCGCCGGCAGCCGCCCGTCGGCGAGGGAGACGCGCCCCTCGGGCATCGTCGTGCCGCGGCGCGCGTCGTGGAGCGACGCGGCGAGGTAGGCCCGGCCGCCCTGCTCCCCGATCCGGACCGACACCACGCGGTCGAGGTCGAGGAAGGCGCCGGCCGCGATCACCCGGCCCGCCGCCTCCCCGGGCGGCAGCGCCAGCCCGGGGCCGCGGTCGGGCCGCAGCACCTCCGCGAGCGAGAGATCCAGCTCGACGCGCCGGTCCTCACCGGTCAGGTCCACCGTCACCTCGCGCGAGCGGATGCCGCCCAGCGCGCCCGCGATCCGGTAGCGGCCGGGCGGGAGCTCGAGCGCGACCGGCGCCGGGCCTGCGCCCCGTCCCTCGAGCAGGACCTGCACGCCCGCCTGCGCCTCGACGACGAGCCGGCGCGTCCACAGGGCGCGCGTCTCGGCGCGCACCTCCTCCACGAGCCGCTGGAAGCCCGGCGGGTAGAGGCGCGGATCCACCTCGAGCGCCGGGTCGACCCGGAGGAGCCGCTGCAGCACGGCCTGCGCCTCGCCGCGCCGGCCCACGGCCTGCTCCGAGCGGGCGAGGCGGAGCATGGCCCGCTGCCACCGTGCGTGAACCTCGGCGCCGGCGGGCAGGTACTCGAGGTCGGCGATCACCGCCCGCAGCCCACGGATCGAGCCCTCGAAGTCGCCGCGCGCGTGGAGGTCGAGCGCGGCCTGGTACGCCGCGTCGGCCGCGGCCAGCGCGCCCGCGGGCGCGTCCCCGGTCATCCGATCGCGCAGCACCTCGGGCGCGAGCACCCCCGCCCCACGGAGGGCGAGCGCGGCCCGGACCTCGGCGGCGAGATCCCCGAGGGCCGCGTCCGGGCCGGGCGGCTCGGCCACGGGCAGCACCGCGAAGGCCTCCGCGGCGGCGGGCGCCGCCGGGAGGGCGGCGACCACGAGGAGGGCGGCGACGCGAGTGAGGAGCATGGTGACGTTCCCGGGCGCGGCCAGGCCGGCCCGCGGAGCTGGGATGAGGAGCGGCCCCTCGCTCATTTCGTGACCGCCTGCCCCGCCGCGAGCAGCCCTTCGAGCCACGCGCGGCCGTCGCCCGGCCTGCGCGCGGGATCCTCCGCGAGCGCCCGCGCGAGGAGCTCCTCGAGGGGCGCCGGCGCGCCCGGGAGCGGCCCGGGTTCCCGGCACCGCGCGTCCAGGACCCCCGGCCCGAGCCACGTCTCCCGGAGCATGACCGCCGCGCTGAACACGTCCGCGGCGGCGGCGGGCACGGCGTGGCGCGCCTGCTCCGGCGCCATGTACCGCGGCGTTCCTCCCTCGATCCTCCCGGCGCCGCCGAGCACGTGCGCGAGGCCGAAGTCGAGGACCTTCACCCAGCCCTCCTCCGTCAGGAAGACGTTCGAGGGCTTGAGATCGCGGTGGACGACCCCGGCCGCGTGGGCGTGGGCGAGCGCGCGGCCCACCTCCACCGCGACGTGCAGCGCCTCGGAGGGCGGGAGCGCGCCGCGGAGGAGCCGGTCCGCGAGCGCCTCGCCGCGGAGGAGCTCGTAGATGAGGAACGGACCGCCTTCCCAGGTGCCCGCGTCGTGGAGCTGGACGACGTTCGGGTGGCTGAGCTGCGCGGCCGCCTCCGCCTCGCGCAGGAGCCCGTCCCCGCCCGCGCCCGCGGGCCCGTCCAGCGCGCCGCCCGGGCGCATCGCCTTGAACGCCACCCGCCGCCCGAGCTGGAGATCCCGCGCCTCGTACACCACGCCGAACCCGCCGCTCCCGAGCTCCTGCACCAGCTCGAACCGGCCGACCTTGAGCCCGGCGTGGAGGCTCGCCGCCCACGCCTCCCCCGCGTCCACGGCCGGCGCGCGCGCCAGGGCCAGGAGCATCGCCGTCACGGCCCCGGGCTGGATCGTGTCGTGCCCCGGCGGCTCGGCCGGGCGCCGCTCGGGCGCGCGCCGCGGGGACGGCGCCCGCTCGAACGCGAGGCGGACCGCGCCGAGCGCGAGCTCCTGCCCCGGCGCGACGCGGACGGTCGCGTGCGGCGACACCGCCTGGCCGTCGAGGGCCGAGCCGTTGCGCGAGCCGAGGTCGGTGTAGCGGATCTCGACGTCGTCGAACTCCACGAGGCCGTGCCGCGCGGAGACGTGCGGATCGTCGAGGGCGAGCTCGCCCGCGGGATCGCGGCCCACCCGCACCGGCGAGCGCAGGAACGCCTGGCGCCGCGCGCGCCCGCCGCCGTCGCGCGCGACCACGATCAGCGGGGCGAGGGGCGTGGATCCGCTCGACATGGAGGATCACATTGTAGACGACCGGCGGGCCGGGCCGGCGCGCGGAGTCGAGGCGCCGGCGTGCTACGATGTGGGCCCCATGGCCGCCTGCGGTGATTGCCAGCGCGAGGCGCCGTCCGGCGCCCTGTTCTGCGCGTTCTGCGGCGCGGGGCTGCACGCGGCCGGCGCGGTCGAGGCCGCCGAGGCCCTCGTCGGCGCGACGCTCGCGGGCGCGTACTTCCTGCACGCGCTCGTCGGGCGCGGCGGCATGGGCGACGTGTACCGCGCGACGGACCTCGCGCGCGACCGGACGGTGGTGGTCAAGGTGCTCCGGCGCGGCGCCGCGGCGGACGCCGGCGCGGTGGCCCGGTTCCATCGCGAGGCGCGGGCGGCGGCCAGGCTCTCGCACCCGAACTCGGTGGCGCTCCTCGACGCGGGCGAGACCGAGACCGGGACGCTGTTCATGGCGATGGAGCTCGTCCCGGGCGTCACCCTCGCGCAGCTCCTCGCGGCCGCCGGCCCGCTCGGCGCGGCGCGGGCCGTGGGGATCTGCGCGCAGATCCTGGCCGCGCTCTCCGAGGCGCACGGCCTCGGCATCATCCACCGCGACCTCAAGCCGGCGAACGTGATGGTCGATCCGCGCGACGGGACCGATCGCGTGAAGGTGCTCGACTTCGGGATCGCCACCGTCGCCGACGGGGACGTCGAGTCGCGCCTCACGCAGCAGGGGACGGTGTTCGGCACCCCGGCGTACATGAGCCCGGAGCAGATCCGCGGCGCGCCGCTCGACCCGCGCAGCGACCTCTACTCCGTCGGCGTCATCCTCCACGAGATCCTGTCCGGCAGCCTGCCGTTCGTGGCCGAGACGCCGCTCGGGCTGGCGTCCCGCCACCTGCACGATCCGCCGCCGCCGCTCTCCGAGGCCGGTACGCGGGTGGCGCCCGCGCTCGAGCGCCTCGTGCTCGCCGCGCTCGCCAAGCAGCGCGAGGACCGGCCCGCGACCGCCGACGCGTTCCGGGCGGCGCTCCTCGCCTGCCCGGTCGAGGCGGCCGCGCCCGCCCGCGAGG